>JAFASC010000207.1 GCA_019244955.1 Methylobacteriaceae bacterium | reverse complement strand
CGCGCGCAAGGTCATCGGCAAGGAATATGGCCAGCAATATCTGCCAGGCGCGCCGCGTAAATACACGGCGAAGACCAAGAACGCCCAGGAAGCGCACGAGGCGATCCGGCCGACCGACATGGCGCGCCTGCCGAAGCACGTCGCGCGACAGCTCGAGCCCGAGCAGCAGAAGCTCTACGACCTGATCTGGACGCGCACACTCGCAAGCCAGATGGAATCGGCGGAGCTCGAGCGCACCACCGTCGAGATCGAGGCGAAGGCGGGCTCGCGCACGATCGACCTGCGGGCAACCGGTCAGGTCGTGCGCTTCGACGGCTTCCTCACGCTGTACCAGGAGGGACGCGACGACGACGAGGACGATGAATCCGGCCGGCTTCCGCCCATGGCGGAAGGCGATCAGCTGAAGCGCGAAAAGATCGAGGCGACGCAACATTTCACGGAGCCGCCGCCGCGGTTCACCGAAGCGACGCTGGTGAAGCGCATGGAAGAGCTCGGTATCGGCCGGCCGTCGACTTATGCTTCCACGCTCGCGGTTTTGCGCGACCGCGATTATGTGCGCATCGACAAGAAGCGGCTCTATCCCGAGGACAAAGGCCGACTCGTCGTGGCTTTTCTCGAGAGCTTCTTCGCACGTTATGTCGAATACGATTTCACCGCCGATCTCGAAGAAAAGCTCGACCAGGTCTCCAATCACGAGATCGACTGGAAACAGGTGCTGCGCGACTTCTGGCGCGATTTCTCCGGCGCGGTCGACGAGACCAAGGATCTGCGCACGACGGAAGTGCTCGACAGCCTCAACGAGCTTCTCGGACCGCACATTTTTCCGCCGAAAGCCGACGGCTCGAATCCGCGCGCCTGCCCGTCTTGCAATGACGGACAGCTGTCGCTGAAGGTCGGCAAGTTCGGCGCTTTTATCGGCTGCTCGAATTATCCGGAATGCCGCTACACGCGCACGCTGACGCCGCCCGATCCGAATGCGCCGGAGGGCGAGAAGCCCGGCGTCAAAGTGCTCGGCCGCGATCCCGAAAGCGGTGCCGAGGTGACGCTGCGCGATGGCCGGTTCGGCGCCTACATCCAGCTCGGCGAGCCGGAAGAGGACGGCGACAAGCCGAAGCGCGTATCGCTGCCGAAGGATTTGAAGCCCGAAGACGTCACTTTAGAGAAAGCGCTGAAGCTCTTGGCGCTGCCGCGCGAAGTCGCGAAACATCCCGAAAGCGGCGAGCCGATCGTCGCCGGCATCGGGCGCTATGGCCCCTATGTGCAGCACGGACGAACTTACGCCAATCTCGGGCGCGACGACGACGTCCTGGAGATCGGCGGCAACCGCGCCATCGATCTGATCGTCACGAAGGAAAGCGGACGCGGCGGCGGACGCTTCGGCTCGGCCCCCGCCGGGCGCATCCTCGGCGATCACCCCGAAGGCGGCGCGGTCGCCGTGAAACCCGGCCGCTTCGGCGCCTATGTGAACTGGGGCAAGATCAACGCGACGATCCCGCGCGGCACCAATCCCGACGAGCTGACGCTGGAGCAGGCTGTCGCATTGTTGCGCGCGAAAGCGAGCGGCGCGCCCGCCGCGGGCGACGGCAAAGTGCTCGGCGACCATCCCGCGGGCGGCAAGATCGTGCTGCGCGAGGGGCGTTACGGTCCCTACGTTAGTCACGGCAAGGTGAATGCGACGCTGCCGAAGAGCGTCGCGCCTGACACGATCTCGCTGCAGGATGCGATCGAGCTGATAGACGCGAAGGGCGGCTCGAAGCCGGCGCGCAAGAGCAGCGCGCGCAAGGCGACGGCGAAGAAGGCGGCGCCGAAACGCGCGGCAGCAAAGGCGCCGGCGAAAAAGGCGGCGAAAGCCGCGGCGCCGGCGAAAAAGCAAGCGAAACGCGCAAGGGGATAGGCGCGGGCGTAATCGCAACCAACTGAAGCAATCCATGGAGCGACTGGATTGCTTGGCTTTGCATGGCCGAAGCGGCCTCACATCGCGGGAACAGCCGGCCCATACTGCTCGCGCAGGGCCAGCAAGTACCAGCGCGTCCAGGCGGCAAGCGCCGCCAACACGGCAACCGCAATCACGGGTGAAATGATCACCACCTGTGCGGGCTGGAGGCACCACGCGCAGGTGACGCCAATCGCCGCCTGCAGCACATATCCGATCCCCCAAATGGTGGTGACCCGCCGCATGGCGGTACGAAACGGCGCGCGCTGCCACAGGCTTTCCCACCATTCCAGCCGCGCCACGTCCTCGCCGGCGACGAACTGCCGCAACAAGTAGAACATCAGCGGCCGCGGCGTCGCGACGAGGGAACCGAGGCAGAGCAGGCCGAATGTCCCGGCCAGGAGGAAATCCTTGATCAGCGCGACGAAGACGCTGCCCGACACCAAGGCGGCGGCAGTCCCAATCGCAATGAACGTAATGACGATGACGCCGAGCGGCTGGATGCGCCGTGATCCGATCCAGGTGCGGGCGATATTGAGTGCCGGGAAGATTCCGCCGGCGCAGAGCGCCAGCAATTTTGCGACCCCGAACCCCGTCAGCACGAAGAAGGTGAGGACCGGAAGCGCCAGGTCGAACACGAGCGAGGGCAGGACCTGACCGATGCTGACGCCAGGCTCGATTTTTGCGGAGGATAGATCCGAATGGCTCATGGGGCGGTGGCGATGTTCACCGCTCCCTGCCCCCCGTCAAGGGTGAAATAATGGCGCGGAAATCGCTCCGCCTCAGGCCGCGGCTTGGGCGACGCGCGAAACCAGCTCGGAAGCCGACCACGGTTTGCGCAGAAATTCGGCTGACGGAAAATCACCGACGAAATAGCCTGACGTGACGATGACGCGAAGACGGGGCCAATTGCGCTTTGCGACACGCGCCAGATCCAATCCGCTCATCGCGCCCGGCATGCGAATATCGGTGAACAGAACGTCAACATTGTTTGCATCCTTTTCGAGAAGATGCAGCGCCTGGTTCGCGTCGGCAGCGGCGATCGTCTCGAACCCGGCATCGGACAGAATGTCGGTCGCGAGCGCACGCACCGCCGGTTCATCGTCGACGATCAAGACGCAAGTGGCCAAGACGCAGCTCCATCAGTCTCGCGAGCGCCCACACTCTGCCCGTCCAATCGGGCAGAAACGCGTCGCCTGAGACGCAGGCGTAGTGCCAAACCAAACCTATGCGGCGCACCCACTCATTCCGCCGCCGGCCGCGCGCTGCGGGCCGCGCCGTGCACCGTCTGCAGCACTTCGAACCCTTCGAATTGCGGGTGCCCAAGGTAAAGCGGCTTATTGTCGCCGGCGGTGCGATGGGCGGCGCGGAAAGCTTCCGATTGCGTCCAGGCGGTAAACGCGGCCTGGTTCGTCCAAACCGAATGCGAGGAATAAAGCGTGTGGTCGTCCTGCTCAGGTCCGCGCAGGAGATGGAATTCGATAAAACCGGGTACGCTCTCGAGATGAGTGTCGCGCGAAAGCCAGACCTTTTCGAAGGCCTTCTCTTCACCTTTGATGACTTTGAAGCGGTTCATGGCGATGAACATTTTAGAACCTCACTGTTGCTGCGTACCGGTCAGCGCAAATCCGGCAGTCTTCTTGTAATTGTCGGACAACGCGCGCAGCTCGTCCTGCGTGATATAATCGTCGAGATTGTCGAAGGGCCGATCGCCGACGAGCTCCTCGACCCTGATGTTGATGAAGTCCGGCGGGAATTCGCGATTGGTGCGCACGACGCGTGCGGTCGCCGGCCGGCGCTCGGCCTCGTAGGCGCGCAGCGCCGCGCGCGGATCGCTTGAGGATTGGAGCGTATCGGCAAGCAGGCGCGCGTCGATCACCGCCTGCGCCGAGCCGTTGGAGCCGCGCGGATACATCGGATGAGCCGCATCTCCGGCGAAGGTCACGCGGCCGAAGGTCCAGCGCTCGACCGGGTCCTTGTCGACCATCGGATATTCGAAAATCACGTCGGACTCGCGGATCAGTTGCGCGACGTCGAGCCAATCGAACTTCCAGTTCTCGTAGATTGAATAGAAGTCGGCGAGTTCGCCGGGCTTGTTCCAGTCGTTCTTGCGCGGCGCCTCGCGCTTGATCTCGGTCGTCCAGTTGATGAGCTGATTCCCGTTGCCGTCGACATCGTCGACGATCGGGTAGATGACGATCTTGCCGGTGAGAATCGAGCCGATACGCAAATAGGTTCGGCCGTCGAGAATGGGCCTGCGCCGCGTCACGCCACGCCAGGTGTTTATGCCGGTGAAGACGACATCATCGCCGGGGTAGAACTGCTTGCGGATCGTCGAGTTGACGCCGTCGCACGCGATCGCCAGTTTTCCCTCTGCCGGCGGCAGCATCCGCCCGGTCGTCATCTCCTGCAACAGCACGCGTACGCCCTGCTCGTCCTGCTCGACACCGACACAAGTGCGATCAAGCTCGATGCGCTCGATGCCGAGACGCGCCCATGCCGTCTCGTAGAGGATCATCTGCAGCCGACCGCGATGGATCCCGACTTCCGGAAACGCATAGCCAGCGGATTTGCCGCGCGGCTCGCGGTAGATGAGCTGACCAAAGCGATTGTAGAACCGGCTCTCGCTGTTCTCGATTCCCGCCGCCAGCAGCTTCTCCTGCAGATTAAGGGCGGTGAATTCGCGCATCCCGTGCGGCAGAAGCGTGATGCCGACGCCGAGTTCCTTCATCTGCGGCGCGCGCTCGAAGACGCGGCAAGCGATGCCGCGCGTGTGCAGATTGAGCGCCAATGTAAGCCCGCAAATTCCGGCGCCGACGATAAGGATGTCGTCCATCGCGCCGCCTCAATGGCCCGCGGCGGCCACGCCGATCGCGCGCTGCTCGAGATATCGTTTCGAGGATGGCAAGAGGCTCATCGCCAGCACCGCGCCACTGGCGATCAGGACCGGCAGCGCGCCGATCAAAAAGATCGTCGGCGTGTGCCAGCCGGCCGACAGCATGAATCCGCCGAGTACCGGCCCGACGATCGAACCGATGCGCCCGATCCCGAGCGCCCAGCCGACGCCGGTCGAGCGGATAGCCGTCGGATAGAAGGTCGCAGCAAGCGCATTCGATCCGATCTGGGCGCCGACGACGCAGAATCCCGCACCAAAGATCGCGGGAATCAGCAGCGCGATCGTTGCTCCAGCGGAGCCAATACCGGCGATCAGCACAGCCGCTAAGAAAAATGCGCAGCCGAGAACGACATAGGGATTGCCGCGGTCCATCAGTCGCGCCATCACGAGCGTACCGACGACACCGCCGACCTGCAGCGCAGTCGTCGTGATCACCGCGAGTTCCACCGACAGGCCGGCGGCGTTGATGACCGTCGGCAGCCAATTGGCGAGGAAATACAGGTCCAAAAGGTTCATGAAGAACATGACCCAGAACAGCACCGTCGCGACGCTGCGTCCTTCGCCGAACAGCTGCTTCACGGTGAAGCCGCGCGGATGCTCTTCGCTGATGACGAAATGCGCCTGCGTCAAAGTCAGATCGGGATTGATGCGAGCCATCAGTGCGCGGATGCGCTGATCCTCGCTGCCGCGCAAGGCGAGCAGCCGGATCGATTCCGGCAGCACGAAATACAGAACCGGCGCGAGCACGATCGGCACGATGCCGCCGAGCCAGAAGACGGAAGTCCAGCCGTATTTCGAGATGAATTGCGCCGCGATGAGGCCGCCGAGGGCCGAGCCTAACGAAAAGCCGATGAACATGATCATGACCATGGTCGCGCGGCTGCGCTGCGGACTGTATTCGGAGGTAAGCGCGATCGCATTCGGCATCGCCCCACCAAGGCCGAGGCCGGTGAGAAGACGCCACCAGAACAGGCTGTCGAGCGAAGTCGACGTGATCGTCAGCAAAGTAGCGATGCCGAACCACAGCACACTGACGAGGATGACAGGCTTACGTCCGATGCGGTCGGCGACGGGTCCCGCGATCAGGGCGCCAAGCATGAGGCCGAACAGGCCGGCACCAAAAACCGGGCCGAGCGCGCCCTTCGGCAGTTTCCAGGCGGCGCTGAGACTCGGTGCGACGTAACCGATCGCCTGTGCATCGAAGCCGTCCATGAACACGACCGCCGCGCAGAGCGCCGCCACCGTGATCTGGTACCGGCTGATTCTTTGCCGATCGATCAGCCCGGTGACGTCGAGGTCGCCCGTCATGTATGCTCCTCCCCTGCTTCTTGTCGGC
>JAFASC010000064.1 GCA_019244955.1 Methylobacteriaceae bacterium | reverse complement strand
CCTTGCGCGGCGAGCGCCGCCAGCGTGAAACGCAGCGCATCGGCACCGTATTCGTCGATCAGATGCAGCGGATCGATGACGTTGCCCTTCGACTTCGACATCTTGGCGCCCTTCTCGTCACGGACGAGCGCGTGGATGTAGATGTCGTGGAACGGCAGTTCGTGACGCAAGTGCAGACCCATCATCATCATGCGGGCAACCCAGAAGAAGATGATGTCGAAACCGGTGACGAGGACGCTGGTTGGATAGTAGCGCTTCAGCTCCGGCGTCTCGTCGGGCCAGCCGAGCGTCGAGAACGGCCACAACGCCGAGGAAAACCAGGTGTCGAGCACGTCCTCGTCGCGCGTCAGAAGCGCGCGCGAACGCTCAGGGTCTCCAACAATTTCACCGGCTTCTTCGTCATCGTAGATTTCGCGCGTGACGGCATCGCCGCGCGCCTCGGCAATCGCTTCCTCTTCGCTTTCCGCCACATAAACCGCGCCCCAAGGCGCGTACCAAGCAGGAATCTGGTGGCCCCACCAGAGCTGGCGCGAGATGCACCATGGCTCGATATTCTCAAGCCAATCGAAATAGGTCTTCTCCCAGTTCTTCGGCACGAAGTTCGCACGCCCCTCGCGCACGGCCGCGAGCGCCGGCGCCGCAAGCGTTTTCGCGTCCACATACCATTGATCCGTAAGCCACGGCTCGACGGCGGCGCCCGAGCGTTCGCCGTGCGGCACAACATGGGTGTGCGGCTCGACTGCGGCAAGGAAGCCGCGCGCGTCCATCATCTCGACGACGCGTTTGCGCGCGGCAAAACGATCCTGTCCATCCAGCGCAGCAATGGTCTCGGTAAGTTCCGCCGATCGCGGCACGTCCGCCAAAAACGCTTCGTTGTCGCGCAACGTGATCTTTGCGTCAGCGTCGAGCACATTGACCAGCGGCAGATCGTGGCGGCGTCCAACCTCGAAGTCGTTGAAGTCGTGGGCCGGCGTGATTTTCACCGCGCCTGTTCCCTTCTCCGGGTCGGAGTAGGAATCGGCGACAATCGGGATCAGCCTGCCCACCAGCGGCAGCCGTACACGGCTTCCGTGCAGATGCCGGTAACGCTCGTCGTCGGGATGGACCGCGACGGCGGTGTCGCCGAGCATCGTCTCGGGCCGCGTCGTCGCAACAGTGATGAACTCGCCCGTGTCGCGCGCGGACGCATCGACGATGGGATATTTGAAATGCCACAGGCTGCCCTTGATTTCGACCTGCTGCACTTCGAGATCGGAGATTGCCGTCTGCAGTTTCGGATCGTAATTGACGAGGCGCTTGTCCTTATAAATCAGCCCCTCGCGATAGAGCTGCACAAACACCTTGGCCACCGCGCGCGACAGGCCCTCGTCCATCGTAAAGCGCTCGCGCGACCAATCGCATGAGGCGCCAAGCCGCTTCAGCTGATTGATGATCGTGCCGCCGGATTCGGCTTTCCAGGCCCAGACGCGTTGCAAGAATTTATCGCGGCCGAGATCGCGGCGGTTGGGCTCCTGCCGCTCCATGAGCTGGCGCTCGACGACGATCTGCGTCGCAATGCCCGCGTGATCGGTGCCTGGCTGCCACAGCACGTCCTTGCCGCGCATCCGTTCGAAGCGGCAGAGGATGTCCTGGATTGTGTTGTTCAGCGCATGCCCCATGTGGAGCGAGCCGGTGACGTTCGGCGGCGGGATCACCATCGAAAAGACCGGCGCATTGACGCGATCGGGCCGGCCGGCGCGGAAAGCCCCTGCCCGCTCCCATGCCGCGGAGACGCGGGCTTCCACGGCGGCAGGATCGAAGGTCTTGTCCATAAGGCTTGGTGCGAGAGGCTTGGCGCGAGAGGCAGGCGGGCGGGAAAGCAGCCCGCTTAAACGCGATCCCTCACGCCGAAGTCAATTGAACGCAAAGGCGAGCGGTGCCGGAATTAGCGCCCGCCGCGGGCGACGCGCTCGATCTCGGCGCGGACCAGTCGCTCGACCATGACCGGCAGATTGTCGTCGAGCCAAGCTTTCAGCATCGGCCGCAGCATCTCGCGCGCGGTGCGCGCGATGAGATCCGAGTCGCGCAGGAACATGCTGGTTGCGAGCGATTGGAACGACGAGGCGACGGACGCATCGGTCGTGGCGGAGACGAGCCGGGCATTCTCCCGCTCCTCTGGATCGTGCGCGAGTGCGGGCTCAGCGCCAACACGGCTCTCCGGCCTCGAACCGACCGCAGGGTGCGGCTCTTCCGGCAAGTGACGAATCGAACCCCGCAGCTCGCCCTCATGCTGATCTTGCGCTTCATACTCCTCCCGCGGAGCGAAGGAATCCGGGTCGGCTGCCATTGCAGACTCCGCATCCGCCGAGCCTGCCAATTCCGATTCGACCGAGGCGACAGCAACGAGATGGACGGAAGGCGCCGGGGCCCACGGGGCAGCCGGGGGACGCGGAAACTCGGATACGCTTTCGGCCGGCGGCGCAGTCGGCTCGCGGGTCACCAAAGACGGGCGCCGCATCAGCGGCAAGGCATCGTCGTCGGCAATGATTCGCCGGATCGAGGCGAGAATCTCCTCCATCGAGGGTTCGTGCGCCCGCTGCTCCGACTCAAGGCTCGGGGGCGGCGACTGGGATAGCGGATTTCCTGTGCTCATGGCCTCGCGCGCTCTTCGTCGCGCAGCTCGGGGCTCATGAGGGCGCGCGCCACACCACGCTTCCCGCACTGAGTCGCGACGACGCGGAAAGACTCTCACGCGTTCGGGTCATCCGCAAGGTCAGGTGCGCCACCGCTCCCCCGAAAAACACATGGTGCGGCGCTGGCGCGACACGCTCTTCAGCGCGCCTGGACCTCGCCGATTAGCGCCAGTCGGGCGTCTGCGTGCCCCACCACTTGCCCTTGACCTGATCGAAATGGATCGTCGGGTCATAGAGGATCACGTCAAGCGCCAGATTGTCGGCAGTCAGCTTGCCGATCGCGGCATAAACCGCATAGGAGGCGACGACGCGGTCGCGCTGCGCGCTGACCAGACTCACGCGTGCATTGAGGAGCACCTGCTGCGCGTTGAGGACGTCGAGCGTCGTGCGCTGACCGACGCGGGCTTCTTCGCGCGTGCCGGCGAGCGCGATTTCCGCGGCGGTTACCGCGGATTGCGCGGAATAAATCGTGGCGCGCGCGGTCTCGAGCAGACCCCAGGTCGAGACGATCGTCGCGCGGACGGTATCGCGCTGCAGGTCGGCATTGAGCCGCGCCTGGCCGAGCTGCTCCTTCGCCTGGCGGATGTTGGCGTATTCGATGCCCCCTTGATAGAGCGGCACGTTGAGCTGCAGCTGACCCGAGGCCGTGAAAATCTGGGTTCTTGGCGTGCCCTGAACGTCGTAGTTCTGGGTCACCGATCCGACCGCATTGAGGGTCGGCAACAGCGCGCCCTCCTGGATTTTCACGTTCAGCGCGGCGATGTCGACCTGATGAAAGGCGGCGACGATCCCGGGATGCTCGACGAGCCCGAGCGTGATCGCGGCGGTGAGCGTCTTCGGCAATAGACGCTCGATCGTTTGCGCCGGCTCGAGCCGGCGCGGCTCGACGCCAATGATCTGGCGATAGTTGGCAATGCTGTTCTGCAGATTGGCCTGTGCCGTATAAAAGTCCGAGCGGGCTTGCGCGAGGCTCGATTGCGCCTGTGCAACGTCGGTTCGCGTGACCTCGCCGACTTCGAAGCGGTCGCGCGTCTGCCGCAGCTGTTCCTCGAGGACGGTGATATTGTTCTTGCGCAGATTCAGGATGGCGGTGTCGCGCAGCACGTTCATGTAAGCAGTGGCGCCGTTCTGCAATGTATTCTGCTCGGTGAGGCGCATCGTCTCGCGCGCGGCATCGATCTGCGATTCGGCCTGCTTGGCCGAGTTGCGGGTGCGCTCGCCGTTGTAGAAGTTTTCTTGCACGCTGACGCCGACGCCGCGCGGAAAACTCAGGGCGCGGTTGTGGGTGTGAACCGTATTACCGCCACCCGAACCGCTGCTCGAGCTGCTGGTGGTGACGTCTGCCCGAGTTTCCTCAAACTGCACACCGGCATTGCCGGTCGCGGTCACCGTCGGGCGGAAGCCGGAAAGTGCGCGCGGCAGGTTCTCGTCGGTCGCGCGGACGCTTGCCCGCTGCTGGTTGAGGTCGGGGTTGCCCATGTAGGCGCGCGACAGCGCGCTCGACATCGTTTCCGCGCTGGCCCTGCCGGGCACAAGTGCCAAAGCGGAACACAGGCAGAGGGCCGAGGTTAACGTTTTCTTCAGCGCGTTCGGGCTGCGACCGAATCTTCCGGCCGGCACGGACGCGCTTTTCCACCTCGACATAGATCCTCGACGCCGCTCTCAGGCTGCCAGATCGGCTGCGCCGACCTGAGCCGCGGGCACAATCAGAAGCGCGGCCGGGCGAATTTATGTCCGAGGAGCCGCGCTGGCGCGTTACGAACGCTGAATCTTCGGTGAAAGCCGGAGGGTGGCGCAAAAATGCGACATCTGCTCGCTCAGAAGACGAAGGCCGGCGCCTTCTCGAAGCCGGGGAGTATCGGAGCCGGAGCATCGAAAAGCGAGCGCCGGCCGATCTCGCCGCGGTCGTCCTTGTCGAAGCGCACGGCACGTGCGACGAGGCCCGCCTCGCGGAGAATCGCGACGAGCCGACCGCCCGGCGCAAGCGCCTCCAGGAGCCGCTCGTGGTTGGCTTCAATGGCGCCGTTGATGAAGATCAGGTCGAACGGACCCTCGCCCGCCGGCGGCGAGGTCAACTCACCCCGCACGACCTTGATGGGCATGGGTTCATCGGCGAGCGCAGTTTCGGCTTTGGCCGCGAAGGCGGCGTCACTTTCGAGGGCGATCACCGACAGCGCCAGCCCGCCGAAAATCGCGGCGGAGTAGCCGGTCGCGCTCGCGACATCCAGCACGCGGTCGCGCGGGCCCACTACGCTCGCCTGCACCATTCGCGCAAAGATCAGCGGTGGCATGAGCCGCCGCGCAGGACCGCCCGCGGCGCCCGGCAGATCGAGCGCCACATCGGAATAGGCCAGCGTCCTGAGGCTCTCCGGCAGGAATTTCTCGCGCGGCACCGCGAGCATGCGCGCGAGGACCGCCTCGTCCGTCACATCGAACGTGCGGACCTGACGCTCCACCATCGTGCGCCGTAGGGCGGCATAATCGGCCGGCATCAGCCTCTCGATTGCGCTTTTGCCGGCGATGACAACATCGCCGGCGCGAGCGCTATAGCTGCCGGTCTGCAGCGTGTCCATGAGCGGCGGGTCGCATGAAAATTACTGCCCCGCAGCTTTCAGCCGCTTGTTGCAGGCGCTGAGATATTTCGGCCAGGTGATGCCCGGCGTCTGCGCCTTGATCTGATCGGTGTTGGCGCGCCACTCCTCGCCGCATTTCTTCTCGCGCTCATGGAACGCGGCCATGCCCGGGCTCATCGGCTTTTTCGGCTTTGCCCCCGCTTCAGGTGCGGCCGCCGTACCGGGGCTTCCCGCCGGTGCCGCGGTGGTCGTCGTGGAGGTGGCGGGGGCCGCAGCCGGCCTCAGCGGATTTCCCGGCGAAGGTTGCCCAATCGGAGGCGTCACAACCCCTCCCGCCGGCTGGCCGGCGAGGCGATCGCGGCATTCCTTGATGTAGTCGGCGCGCTTCTGGCCGGCCGGCACGGTGCCGCCTGCTTTGGCGCTCTTCCATTGATCGGCGCATTGTTTGGCCGGACTCTGCGCATCTGCGCTCGTCGCCCACAACGCCGCGCCGGCGGAGAGCGCGCAAGACAAGGCGATGGCAGAAAGCATTGGAGATAAGCGGATCGGCATGACGAGCCCTCACGAAGCAAGACGAGTTGTCCGGTGAGGAGACTAGGCATTGCGTGCGGCGGGTCAACGTCAGCGCCACGATCCTCCCACGCTAATTCGCCCATTGCGATTGCGGAGTGCTCGATCCGCCGGCTTTGCAATGTACGATTTTCGGATTGATGTTGCCGCTGCCTGGCGAGTTGAGGAAATTCTGGGCGCGCGGCATCGCCGCCGCACGCAAGCCACGTACGAGAAAAGAGAAGCGAAGAGGACACGGGGACTTAGGGTCGCCGATACCTGAAGCTTCATAAAGAGAGCCGGTTTCCCGGGTCCCCGTGTCGGCGTCTTTTTCAGGTCCTCGCGTCCCGCGCTTCCACGGGAGAGCTTGCACTCTCCCATCCCCAGGGGCGAACACCCCGGACCGGTCGTAGTGCCGGACGGGCGGGCCACTCGCCGCCGCCTTCTTGCGAAAGCACCGGCATTTGCGAGGCCTCCCGGGACCGGGGTGGCGTTCACCTCGGGCGCGGGCGCCGGTCCCCGCCGCGTTTGCAGACCGCTCTAGAAACGCCCTCTTCGAGGACGGGGACGGCAGCTACATAGGATTAATGTCTGCGGGTGTTAAGGATTATTTTCAGGGGGGGGGACGCGTTTAGCGCAGGGCATCTTTATAGCTGCAGCGGCAGCGCCACCCATCGATCGCCGCCGGCGCCGCCAACATAAAGCATGACGTTGCGGCGGCCCCTGTCGCGCAGCTCGGTGAGCCGGTTAGCAAAATCGGCAACATTGTTGAGCTTCGTTCCCTGCGCATCGACGAGGACATCGCCCACCTTCAGCCCGGCGCTTTTCGCGGCGGAATCGTCGACGACGCGAGTCACGACAGGTCCGGCGATATTCGCATCGAGACTGTACTGCGCGCGCAGCTCCGGCGTGATGTCGGCGAGAACGAATCCGAAGTCGGTCACCTGACTGAAGGTCGGGGACTTCACTTCACTCGATGTGTAGGAAGCCCAAAGCTTCTCCGTGAGTTCGACCACGTCGGCTGTCACGCTCCGCGTCTTTCCCGCATTCCAGACGTCGAGCGTCACCTTTTTGCCGAGCGACGTCCCGATCACACGATTGAGTTTTCTGTAGTCCCTAACTTTTTCGCCATTGATCGTCTGCACGATATCGCCGCTCTTGATTCCGGCAGCAGCGGCCGGAGTGTCGGGCGCGACCTCCGCGACGATGACGCCGAAATCGTTGGGGTAGTCGATCGCGTCGGCCATCCCCGGCGTCAATGCCTGCACACGCACGCCGATGCGGCCGAAACGTGGATGACCGTACTCCTTGACCTGCTCGAGAACGTAGCGCGCGTCGTTCACCGGAATCGCAAAACCGATACCGATCGAGCCGCCGCCCGACGTGTCGGAGTAGATCTGATTGTTGATGCCGATGACCTCGCCGCGCATGTTGAACAGCGGACCGCCGGAATTGCCGTGATTGATGGCGGCATCGGTCTGAATGAATTCGCCGACCGACGTCTGCCGCAAATCGCGGCCGATGGCGCTGACGATGCCCGAGGTCACGCTGCCGGATAATCCCAAGGGATTGCCGACGGCGAGAACGCGATCGCCGATCCGCACTTTATCGCTGTCGCCGATGAGAGCTGTCGGAAGCGGGTGCCCGACATCGATCTTCACGATCGCCAGATCGATGCCGCCCAAGCCTTTACCGAGCAGCTGGCCTTTGGCTATCGTGCCGTCATAGAGCTGTACCTGAATCGAATAGGCGCCTTCGATCACGTGCCGGTTGGTGACGATGATGCCGCTCGGATCGGCGATGACGCCGGAGCCGACGAGATCGACGATGAGCGGCGCGTTGAAGCCTTTGCGCGCTTCATCCGTGCCGGAGGGATCGACCATGCCCTTAATCGAAATGGCGACGACTGCGGGCATCGCCGACTGAACGATGTCCGCGACGGAATCGCGCAGGAGGGATTGGGCTTTAGTCGGGGAGGCAAGGGTCGCCATTGCGATGCATGCCGCGATGGCGGCGCATGAATGTTGATTGCGCATGAGGCCCTCCGGCGTGCGGCCGCCCGCAGATACTGCGGCGGTGCGCCGCCGCGGGCAAGGGTAGGCGCAAATGTATGGGCGCGCCCCTTCTCCCTTGATGGGAGAAGGTGTCATTGCGAAGCAATGACGGATGAGGGTGAGGCAACCACAGCGTACCCCTCACCCGACCCGCGCTTACGCGGGGCCCACCCTCTCCCACAAGGGGAGAGGGGTCGCACGTTTAGTTTAGCGCTTCACTTCCCAGGTCGTCGTGCCGTCCTTGTTGTCCTTCAGCGCGATGCCCATGGCGGCGAGCTCGTCGCGGATGCGGTCGGATTCTTTCCAGTTTTTTGCCGCGCGAGCGGCGAGCCGCTCTGCAATTCGCGGTTCGATCACACTCCCGATGGTTTCTTTATCCGGGCCGTGGTTCCTAGCCCTGACCCGCCTCTCTCGGGCTTCGGGAGACATATTGATGCCTAGCAACTCGATCGAAGAGAGGAACTGCTGTACAGCCGGGATCATCTCTGCTTCATGAGTATGCGTGTACTTTGTTGCCGCGCGAAGATTATCTGCCGTCGTACTCAACTGCGCAAGCGCGAGCGGCGTATTCATGTCGTCGTAGAAGCGCTCAGAAAGGGCAGTAGGTGGTCCGAACGGGGACGCTCCGAATTCGCTGGCAAATTCATCCCAGCGCTCCAACGTCTTCTCCGCCTCCTCGAGCGCCTTCACCGTAAAATCGATCGGCTGCCTATAATGCGTGCGCAGCAAAGCGAGCCGCAACACTTCGCCGGGCCATGAGCGGCCGCCGAATTTGTCGGTGTGCAGCAATTCGTGGATCGTGACGAAATTCCCAAGGGATTTCGACATTTTCTCGCCCTCGACCTGCAGATGGCCGTTATGCATCCAATAGTTCGCCATGACGTCATGGCCAAACGCCGAGCAGGTCTGCGCGATCTCGTTCTCGTGATGGGGAAAGACGAGATCGATGCCGCCGCCGTGGATGTCGAAGATTTCGCCGAGATGTTTCCAGCTCATCGCCGAGCATTCGAGATGCCAGCCGGGGCGGCCGCGTCCCCACGGCGAATCCCAGGCGGGCTCGCCCGGCGCCGACGGTTTCCACAAGACGAAATCGGTCGGGTTGCGCTTGTAGGGCGCGACCTCGACCCGCGCCCCGGCGATCATCTCGTCGAGCGGACGGCGCGACAGTTTGCCGTAATCGGCGTCCGAGGGCACATCGAACAGCACGTGGCCTTCCGCCGCATAGGCGTGGCCGCGCGCGATCAGCTTGGCGATGATGTCAAGCATCGGGCCGATATGATCGGTGGCGC
>JAFASC010000030.1 GCA_019244955.1 Methylobacteriaceae bacterium | reverse complement strand
CGTGCCGCGGCGGGCGAACTCCTCGACGAATCGCTCGCATTTGGCCTGAAACGCCTCGTCGCCGACGGCGAGCGCTTCGTCGATGATGAGGATATCGGCGTCGGCATGGGCGCATACGGCAAACGCCAGCCGCGCCACCATCCCGGTCGAGTAATACTTTACCTGCTGGTCGAGAAACGGACCGATTCCGGCAAACTCGGCAATCGCGGGCAACCGCCGCTCTACTTCGTTGCGTTTCAGCCCGAGGATTGCGCCGCCGATCCGCGCATTTTCGCGTCCCGTCAGCGAGCCGTCGAAGCCGGCGCCAAGCGCCAGGATCGGCGCGATGCGGCCGTGCACCTCGACGCTGCCGGTCGTCGGCGTTGTAATCCCGCAGATGATTTGCAGAAGTGTCGTCTTGCCGGCGCCATTGCGGCCAATGATGCCGATGCGCTCGCCCTTGCGGACTTCGAAGCTGACATCGTTCAGCACCCAATGCTGATTGTAGAATTTCCTCCAAAAGCCGAGGAGCGCCTGCTTCAGCTGGTCGTTATAATGGGTGTAAAGCTGAAACGCCTTGCCGACATTGCGGCAGCTGATCACCACGTCAGATGACATCGACGATCACCGACTTGTAGCGCATGAAGAAGCCGTAGCCCGACATGAACACCGCATATGAGACGATCACGCAAACGACGTACATCGCAACACTCGGCAGTTGCCCATGAATAACCAGGGCGCGCAGCATATCGATATAGTCTCCGACAATGTTGAGTTTCAGCCAGGGCACGATGTGCGGCGGAATCTGATCGAACGTATAGAAGATCGGCGTCGCGAACATCATTATCGGTACAATCGATATCATCAAATGCGCGACATCCTTGGTGAACGCGCCAAGCCCCATCAGAAACCAGACGATTCCGAGCATCATCAGCGCGAAGGGCAGGATGACGAGGGGTGTCAGCAGGATGGTCACCGGCAGCCAGTGCGCCGTCACGATCCGAAAGACCAGAAGAACGACGAAGCTGATTCCCGCATAGACGAAGGCGCGGATCGACGCGATCCAGGCAATCGCCTCGCTGGGGAAGATCGACTTCTTCACAAACGACGAGTGCTCATGCAAGAGCATGGGTGCGCGATAGGCAAGCTCGCTGAAGAGGTTGAAGACGATCAATCCGCAAAAGATGTTCCCGGCATATTCGCTGATGCTGATGTTTTGCGCTTGAACCGGCAGGGCAATGGAAAAGACAAAGGTATAGGCGAGCAGCATCACGAGTGGCGCGGCAATTGCCCAGACCCAGCCGAGCAGTGAGCCGCGGAAACGTGATTTCAGCTCGCGGCGAACGACGGCGCGGATCAATTCACGATGGTGCCAAGCTCTTTCGAAAGGCACGGTCAAATACATGAAGGGCTGGACACCTCGGCCGGAGAAGCGAGCGCTACAGAACAGGTTCCGCCCGCCTCGTCAATGTGACGCTTAAGCATTGGGCAGAACTGGACTAAAGCTTTGATCCAACGTGTCTATTCTCGCTGTCGGGCGCGTCCTTTCAAGGCGCAATTGGGTTCTGTTCCAAAACGACGACCACGCCCGATCGTGCGATCTTGCGCATCGCAAGCGGCCAGCGATATTGGTTGACGAGCGGCCCTCGCGCGGCATCTTTGTAGTATCAATCTGACGAGGGCCTTCGATATCCTGCGCTCACGCGGCGCGGCTCCGCGGCCCATACTATCGGCGAGTTTCCATGTCCCTAGCAGCGAATGCAAAGCGCGATCCTTCGTCGAACAGTCGCGCCGACGAGGACAGGCTCGATCGCCTCGCCATCGATACGATCCGGACGCTTGCAATCGATGCGGTGCAAAAGGCGAATTCCGGTCACGCGGGAACACCAATGGCGATGGCGCCGGTCGCCTACACGCTGTGGCAACAATTCCTCCGCTACGACCCCGCCGATCCGCATTGGCCGAATCGCGACCGCTTCGTGCTCTCCTGCGGCCACGCATCCATGCTGCTTTATTCCCTGCTGCACCTTGCCGGCGTGCGCGCCGATGACGGGGGACCTGCGGTCAGCCTCGAGGACATCAAGCACTTCCGGCAATTAAACAGCCGCACGCCCGGTCACCCCGAATATCACCTCACGACGGGTGTCGAGACGACGACCGGTCCGCTCGGACAGGGCTGCGGCAACAGCGTTGGCATGGCAATGGCAAGCCGCTGGCTTGCGGCCAGGTTCAATTCTCCGGGCCTGACGCTGTTCGACTATGATGTCTACGTCATCTGCAGCGACGGCGACATGATGGAGGGCGTTGCGAGCGAGGCGGCGTCACTCGCCGGGCATTTGCAGCTTTCAAATGTCTGCTGGATCTACGACAGCAACACGATCACGATCGAAGGCCATACCGATCTCGCGTTTAACGAGAACGTCGGCGAGCGTTTCCACGCCTACGGCTGGAACGTGCTGCATGTCGATAGCGCCGAGGATCGCGATGCGCTCGTGCGGGCGTTGAACGCATTCAAGAAGACCAACGATCGCCCGACGATGATCATCGTCAACAGCGTCATCGGTTATGGCGCGCCGCATAAGCAAGGCACCGCCTCCGCCCACAGCGATGCGCTCGGAGAGGAGGAAGTGCGGCTGGCAAAGCGCGCTTACGGCTGGCCGGAGGATGCGACCTTTCTTGTGCCGGACGGCGTGCGCGAGCGTTTTGCCGAAGGCGTGGGAAAACGCGGCGCCGAGTTGAATGAAGCATGGCGGAAACTGCGGCGCGACTACGCGCAACGCAACGCAAAGCAGGCGGACGAACTCGACACGCTGCTCGCTGGCAAACTGCCCGACGGGTGGGAAGCCGCCCTGCCCTCGTTCAAAGCCGACGCAAAAGGAATGGCAACGCGGGAATCGTCCGGCAAGGTTCTGAACGCCGTCGCCGAACGCATTCCGTGGCTCATCGGCGGCTCGGCCGACTTGGCCCCATCGAACAAGACAAAGCTCGGATTTGACGGTGCCGGTACGCTGCAACCCGGCTCTCCCGGCGGGCGCAACCTGCATTTCGGAGTGCGCGAACATGCGATGGGCGCGGTTTGCAATGGGCTCGCGCTGTCGGGGCTGAGACCATTCGGCGCAACGTTTCTCGTGTTCAGCGACTACATGCGCCCGGCGATCCGCCTCGCCTCGCTTATGGAGCTGCCGCTCTTCTACATCTTCACGCACGACTCAATCGGCGTCGGCGAGGATGGGCCGACGCATCAGCCGGTCGAGCAGCTTTTGGCATTGCGCGCCATTCCCGGGCTGCTGGTGCTGCGGCCCGCGGACGCGAACGAGGTTGCCGAATCCTATCGCGTGATTTTGAGCGCCGAGCGGCAACCCGCCTGTCTGGTGCTCAGCCGGCAGGCACTGCCGACCTTCGATCGGGAAAAATATGCGTCCGCCTCCGGAGTGGCGCGCGGCGCTTATGTTTTGGCCGACGCGGAAGGCAGCGAACCGAAGGTGATCCTCATCGGCAGCGGCAGCGAAGTGCGTCTTTGTGTCGAGACGTACGAGAAGCTGAAGCAGGAAGGCATTCCGGCCCGCGTCGTCAGCATGCCATCCTGGCATCTCTTCGAGAAACAAGAGCAAAGCTATCGCGACGAGGTGCTGCCGCCGCATATCACCGCGCGCGTGGCGGTGGAACAGGGCTCGGTGATCGGCTGGGACCGCTATGCCGGCAGTTCGGGTGCGATCATCGGAATGCATACGTTCGGATCTTCCGCACCGCTCTCCGACCTCTTGAAGAAGTTCGGCTTCACGCCGGAGAAGGTCTACGAGGCGGCGAAGGAGCAGATCGACCGGGCGAAGTCGGAGCGCAAGCCGACACCGCGCACGAACACCTAATGAGCGCGCAGTTTCAGACAGATGTCGGCGGCGTCGCAGATGATGCTGCCGATCAGGTCGATCCGCAGACGATCTCATTGGCGGCCGATTTGCAGCAGCAATTCCAGGCCACGCTCGACTCGCTGGAGGCCGACCGCGCGGTGTCGCGGCTCTGGGCCAAAGACGCGACTTTCTGGACCAACCATGACGAGGTGAAGTGGCTCGGCTGGCTCGATATCGCCGACCGCGAGCTCGCCAATCTTGCCGAATACGAATCCTTTGCGTCGGAAGTCCGCCGCGAGGGTTTTGCCGATGTCGTGCTGCTCGGAATGGGCGGCTCGAGCCTTGGCCCTGAAGTGCTCGGCGAGATCATCGGCTCGGCGCAAGGCGCACCGCGGCTGCACATTCTCGACTCGACCGATCCCGCGCAAATCCGCGCGCTGGAAAGCGCGATCGACATCGAGAAAACGCTGTTTATCGTGTCGAGCAAATCCGGCTCGACGCTGGAGCCCAATATTTTCAAAGACTATTTCTTCGCCCGCGTGCAGCAGAGTTTCGGCGACAGGGCAGGCGGCCGATTTGTTGCCGTCACGGATCCCGGCAGCGCGATGGAGAAAGCCGCGCGCAACCAGAATTTCCGCCGCATATTCTTCGGCGATCCGGCGATCGGCGGCCGCTACTCCGTCCTGTCGGCGTTCGGACTGACACCCGCCGCCGCGATCGGCGTCGACCTCAAGCGCTTTCTCGATCTCGCGCAGCAGATGGCGCGCGCTTGCGGGCCGGATGTGGAGGCGGCAGAAAATCCCGGCGTCCTGCTTGGCGCTGCGTTCGGCGTCGCCGCACGCGGCGGGCGCGACAAGGTGACGATCATTCCCTCACCCAAACTTGCAGATTTCGGCGCCTGGGCCGAGCAGCTCATCGCCGAATCGACGGGCAAGAACGGCAAGGCGCTGATCCCCGTCGACGCCGAGCCACTCGGCACGCCCGAAGTTTACGGCCGCGATCGTATCTTCGTCCATCTGACGCTGACCGGCGACCGCGATCTCGCGCAGGATGCGAGCATAGAGGCGCTGGAGAATGCCGGGCACCCGGTGGTTCGCATCGAGGTGAAAACGCCCGATGATCTCGCCCAGGAATTCTTCCGCTGGGAGATCGCGACGGCCATTGCCGGCGCGCTGATCGGCATCGATCCATTCGATCAGCCCGACGTCGAGGCAAGCAAGGTCAAGACACGCGAACTGACCGACGCATATGAGAAATCCGGCACGCTACCGCCGGAGAAGCCCGTTTTTGCGGCGAACGGCATCGAAATTTACACCGATGAAAAGAATGCCGAGGCGCTGCGTAGCGGGGGCGCCGCCGACGATCTCTTTAGCTGGGTCAAGGCGCATCTCGATCGCGCCGGCGCCGGCGATTACGTCGCGCTGCTCGCCTATATTCAGCGCGATGCTGCGCATATCGCCACACTTCGCGAGCTGCGCACTGCGATCCGCGATGCGCGCCATGTCGCGACCTGCGTCGGCTTCGGCCCCCGCTTCCTGCACTCGACCGGGCAAGCCTACAAGGGCGGACCGAATACGGGCGTCTTCCTGCAGATCACCACGGCGCATCCCGATGCGCTCGCCATTCCCGGCTATCGCGCCGATTTCGGCATCGTAGAAGCGGCGCAGGCGCGCGGTGACATGGGCGTGCTCGTCGAGCGCAACCGGCGCGTCATGCGCATCCATTTCGCCGACGGCAATGTCGACGGCGGATTGAAACAACTCTCCGGCGCGATCGCGCGCGCGTTACATTAAAGGCGGCCTATGCAAATCGGGATGGTCGGACTTGGACGGATGGGCGCCAACATCGTGCGCCGCCTGCATCGGAATGGCCACACGTCCGTCGTCTACGACCGCAGCCAGGATGCGGTGCGCGAACTCGCCGGCGAAGGCGCAACGCCGAGCGACGGCCTGAAAGGGCTCGTCGGCAAGCTCGGCAAGCCGCGCACCGTATGGGTCATGCTGCCCGCCGGCGGCCCGACCGAAGACACGGTGCGCGAATTGGCTGGCCTGCTCGAGCCCGGCGACACGATCATCGACGGTGGCAATTCCTTCTACAAAGACGACATCCGCCGCGCCAAGTTTCTTGGCGAGAAGCAAATCCATTATGTCGATGTCGGCACGAGCGGCGGCGTGTGGGGCCTCGAACGCGGCTATTGCATGATGATCGGCGGCGAGAAAGCTGTGGTCGATCGCCTCGATCCGATCTTCTCCACGCTGGCGCCGGGCAAGGGCGACATTCCAGAAACCCCCGGCCGCGCGGGGAAAGACAAGCGCGCGGAACAGGGCTACATCCATGCCGGCGGCAACGGCGCCGGGCACTTCGTCAAGATGGTGCATAACGGCATCGAATACGGGCTCATGCAGGCCTATGCCGAAGGCTTCGAGATTCTCGCCAAGGCGAACTCGGAAGAGCTGCCCGCCGACCAGCGCTTCGATGTAAATCTCGCCGATGTCGCGGAGGTCTGGCGGCGCGGCAGCGTC
>JAFASC010000310.1 GCA_019244955.1 Methylobacteriaceae bacterium | reverse complement strand
TGCACGGAGAAAAATCTGCAGGCCGCCATAGCGGCGGATGTCGTAGAGGGTCGCCCAAACCAGCGGTCGTGCGGGTGGCGTGACGTGTGCAATTGCCCCGACGAGCCCGCGCAAACTATGGACGACGAGCTTCGGCGCGCCGGTGGTGCCGGATGTCGTGAGCACCCATTCGGTTTCGACCGCGCCTGCCGGACCTGGTGATAGGGGCCGTGACGGTTCGCGATACGCGATTACCTGCGGCACTACTCCGTTCCAGCGCGCCAAGCGGTCTTCGTCGCAGATAATCGTATCGACCTCCGCCTGCCGGACAATGCCGGTGAGATGCTCGTCGGTGAGCCCTCGCGGGCAAAGCACCATGCGCCGGGCGAGGCCATCGAGCTCTATCAGGATACACGCCGCCGTGAGTTGCTCTGCCGTCGCAATCAGAACCGAACGAGCGCGCAACTCGGCGCGGTTTTGAAAGCCGGTGTAACGCGCAGCGACGGCGAGGGGGAGCGACCGGTCCGCACCGTGGAGGATGCTGGCGGAGAGATCACCCGCTTCTGCAAGAAAGCCGCGGAGCGTGGCCTCAGGCCGGGACATGGTCGTAGAGGGCGATGAATTCGCCCAATGTCACCGGAAAGCTCACCTCATCGGACTCGCTGAACGGATCGCGGCCCGTTTCGTCCTCGAGCCGCGCCACGAGCAGCGCGAAACAGAGCGAATCGAGCCCGGAATTGGTCAACGGCAGATCGTCGCTGAGCGGCGCCAGCGTCTTCTTCTGCGCAGCGGCGATCTCCTGCATCGCCTGCAATATTCTCGACCGAGCTGGCATCGTCTTTTCCTGCTTTGTAACGAAGTAACTCAGCGCGCGATTAACCACAACGTCTCGGCCAAAACATGGTGAATTGGGAGCGTCTCCCGGTCAGAGCCGAACGTCACCGCGCTGTATTGCCGCATAGATTGCCTCATCGAGCCGCACATAGCCGTCCGCGGCCCTATCTTCGATATAAATCGGATCGCTGGTGGCACGCGGATTGAAGCCCACGTTCATCAGAGCCTGCTTCTTGGGCTTGAAGGTTTCCGTCAGGTCGATTTGGCGGCACAGGCGGATAAAAAGCGGGCGGGCGTAGCCCGGCAATCCTTCCCTCGCCAGTGCGTGGAGCGCTGCGAGATCGAAATTGGACTCGGCCCTGATCGCGGCCATGCCGGCGCGCCCGTCGGCGCCCGGGACGGCGACGCCGTAAACAACGATCTCCGCCACTCCGGGGCAGGCCGAGAGCGTCTCCGCCACCTGCAAGGTCGAAACATTCTCGCCCTTCCAGCGGAACGTATCGCCGATGCGATCGACGAAATAGATGAAGCCGCGTCCATCCCTGCGCATGAGATCGCCGGTGCGGTACCAGGCGTCGCCGCTTTCGAAGACATTGCGAAGGATTTTTCGCTCGGTTTCCGCAGCGTTTATGTAGCCCTCGAAGCGACTCTCGGCGTCGTTCCAGTTGCTGCCGATCCGGCCGAGCGCTTCGCCGACTTCGTTCGACGCGCAACGCACGCAGTGGCCGTGCTTGTCACGATAAGGTTGCTCGGTTTCAGCATCGTACCGCACGATCACGGCGGGAAAGCGCGGCGCGAGAAAGGCGGGCACGTGCCCAATAGCACCCGGTTCCCCCTCGATGTTGAACAACGAGAATGTTCCTTCGCTTGCGGCGTAGAACTCGATGATCTGCGGAATGTGGAAGCGTTCCTTAAATTTCGTCCAGATGTCCGCGCGTAGGCCGTTGCCGCAGGCGAGACGCAGCTTGTGTCGCCGTTCTTCCAGCGAGGGCGGCGCAGCAAGAAGATATCGGCATAACTCGCCGATATACTGGAACAGCGTGCACTCCCATTTCACGATGTCTGCCCAAAAGCGGGTTGTGGAGAATTTCTCCGCAATGATCACAGAGCCTCCGGCAGTGAGGACCGAGCCAATCGCAACGAGGCCGCCGACACTGTGGTAGAGCGGCAGGCAATTGTAGATGCGGTCGTTGGGCTGAAAGTTTCCCAGACCGGCAAACCAGAGCGACCATTGCAGGAGGCGATGATGGGTGACCTTCGCCGCTTTCGGCAGACCGGTCGTGCCGGAGGTGAAGATGAGAAGCGCGGTGTCTTGGATGGTGACTGGCCGCCGCTCGAAGGCGCAAAGCGTTTTTCCGGAATAGCGGGCGACTTCGTTTGCAATCTGCTGATCTGAGCACGTCTCGCACGATGGAGAGTCAGGAAATGCTTCACGCAGTCTTTGATGCAGCTCCGCCGCAACGACAACGTATTTGGGCGAAACCGATGCGATCGCATGCGCAAGTGCCGAGCCAACTGCGTTCGAATTTATCAGCGCTACAATTCCACCGACTCGCGTGATGCCGACCCAGATCGCAACGTATTCGGGCCGGTTAGGCATGAGGAGGCAAACGACATCACCCTTCGCGAGACGTTGGAGCGCCCAACGGCTATAGCGATTGGCTTGCTCCAGTAGTCCTGTGTATGTGAGAGATTGGCTATCCGAGAGGAGCGCTCCAGCAAGGCCCCGCTGAGCTCCTTGCTCTTCGAGCACATCGGCGAATAGGCGCGTCGCATTGGACCCTATCGATGAAGTCGCCTGGAGCGCACGAATCCACGCGTCACGGGCGAAGGCGTTCCGCCTCGGCCCGGCGGAAACACCTCTTCGTGGCTGCTGGTTTGGCGTTCGATCGGGCATTCGACGTTTCGGGTTGTATGGGCTCTTTGGATTGATATCCATATCGACTTCGCTGATGCAGTTTTGCTTGTGGCTGTGATCGGACTTTCCATGCCACGGACCTTCGCGGAGGTCAGCATTGCGCACGCCTGATAAATAAAGACACCGCCAGTTACCCGTCACTTGCTTGCCCTTGGAGTTCGTACCAGCAAACTGATATGTGAGCGCCACCTCCTTGCCGTTCTTATGGCCCAATATGTAGGGGCAAATCTCACGATATCCACGCGCATACGTGCACGTGATCTGCTTCCGCTCGATCATTGCTCGCTCGAAGAGCTGGTAAGTCGGGCTGGGCATCAGATTAGACGGCGAGATACGTCGCTTGCACGCCCGCGTCGGCCTGCAGAGCGGCGCTATCGCCGCTCCAGACGATCTCGCCCTTTTCGATTACGTAATGCCGGTCGGCCAGCGCGCAAAGCTCGTCAAGTTCCTTGTCGATGATGAGGATGGTGAGGCCTGTCTGCTTCAGTTGGTGCAAACGCCGCCAAATCTCCTCGCGCACGATCGGCGCCAGGCCTTCCGTGGCCTCGTCGAGGATGAGCAGCGAAGGGTTGGTCATCAGCGCGCGTCCGATCGCCAGCATCTGCTGCTCGCCTCCGGAAAGCTGCGCGCCGCCATTGTCCAGCCGCTCGGCAAGGCGTGGGAAGAAATCCAAGACGCGCTCCAGGTTCCAAGCCGACGAGCTCTCGCGGTCTCGTCCGGCGACCAGAAGATTTTCGCGCACGCTGAGGTTCGGGAAGATGCGTCGCCCTTCGGGAACGTAACCGAGCCCGAGCCGCGCCACGATATGCGAGGGCCGGTTGCCGATGGGCCCGCCCTGCCAACGCACGCCGCCCGCAGAACAGCGCATGAGCCCGAGGATCGTGCGAACCGTCGTCGTCTTGCCCATGCCGTTGCGGCCGAGCAAAGTGATGACTTCGCCCTCCTCAATGTGCAACGAGATGCCGAACAGAACCTCGCTCGGCCCATAAGCGGCGTGCACACCCTCCACCTCGAGCAAGCGGGTCATCGATGTTTCTCGCCGAGATAGGCGGCGCGGACATGTGCGTCGGCGCGAATTTGGGCAAACGAGCCGGTGGCGACGACCCGGCCGGCGACGAGGACGCTGACGCGATCGGCCAGTGCCTCCACAGCCGACATGTCGTGCTCGACGAGTAGCATCGAATATTGCGTTTTGAGCTTGCGGAGAATCTCGGTCATTCGCGCCGTGTCCTGCCGGCCCATGCCCGCCATCGGCTCGTCCAATAGCAAAAGCTTGGGTCGCATGGCCAATGCCATCGCGAGTTCGAGCTGCCGCTGTTCGCCATGCGAGAGCGCGACGGCACGGACGTGAGCGCGGTCGCCAAGGCCAATCGCCGCGAGAGCCGCCTGGGCCGGTTCCACCAGGGCAGGCTCATCCACCGCGGCACGACGAATACGAAAGCTATGTCCCGCCTGTGCCTGCACTGCGAGAATGACATTCGTCAGTGCGGTGAATTGCAGAAAAACTGACGTGATCTGAAAGGAGCGCGCCAGCCCTTGCTGCGCGCGACGCCAAGCCGCCTCGCGCGCAATGTCGCGCCCGCTGAAGATGATGGCGCCGGCATCGGGCGACAGCTCGCCCTGAATTTGCGCAATGAAGGTCGTCTTGCCGGCGCCGTTCGGTCCGATCAACGCATGCGTCTCGCCGGCGCCGACGTCGATGTCGACGTGGTCAGTGGCGATCAAACCGCCGAAACGTTTCAGAAGTCTCTTCACGCTGAGCAGAGGCAGGTCAGCCATCGCCGCTGCGCTCCGGGAAGAGGCCGATCAGCCCGGACCTTGCAAAGCGCACAAAGATCAGGATCAACGGGCCGAAGATGAGTTGCCAATACGTGGTCAAATGCGACAAGGTCTCTTCGGCGAGCATGAATACCATGGCCCCGAGAAGCGGCCCGACTGCGCTGCCTATGCCGCCGAGGACAACCATGATGATGAGATCGGCCGAGCGGCCCCAGTTCATGATGCTGGGGCTCACGAACTCGCTGTGATTCGCGAGGAGGATGCCGGCCAGTCCGCAGAGGGCGCCGGCGATAACAAAGGCGGCGAGACGATAACGGTACACGGGAAAGCCGAGCGCCCTCATACGGCGCTCGTTCATCGCCGCGCCACGTAGAACCAGGCCAAAGCGAGTGCGCGCGAGATGCGCGACGAAGGCGATCGCGGCAAAAAGAAGAACGAGACAGAGGAAATAGAAGCTCGTGCGATCGGAAAGATCGAGTACACTGAATCGACTGCGCGTCGGAACGACGAGGCCATCCTCTCCGCCATACGCATCCAAACCGACGCTCACGAAATAAATCATCTGCGCGAACGCGAGTGTCACCAGGATGAAGTAAACGCCGCGCGTGCGCAGGCTGAGCGCCCCGATGACGAGCGCGACCAGCGCGGTCAGCAAAATTGCGAGCGGCCACTGCACCAATCCGGAGGTCACGCCTTCCGTCGTCATGATGCCGACCGCATAAGCGCCGAGGCCGAGGAAGGCGGCGTGCCCGAGACTCACCATGCCGCCATATCCCAGGATGAGATCGAGGCTAACGGCCGCCATCGCGAGAATGAGCACCCGGGTGAGTACGATCAGAGGATAATCGTTTCCGACGAAAATGGTCAGAATCGGTGCAAGTGCCAACAGAATAAAGAGTACGCAAGCAAGCAGGAGTCGCGGCGATGGCCGCCTCAACGCGCGCCTCTCGCGGGAAACAGGCCCTGAGGCTTCACAAGGAGGACGGCAGCAAGCAGGATGTAAATCGCGACGGACGACAGTGCACCCGCGGCGGTGGAGGCGGCGACCGGCGAAAGCACGAGACGCAGGAGCTCCGGCAGATAAGCGCGCCCGAGCGCGTCGATGAGCCCGACTATCAAGGCCGCTAGGAAGGCGCCGCGGACCGAGCCCAGGCCCCCAATGACGATAATAACGAGCGTGAGAATCAAAATATTGTCGCCCATCCCAATCTGCACCGTCAGCAGCGGCGCAGCGAACAGGCCCGCGAGCCCGGCGAGCGCCGCGCCGAGGCCGAAGACGAAAGTCGAGACGAGGGTCACATCCGCGCCGATCGCGCCCGCCATATCGCGATCCGATGCGGCGGCACGGATGACCATCCCGGCTTTCGTTCGCTGCACGAGAAGGTAGAGGCCGCCCGCAACAACGAGGCCGGCCCCAATGAGCACGAGACGGTAAACTGGATACGTGAGGCTTGGCCCCAGCGACACTTGGCCCGCAAGCATTTGTGGTACCGCAAGAGTGCGTCCCGCTGCTCCCCAAACGAGCCGGACAAAATCGTTGAAGAAGAGCACGAGCCCAAACGTGCCAAGCACCTGATCGAGATGGCCGCGCCCGAACAACGGCCGCAGCCATATCGCCT
Organism: Methylobacteriaceae bacterium; assembly: GCA_019244955.1. GTDB lineage: Bacteria > Pseudomonadota > Alphaproteobacteria > Rhizobiales > Beijerinckiaceae > JAFASC01. Next base: position 12,684 of record JAFASC010000310.1, on the reverse strand, counting down.
CGACGGCGAAGCCTAGCAGCGTCGTGCACATAATTGCGAGCAGTCCCCCCAGCACAAAGCTCCCGGTCATCGGCACGAACGTCGCGGCGAAATAGGCGCCCATCATGAACAGAGAGCCGTGGCTCAGATTCATGAAATCCATGATGCCGAAGACGAGCGTCAGCCCCGCTGCAACAAGAAAGAGCAGCAACGCAAGCTGAACGCCATTGAGCGTCTGCTCGATCAGGAGCGACATAGGCGGAACGCCCTTATTTCATTGGGCACTTCTCGTAGAAGACATCCTTCATGTCGGTGAACACGGTGCCGATCGTTTTCATCGTGAATTCGCCCTGCGCATCCTTGACGACCTCCTGCGCATAGAAGTCTTGGATGGGAAAGTGATTGGTGTTGTAACGGAACTTGCCGCGCACCGACTGGAAATCGGCCTTTTCGAGCGCGGCGCGGAAGGCCTCCTTGTCATCGAGCTTGCCGCCGGTCGCCACGACGGCACTCGCAATGAGCATCGCCGCGTCGTAGTTCTGCGCCGAATAGTATGATGGATAACGGCCGTATTTCTTGCGAAAATCCCCGACGAATTTTTTGTTGGCGGGATTATCCAAATCCTGCACCCATTCTTGTGTGCTGACATGACCGAGTGCCAGATCTTTCAGCTGCGGCAGCGTCAGCGCGTCGACGGTAAACGAGCTGTAGATCGGAATCTGCCCGAGCAGGCCGGCTTGCGAATATTGCTGGATGAACTGCGCACCGGCCTGACCCGGATAGAATACCCAAACCGCGTCAGGCTTGATGGAGCGCACTTTGGAAAGCTCGGTCGAAAAATCGACCTGTCCCGGCCAGCGTGTATATTCCTCGCCGACAACCTCACCTTTAAAGGTTTTCTTGACGCCCGCGGCCATGTCCTTGCCGGCCGCGTAATTCGGCGCAAGCACGAAGAGCTTCTTCACGTTGCGTCGGTTCAGAAGCTCTCCAAGCGCCATCGGTGTCTGATCGTTCTGCCACGACGCGGAGAAGAACCAGGGCGAGCAGGCTTCGCCCGCAAGCTGAGACGGGCCGGCGTTTCCGCTGATGATGAAGGTTTTGGCGTCGATCGCCGGTTTGACAGAGGCCAGAAGCACATTCGACCAATTATAACCGGTTACCACGTCGACCTTATCGGATTGCAGGAGCTTCTCAGTGACTTGCCTGCCGACTTCCGGCTTGATCTGGTCATCTTCGTAGATCATCTGCACATCGAGGTTGCCCATCTTGCGGCCGAGATGATCGAGAGCCAGCTCGAACCCGTCTTTTTCATCATTGCCGATAAATGCGTTTGGGCCACTGAAGGTGTTGACATAGCCGATTTTTATTTTGTTCGTCTGCGCATTGGCGGCAGCGGCAAGTCCTAACACGGCTAGCCCACTCACAACACTTCGCAACATGCGTCTCCTCCTGAACTTCTGACGTTTTACGATCCTGCGTGAGGGGATGCGTTTTTAGCCATCCCATTCGACAGGCAGGGACAGCGGTCCGCGAAATGAAACATTCGGCGGGAACTCGTATTTTACATTGGGCACAAGCCGAAGGCCTGGAAAACGGGAAGACAGTTCTTCAATGACCACACGCGCCTGCAGACGTGCCAATGGGCGGCCGACGCAGAGGTGGACGCCGTAGCCGAACGCGAGGTGATCCTTTGCATTCGACCGGCGGATGTCGAGCCGGTCCGGATCAGCAAAAACGGTAGGATCGCGGTTGGCCGAGCCGAGAAGAAGCAGCAGGTTCGCGTCCTTCGGAATTGCAACCCCGGCTAATCGTGTTGCCTGCGTCGCCCGGCGACGCCACGCAATGACCGATGAGTCAAGGCGCAGAATCTCTTCGACGGCATTGGGAATCAGCGAGGGGTCCCGAACAATGTTATCCCAGGCCTGCCGATCGGCCAGCAGCCGGCGAAAGCTGTTGCCGAGAATGGCCGTGGTAGTCTCGTGCCCGGCGAAAAGCAAGTTGAGCACCACTGTCGCACTTTGCTGAGCAGTAAGCCTCTCGCCATTCTCGTCTTTGGCGTGCACCAGCGCGCTCGTGAAATCATCGCGCTGCTCGCGTTCGCGATCGGCGACCAGGCTTTTCGCGTAGCGCCAAAATTCAGCCAAGCCGTGAGCGGCACCGACCTGATCGGCTTCGTTGTCGGGGTGGCCGTAGATGAAAAGAATCCGATTCCAAGAGCCCTTCTTAACACGAGCGATTTCCGTTTCTTCTATGCCCAGGATGCGAAACAGCACGAGCACTGGGAGTTCCCAGGCAAAATCCCGCACAAAATCGGCGTGCCCATTCAGAAAGCGTTCTTCAATCAACCGTCTCACCGTCGCACGGATGAACGGCTCGATTTCAGCCACCCGCTTCGGTGTGAAAGCCGCATTGACGATGCGGCGCACACGCGTATGCGCCGGAGGATCTGCGTTGGCGAGAGTTCGCACGCTGGCAAATCCACCCTCCTGAAGCGCTCTAGCGGCGGCCGGACAAGGTGGTCGCAATGGCGAGTTGGCATTGATTGCCGAAAATAGCGGCGGGTTCAGAAAAACGCTCCTGATGTCGTCGTATCTTGTAACGACCCAATGGTCGATGCGCTCGCTGTAAAAGACCGGGGCAGCTTCACGAGCTTCCGCCATGAACGGATAAGGGTCGGCGAGATAGCTCTCGCCTAAAGGGTCAAATCGCGACCCGATCGAATCCGGCTGTTCGGCTACGGCCGCAAACATCATTTTCTCCCTGATTTTCCGGCCGGTCTTGTTGCCCGCTATCTCGGTGGAGGGAACCGCCGATCCGCATCAGCATTGACGGTAGGCAGAAGGTCAGTATGCTGTCAATCAGGAGAGACCTGATGCCGATGGACCAGCTTTACGACAAGCCGGGTCATCTAATTCGACGCGCGCAGCAGATCGCATGGGCGTTGTTCATGGCGGAATGCGCTCCATTCGATATAACGTCCGTCCAGTATGCCGCTTTGTTTGCAGTGCGAGAGAACCCCGGCATCGATGCGACCCGGCTCTCGGCACTCGTGGCCTTCGATAGATCCACGCTCGGTCTTGTCGTGGAGCGGCTTGAGGCCAAGGGGCTAATCGAGCGCTCGGGAGATCCGAAGGACAAGAGAATCAAATTGCTGCATCTTACGCTTCAGGGCAGGCGCATCTTGCGTGAAATCGAACCTGCCGTTGAGCGAGCTCAGAAGCGCATCCTTGCGCCGCTTAAGCCCGAGCAACGGCGGCAATTCGTCAACCTTCTCAGCCAACTCGTGCACCTCAATAACGATCTCGCACGCGCTCCGCTGCGGGCGCTCGACCGGACTGCTGGTTGATAGATTCGTATATGCAGTTCCATCTGAACGGATACGAACCTGGCGACCCAGAAGTCTCCGACCCGGCGGCGCGCTACGATCCATCAGGCGCGCCCGGCAACCTGCCGGAGGAGGTGGACGTCCTTATCGTTGGCTGCGGGCCGGCGGGTTTGACGCTGGCGGCACAATTGGCAGCTTTTTCCGATATCAAGACCTGCATCGTCGACCAGAAGTCCGGCCCGTTGCTCCGCGGGCAAGCCGATGGAATCGCCTGTCGGACGATCGAAATGTTCCACGCCTTCGGCTTCAGCGAGCGCGTGCTGAAGGAGGGTTATTGGGTCAATGAGACGACGTTCTGGAAGCCAGACGACAAGCAGCCGGAGAACATTATCCGCAGCGGCCGGGTTCAGGACGTGGAGGAGGGGCTCTCGGAATTCCCGCATGTCATCCTGAACCAGGCCCGGGTTCATGATTTCTTTCTTGACGTCATGCGCAAGTCGCCGGCTCGACTTAAGCCGCATTACGCGAGGCGCCTGACCGACCTCCAAACCGACTCGACGCCATCGTCCGCCAGCGATCCTTGCTCCAAGCAAGTGACCGCCAGGCTGAAGCGTCTCGATTCCTCGCACGGGGGCGAGATCGAAACGGTAAAGGTCCGCTACGTCGTCGGCTGCGACGGGGCGCGTAGTACGGTCCGCAATTGTATCGGTCGGGCGCTTTACGGCGACTCGGCCAATCACGCCTGGGGAGTAATGGATGTCTTGGCCGTCACCGACTTCCCCGACATTCGCCTCAAGGGACTGATACAATCGGCTAACCAAGGCACCATCGTTCTCATTCCACGAGAAGGCGGCTATCTCGTTCGCATCTATGTCGAGCTCGACAAGCTCGATCAGAACGAGCGCGTCTCGAACCGGAATATAAGCGCGGATGATTTGATCGCCGCGACACAGCGGGTGCTGAAGCCCTATGCTTTCGAGGTGAAGGAAATTGCATGGTGGTCGGTTTACGAAATCGGCCAGCGGCTTTGCGATAAATTCGACGATGTCCTGGCGCGGCATTTGGCGGATCAGCTTCCCCGCGTGTTCATAACCGGGGACGCCTGCCACACGCACAGCCCGAAAGCCGGCCAGGGCATGAACGTCTCAATGCAGGATAGTTTCAACCTGGGTTGGAAATTGGCGTCCGTCCTGCGAAACCGTTGCGCGCCGCGCCTCCTCCACACCTATTCGGCGGAACGCCAGGCAATTGCCAAGGAACTGATCGACTTTGATCGCGAATGGGCCGAGATGCTGAGCGCGTCGGCAAAATCCGCAACCGAGCTAAATCCTTCCGAGGTCCAGGCCTATTTCGTCCGGCAGGGACGCTATACCGCCGGAACGGCGACCTGTTACCGACCGTCGATCATCACCGGTGAATCCGCCTATCAGGATCTTGCCAGAGGCTTCGTGATCGGCACGAGATTTCACTCCGCGCCGGTGATCCGTTTGGCCGATGCCAAGCCCGTTCAGCTGGGCCACGCGGTCAAGGCCGACGGTCGCTGGCGCCTCTTTGCCTTTGCCGATCGCGATGACCCGGCCGGGGCAGCTTCCCGCATTCGCGGCTTATGCGAGTTTCTTGCAGAAGCATCTGGCTCGCCCGTTATGAAATATACCCCGGTGGGCGAAGATATCGACTCCGTCATTGATGTGCGGGCCATCTTTCAGCAGAGTCACCGCGAACTTGCCATTGAGAAAATGCCCGAGCTCCTGCTGCCCCAAAAGGGGCGCTACGGCCTGCGGGATTACGAGAAGATGTTTTGCGGAGATCTCAGCGACGGAAAAGATGTTTTCTCCATGCGTGGCATCGATCGGCAACGCGGCTGCATGGTCGTCGTGCGACCCGACCAATATGTCGCGCACGTTCTCCCGATCGATGCCTATGCGGAGCTTGCGACCTTCTTCGATGGCTTCATGATAGCGGCCGATCGGAGGCAAAACGACGATCGCCGCGGCGTCGCCAGGGCGCAGATCGCGGCGACCGCGGTCTCATAGAAGCCGGGCGATGCAGTCGCGGTTGCTCACTCTCCGCCGCGCTCAATGCTCAAACAGAAAATAAAACGGTGACACGTTCCTCCGCACACGAACTTCATACGATTGCGGCGGCTCCAGCGGGCTTGGCAGAAGCCGCACTATCGGGGCGCCGAAGTCGTCGTCAGGCCCACGGGCCACTCTCGAGAAGACACGGATTCGCGGTTCCAAGCGCGCCAGCGGCGAAACTTGAGGTATCGGCTGTGTTCGATCGGCTGGCCCGCGGCGGGCCACCGTACGCCGGCCATGGCGCCCATCGTCGCTGCTCCTCGCTTCTAAGCGGGCGGGATGATGTCTCTTGTGAGTGGGACGCGCCGCAGCTTCACGCGTAGCTGGCGTGTGGGTCGCCTGAGGTTGAACCTGAGGGGGCGCTTGGGCCGGTTTTTCTAAGGCCACGGACTGTGGAGCAGTCTCGGGCTTGGCCGGGCCTGTTTCGTCTCGGGCCTGGCTCGCTGCGCCGTCGGCAAGAAGTTGCTGTTGATGCAAGATGTTGTGGAACGCCTCGCCGGGCGCAATCAGGTGCTCTGCGGTTGTCTTTCGCCCGTCATGATCAAGATAGCCGGAGCCCTGGTCGAGAACGAGCCAACCCTGCTCGTCGACCGGCACATCCTCGGGAAACCTCGCTAGCGCAAATCCGCGCGCGCCGGCCTGCCTTCCTACATCCCGAAGCTGTAGAATAGCGGTATCGTCCGTCCAGACCTTGTCCCGCACTTCAACGGCCTTCCGGTAAGTCTTTTCGAGCGAGTCGCAACTTCCCTTTGCGGCCTGACACTCCTTCAGCTGGGTCCATGCGTTGTCGGCGGCGTACATGACGGGATCAAACCCGGCAGCCACGGTTTCCAGTGGAGCCGGCACCAGCTGACTCCACATCCAGCGCGGTTGCTTAAAGCGAAAGCAGCTTGTCTCTTCGGATTTTGTGACGAGGCCACCAGTTTCCGGCGCCTGGAGCAAGAACTGCTGGATCAACTCGACCTCGTCCGAAATCTCGCGCTTTATTACGCGATACCGGCCGGCCACTTTCCCGTCGACCTTATCCGTTCGTGTGCCTTCATCATTCGAGCCCCATTGATACTCATAAGCCCGAGCCGGAGCCACGACGGGCCCCGGATTGGTGCCATAGAGGCCAAGCACTTCCGCGGTTTCAGAACCCGAGACTTCGCGGCCGTCCGCTCCCTTTGTGTTGCGCACCAAATTACGTACGATCGTTGCAAAGCCAGGGAACGTGTCGGAAAGCTGCTCGTGTAGCTGGAGGTCGAATTCCTCCGTTGCGTTTGTCCATTCCAAATTGTGGCGGACCGCATAATTCCGGATGGCGTAGTCGCGCCCGCTGTAACTTACCTTCGACAGCGTGGAGCACGCCGTCGTGCGCAGCGTCGCATCTGCGAATGCTACATTGCTGAAAGTCACATTAGCTAAGGCCAAGCTGCTAACGGTTGAAAGCAGCGATATCCATTTTGTCACGCCATCGCTCCTGAAGTAGCCGTCCCGAGCTGGTCGCCCGTCAACGTCGCTCAGGACTCCCCGTTTCAGCTTGGCGGATTAAATAAGCCCACTGTGTGCGGGTCTAAAAGGGCCTTCCCAAACGCAAGCATGTGGGAGGCGGGAATGGGCGTCGCAACAAGAGAAGGGGAATTCGAAAGACGCTGACCATGTCGCCACGGCAGGATTCGACCGGACGCCGTTTCGGTTGCGTCCCAAATCACTTCTGGCGCAAATACTTCAAGAAGATCAGTCTGTTGTTCGAGAGCTGGCGGAGAGGGAGGGATTCGAACCCCCGATACAGTTGCCCGTATGCCGCATTTCGAGTGCGGTGCTTTCAACCACTCAGCCACCTCTCCGGGCAGGCGGCGCCGGAGCGCCTCATGGTGGCGGCGAGATAGCAGGCGGCGGCAAGGCTTACAAGGTGCGTTCGCGATAACGTGCAAACCAGCCGAGGCCCTCGCGTGTTCCGCCGCGCGGCCGGTATTCGCAGCCGACGAAGCCCTCATAACCGAGCCGGTCAATCTCTTCGAACAGGAAGGGATAATTGAGTTCCTCGCCATCAGGCTCGTTCCTGCAGGGGACGCTGGCGATCTGCATGTGGCCGATGAGCGGTATCAGCCGGCGGAGTGCCATCGTGACGTCGCCGCGCAATATCTGCCGATGATAGATGTCGAACTGCAGCTTTAGGTTGGGCCGCGCGAGCTCCTCGATGAGCCGGACGGCGAAGTCGAAATCCTGCAGGAAATAGTCGGGAATATCGCGGCCGTTGATCGGTTCGATCATGACTTCAACGCCGCGCGGTCCAAAGTAATCAGCCGCAAAGGCCATGTTGTCGCGATAGGTCTCAGCAGCGCGTTGGTCCTTCGTGCCGGCAAGGCCGGCCAACACATGTACGCGCAGCGAACCGGTGACTTCGGCATAGTGTGCGGCGCTGGCGATATCCTCGCGAAACTCGGCGGTCCGCCCGGCAAGCGCGGCTAGGCCACGCTCGCCTGCGGCGCTATTTCCGGATGGTGTGTTGATCAGCGCCATTGTCAAACCGGTGCGCGTCAGCCGCTCAGCGATCGCCTCGGCCGGATGATCGTAGGGCATCAGTACTTCGACTGCCTCGAAGCCGCACTCCGCCGCGGCATCGAAGCGATCGAGGAACTCGTATTCGCTAAAGAGCCAGGTGAGATTGGCGGCAAAGCGCGGCACTTTATCCGCCGCGTTTCTTCTCGATCGCGTCCCAGATCGCGCTGGCAAGATCGGGTCCGCCGAGCTTCGCGATGGCGCGCAAGCCCGTCGGCGAGGTCACGTTGATCTCGGTCAGAAAGCCATCGATCACGTCGATGCCGACAAAGATCAGGCCGCGCCGCTTCAATTCCGGTCCGATCGTGTCACATATTTCCTGTTCGCGCGTCGACAGCTCCGTCGCCGCCGCAGCGCCGCCACGTACCATGTTGGATCGGATGTCGTTCTCTGCCGGCACGCGATTGACGGCTCCGCGCGCGACGCCGTCGACCAAGATGATGCGTTTGTCGCCCTTGGCCACCGCGGGCAAGAATTGCTGCACGACCCACGGTTCACGGAAAGTCGTGTAGAAAAGGTCGTATAACGAACCGAAATTCGCATCCTTTTCCGCAACCTTGAACACGGCGGCGCCGCCGTGCCCGTGCAGCGGCTTGATAACGATTTCGCCATGCTCTTTCCGGAAGCGCTCGATGGCCCCCTTGTCGCGAGTTAGCAGTGTCGGCGGCATCAGCTGCGGAAAGCGCATAACGAACAATTTTTCCGGCGCATTGCGCACGCTTGCTGGATCGTTCACGACGAGCGTCTTCGGCTGCAGATGTTCGAGAAGATGAGTGGAGGTGATGTAGGCGAGATCGAAGGGTGGATCTTGCCGCAGCAGCACGACATCCATGGTGGACAGATCCGCAAGCACGACATCGCCGAGCTTATAGTGATCGCCTTCCTTGTCCCGGACCTCGACGGCCGCGACATCCGCCAGAACCTTGCCGCCGGCAAGCGACATGCGATCAGGCGTGTAATAGAAGAGACGGTGACCGCGCTCCTGCGCGGCGAGCATCAGTGCGAAGGTGGAATCGCCGGCGATCTTGATCTTCTCGATCGGGTCCATCTGCACGGCAACTTTGAGCATGTGCCTCTCACCATCTCGCAATTCGTGGGAGGCGTGACCCTTGCGCGGGCGCGAGCGACGCGTCAACTCGGATTGGGTCGATTGCATGTTAACCCGCCATGAAGGTGCGCCGCCTAAACTCGCGCAATCGCGAACTCGGTGACTGGGTCTATGCGCGGCTCTTCGATCGGCAGCAGTCTCGTTTTGAGGCAATTTTTGTTCATGGTGGCTTTTGTCGCCCTGGGGTGCTCGGCCTATTACGTGGCCGGCGGGGTGGCCGAGACCGCCCACAGTGCGGCCGTCGCTAAGAACGCGGCGGAAATGGCGCGCCTCTCGGCAAGCGCCAGCGAACTCGCCGACCGGCTCTCAGGATTGCTCCTCTTCGGCACCGGCCTCTGCTGTCTCCTGATCCTCGTCGTCTCGATGCCGCTTCTCCACCGCAACCTGGCGATGCCGATCCAGCGGCTCGCCCGGCAAATGGGCGAACTTGCGGACGGCGACACCTCGATCGAGATCGCCGAAGCCGCGCGCGAGGACGAGATCGGGGCGATCGCCCGCGGGCTTGGCGTGCTCCGCGACGCGGTACGCCACAACAATGCACTCATGCAGGAATTGAAGGCGCGGGACGATCGCGAGGCACGGCTTCTGCGCGAGGCGGCGATCCGCGCCAAGGTCGAGGAGCTGGCGTCGGAACTCGCCGGTATGACCGCCCGCCTGGGCAGCATGACCAAGCGCATGGCCGAGAGCTCCGAAGCGGTGATCGTCGCGGCGCGCAAAGCACAAGAGGGCTCTTCGTTGGCCAAGACCGCCTCTTTCGACACGTCCGCCAATGTGTCCTCCGTCGCAACGGCGTCCGAGCAATTGCTGGAATCGATCGAGGAGATCAATCGGCAAGTGGTCGAATCGACCTCGGTGGTCCGGCGTGCCGTCGCAGAGACACAGGAATCGAGCGCCGGCATGGCCCGCCTTTCGGCGGCGGCGCGCCGCGTCGGCGACGTTCTGGACCTGATTTCGCGGATTGCGGCGCAGACGAACCTGCTCGCACTCAACGCAACGATCGAAGCGGCGCGAGCGGGTGAGGCCGGCCGCGGTTTCGCGGTCGTGGCACAGGAAGTGAAGACGCTCGCGACCCAGACCGCGCGCGCCACCCAGGACATCGCCGAGCAGATTGCCGAGATGCAGGCGGCAACGAATGTCTCCGTCGGTGCCATCGACGCGATCAAGCAGAAGATCGGCGAGGTCGAGCATATCTCCTCGATGATAGCCTCGGCGGTGCACGAGCAGGGCGCCTCGACGCACGAAATCGCGCGCAACGTTCGTTCCGCCGCCTCGGGCGCGAATGCGATGAACACTCATGTCGAGAATGTCGCCGACGCGGTGACGGTAACCGGAAATAGCGTCGAGGCCGTCGTCAATCTGGCCTATGAACTCGACCAGCTCGCGAGCCGGCTCCGGAATACTGCGAGCGACTTTGCCGCAAGCCTCGCTTCCGCGGCCTAGCTTAGGTCAGTCAGCGGCGCGGGGGACGCGGCGGGTGGACCAGATCCTCGATCTCCTCGCCGCCCGCGCCGACAATTCCCGACGGGTCAACAGCAATCTCGACATCGCGAGGATCGGGGTCTCGCCGCCGTGGTTGCACGCGGCCACCAAGTAAGGCGTAACCTGCAACGCCGCAGACAGCGAGCAGTGGAAGCACGTTGATGAGTGCCTGAAAGGCGTCGGCGAACAGCAAGGCGGCGATCAATGTGCCGGCGAGGCCGCCGCCGATCTGCAGGAAACCCATGAAGGCGCTCGCCGCGCCGGCGCGATCGCCCGCATTCGCGAGCGCGCCGGTGGTCGCGCCTGGCACGATCCAGGCCGACCCGAACGCCCATAGCGCCGTCGGCCCGATAATGGTCGTCAAGCTCGGTGGGAACAGCCGCAAACCGACGGCGAGGACGAAAGCGGCGGCGACGAAGATGGCAGTCCCGAATGGGATCAACCGCACGGCGTCGTATCTGCGTAGGAGCCGCATCGTGACAAGATTGCCGCTGGCGTAGGAGGCGGTCTGGATGAGCGTTGCGAGCCCATATTGCGTCGGGGTCAGCCCGACCATGCCAATCAGCACGAAGGGCAAGAGGGCGGGCAGGGTGTAGAGTGCGCCGAACGCGCAGGACAGGATCAGACTGAAGCGCATGAAGGTGCGATCCCGGGCGAGGGCGGCATAGCTGCGCAGAATGTTGGTGGGCCGCGCCGCGGCGGAATTGATGTTGGGGTTCGTCTCGGAAATCGCGAAGATCGTCACCATCACCACCACGAGGCCGTAGAGGACCATGGAGGCGAAAATCGCGTGCCATCCAAGCGTACGCAGCAGAAGCGCGCCGATGCTCGGCGAAACCGCCGGACCGATGGCGAAGATGAGCCCGATCAGGTTCATGATGCGGGCCGAGGCCTGCCCGGTATACTGATCGCGTACGACCGCGCGGGAGGTCGCCACACCAGCTGCGGCGCCGATCCCCTGCAGCGCCCGCGCCACGAGGAGCCATGTCACGCTCGGCGCGAATACGGCGAGCAGACTGCCGGCGAGATAGATCGAGAAGAAGGATAGTGCGACGGGCTTGCGTCCATACGCATCCGACAGCGGCCCGCAGACGATCTGGGCGAAGGCGAAGCCGAAAAAGTACAGAGTGATCGTCAGCTTGATGGTGGCGGGGTCGCTAGCGAAGGCCTCGACCAGCGTCGGCATTGCCGGCGTGTAGAGGGCGAGGCTGATCGGGCCGAGCGCGACGATGAGCGCGCCGAGAACGGCGGTGCGCATTGGCGACATCGATGGCGCTCTTGCCGTCACTTTGCTCCCCTGGGGCGGGTGTATATGCTCGCGGCAAGATGATCTACCGGCCCGGCGCCCTCGCGCGCCAACGATGGTTCATCACCTCGCATCCATATCGCCCCGCGCAAAGCTCGTTTTATGGCACTTGATCAGGACTCTCTGACGCAGCTCCTCGATACGGTCGAGCGCTTCGTGACCGAACGGCTGCGGCCGATGGAACGCGAGGTCGCCGAGGAAGACCGCATCCCCGATCACATCGCGCGAGAGATGAAAGAGCTCGGCCTGTTCGGCCTCAGCATCCCTGAGGAATATGGCGGGCTCGGCCTCACCATCTCCGAAGAGATACAGGTGGCGCGCCGTCTCGGGCACACCTCGCCCGCGTTCCGCTCGCTTGCTGGTACGAATATCGGCATCGGCTCGCAGGCCATCGTCATGGACGGTACCCCGGAACAGAAGGCGCGCTACCTGCCGCAGCTCGCAAGTGGCGAGATTATCGGCTCATTCGCGCTGACCGAGCCTGAAGCGGGGTCGGATGCCGGCTCGCTGAAAACGACGGCGCGCCGCGAAGGCAACGACTCCTACGTGATCAACGGCGCCAAGCGGTTCATCACCAATGCGCCGCACGCCGGCGTGTTCACCGTATTCGCGCGCACCGATCTCGCCAGCAAGGATGCGCGCGGCGTCTCCGCATTTCTTGTCGACGCGGGATTACCGGGCCTCAGCGTCGGCAAGGCCGACGCAAAGATGGGGCAGAAGGGCGCGCATACCGCCGACGTCATGTTCGACGACGTCCGCGTCCCGGCCGACGCGATCGTCGGCGGTCCGGCGATGGAGAACCAGGGTTTCAAGACGGCGATGCGTGTCCTGGATCGCGGCCGGCTGCACATCTCCTCGGTTTGCA
>JAFASC010000046.1 GCA_019244955.1 Methylobacteriaceae bacterium | reverse complement strand
GTCTATGCCGACCCCTACGGCCACGTGCTGATGCTGGTGCATCGCGTGCCGGAAGCGAACGGCAAGCCCGGCGTGTTTCTCGCCGTCGATGCCGAACCGGACGGGTCGATCACGCGCAAACGCTTCTGGCGCGGCAACTTCCTGTTCGTGCACGATCCGGCGCTCGGCACTGCCGGCTTCAAGCATTTCCGGCCGATCGTCGGCGACAAGAACGGCCCGTTGCGGCGGCTCACCAATGCCGAGATCGCCAAGCATCCGAGCTACGGCGACTTCTCGCTCGAGCAGGCGCGCATGAGCGCCGAGGATTTCTACGATCGCATGGACGACGTGATGTCGCCAGAGCCGCTCGATCCGGTCCGCGCGATGAGCGACGCGATTACCAGCCTGAACGAGCAGGTGAAGACGCGCGTCACGTCGGTCGAGAACGGACGCAAATATCAGGAGAAGCAGGCCGGCACGACCGCGATGCCGAACGGCGCGTCGATTTTTCAGACCAGCGGTGCGTGGGAAGACTACTCGACGCCGGCGCGCGACTTCCGTCTGTTGATCGCGATCGACGTCGTGCGCAATTTTCCTGAGCGTTTCGTGCGGCGCTCGGACCGGTACGCGATGTCGGGAGGCAAAAGCGTCGACGACGTGAAGCAGGAATTGCAGGGTGTGCTCACCTCCGAGCTCGCCTCGCGAAAGTTCGCCTACACGCGCAGCGACGGCTCGCAATGGACGCTGTCGCTCAATGACGTGATCGAACGGGCTGCGGATTTTGAAATGGCCTACAACCCGAACGACTGCGCCGAGATACGTTGGGGCGCCGCGGAAAACAGCGAGGAAGCGGCAACCTGCAAGCGTCATGCGCCGCCGGCGCAGCGCGCCACGATGTCCTCGGATTATCGCACCTGGTTCCGCGAGCGGCATTGGCCGACCCGCACCTGACGCCGGCAGGAGCTAGCGAACACTAGACCTCTCCCGGAATGGGGAGAGGGAGCGCGCGCCAGATCGTTCAATCGAGATCGAGCGGCTCCGTGCCTTTCGGCTTGCCGTCGGCGCCGAACGTGATCTTCTCGATGCGCGCCTCGGCCCGTTTCAAGAGATCGTCGCAATGCTTCTTCAGCGCCTCGCCGCGCTCGTAGATGACGATGGACTCCTCGAGCGGCACATTGCCCTTCTCGAGCCGGTCGACGATCTCTTCGAGCTCCTTCATCGCGGCTTCGAAGGGCAGGGTGGCAATGTCGGCGAGGTCCGTCACGTCTTCTCTCATTCCGCCGCGTCGCGGATCGGCACCGGCGGCGACCATCTCAGCACGGGTTTGCGCGCCGCCCCTGTTTCGTCCAGACGGCGGCGCGGCGCAAGGTAGGGCGCGCCGGTGAAGCGCTCGACTTCGCCGCGGCGGGCGCTCATCGCGAGATCGCGCAGCGTGGCGACGAACAGATCGAGTGAGGCGAGGGACTCCGATTCCGTCGGCTCGATCAGCATGGCGCCGTGCACGACGAGCGGGAAATACATCGTCATCGGGTGATAGCCTTCATCGATCATCGCCTTGGCGAAATCGAGCGTGGTGACGCCGGTGCCCTTCAGCCAGGCATCGTCGAACAGGGCTTCGTGCATGCACGGCCGGTCGCCGAACGGCTGCGACATCAGATCGGCGAGGCAGGCGCGGACATAATTGGCGTTGAGCACCGCGTCTTCCGAGGCCTGCCGCAGTCCGTCCGAGCCGTGCGACCGGATGTAGGCATAGGCGCGCACGAACATGCCCATCTGGCCGTGGAAGGCGGTCATGCGCCCGAAGGAGTGCGTAGCTTCGGTGTGCTCGACAAGCCGCAAGGATTCGCGCTCGCGCATGATGAACGGCACCGGCGCGTACTGCGCGAGCCGCTCCGATAAGACCACGGGTCCGGCGCCAGGTCCGCCGCCGCCATGTGGCGTCGAGAACGTCTTGTGCAGGTTGATGTGCATGGCGTCGACGCCGAGGTCGCCCGGCCGCACCTTGCCGACGATCGCATTAAAATTGGCGCCGTCGCAATAGAAGTAACCGCCCGCCTCGTGCACGGCGCGGGCGATCTCGACGATGTCGCGCTCGAACAATCCGCACGTATTCGGATTGGTCAGCATGATCGCCGCGACGTCCGGGCCCATCAGCGCCTTCGCCGCATCGAGGTGCACGTCGCCGTCGGCATCGGCGGGAATTGATTTCACCTCGAAGCCGAGCAGCGCCGCGGTCGCCGGATTGGTGCCGTGCGCGGAATCCGGCACGAGGACGGTGCGGCGGCCCGCTTCCTCGCCGCGTGCGATAATCGCCGCCTTGATCGCCATCATGCCGCAAAGCTCGCCATGCGCGCCGGCCTTCGGCGACATGGCAACCGCGCTCATATTGGTGAGGTCGAGCAGGTTTTTCACAAGCGCCTCGATCAGCGCCAGCGCGCCCTGCACGGTCGATTGCGGCTGCAAGGGATGAATGTCGGCGAAGCCGGGCAGCCTCGCCATTTTCTCGTTCAGCCGCGGATTATGCTTCATCGTGCACGAGCCGAGCGGATAGGTATTGGCATCGATCGCGGCGTTCATGCGCGACAGGCGCACGTAATGGCGGATCGCCTCGGGCTCGGAGAGGCCGGGGAGACCCATCGCATCGTTGCGTTGAAGCGTGCCGAGCCGCGTCTTTGTTGTCGCGGGCTCGTCCACATCGATACCGGTCACTTCGGTGCGGCCGATCTCGAAGATCAGCGGCTCCTCGAGATCGAGGCCGCGATTGCCGGTAAATGTTTGCCGCGCCCGGGAGGAATGATCGGCGGGTGTCGTTTGGCGCGCCTGCGTGTGCAGCATCACTGCGCTCCCACCTTCAGCGATGATCGCAGCGCCTCCACGAAGGCGGCGCGATCTTCGTCCGTGTTCACTTCGGTGTTGGCGACGATGATAAGATCATCGAGCCCCGCATTCGGTAGAAGCCGCGAGGCGCGAACGCCGCCGAGCACGCCGCCCTCGGCCATGCGCGCAAGCACGTCGCCGGCATCGCCGCGCAGCCGAATCGTGAATTCGTTGAAGAACGTCTGGTTCAAAACCTCGACGCCGGGCACATCGCCAAGCGCATCGGCGAGCAGCACGGCATTGGCGTGATTGACGCGCGCGAGGCGCTGCAATCCGGTCTCGCCGAGCAGCGTCATGTGGATCGTGAAAGCGAGGCAACACAGGCCGGAATTGGTGCAGATGTTGGAGGTCGCCTTCTCGCGGCGGATGTGCTGCTCGCGCGTGGAGAGGGTGAGGACGAAGCCGCGCCGGCCCTCCGCGTCCGTCGTCTCGCCGCAG
>JAFASC010000280.1 GCA_019244955.1 Methylobacteriaceae bacterium | reverse complement strand
GCATCGGGCGAAACGGTGGCAGTGCCGATGTTGCGCTGCGCAAAAAAGGAATCGATTGCGCTGGCAAGCGTGCCGGCGGCCTTCTCGCGCCATTCCGGCGAAACCAGGTTGGCAAGATCCTTCTCGTTGGAGAGGTAGCCCAGTTCGAGCAGAACGGACGGGACATCGAGGGCTTTCAGCACCCGGAAGCCGGCTGAGCGCTGCGGATTCTTGTTGAGCTGCGCGGCCTTTTTCCAAAGCGCCACCAGCGTCCGCGAGAACATGTGGCTGTAGGCGCGCGTCTCACGGCGGGTCAGGTCCTGCAGGATGTCATGCACCTCGGCCACATCCTCCGTCACCACGCCCGCGGCGGCGTCGGCTTCGTTTTCCTTGTCGGCAAGCCGCGCGGCCTCGGAATCGGAGGCGCGTTCCGACACCGTATAGACGGTCGCCCCCTGGACGTGTGCCTCGTAGAGGGTGTCGGCGTGGATCGAGACGAAAAGAGCGGCATTGGCGTCGCGTGCGATCTGTACCCGCTCGTTCAGCGGGACGAAGACGTCCGCTCCGCGCGTGAGCACGATTTTGTAGCGGCCCTGCGATTCGAGTTTGGCAGCGAGCGCGGTAGCGAAATCCAGTACGATGTCCTTCTCGATGTCGCCGTGTGCGCTGGAGGCGCCGAGATCGACGCCACCATGGCCCGGATCGAGAACGATCACAGGCTTGCTGGACGGCGCCTGAGCCGACAGGGCAGCAACCTGGGGCGTCTTTGCCGAGAGGCCAAAGACGTTCGCGGCGGCAGCCGCGCTATCAAAGCTCTGCCGGTCCGTGGGTGCGAGTTCGATCACGAGGCGCGGCGGCAAGTCGTCTCTGGCCGGTTGGGTCTCGGCTCGAACAATTCGGGCGGGGGCGCTAAGGTCGATGATGACGCGGGAGTGCCCCGGGGCGAACTGACCGAACCGGTAGGACGTCGCCAAGCCGGCGGCGACGGGAGCATTGCTGCCGCGGCCCTTCCGCCCGGCCGGCTGAGGTAGGAGCGGCGGAACGTGGAAACCGATCTCGGGAAGGTCGACGACGATCCGGTCGGGATTTGCCAGCGGAAAGGCTCGCGCCTCCACGCTTTCGGAGAGATCAAAGACGAGTTTCGTGGTTTGCGCCGCGGCCTCCAGGCGCACGCCGGTCGCCACGACACTGCTCGTTGCCGCAACCGGAATCGTGCTCACAGCGGCGCGGGAAGCGGCGCGGGCGCCGATCAGCCCGGTAGAGTGAGCACTTCCGGCCAATAACAGGATTGGAAGCGCCAAGCCGAGCGTCAGGCGCGCACGGGGCCAAGCCGCTTTTGCACCCAATGCGGCGCGCTGGCCCATCGGCTGATCGCTCTCCAACGCAGGCCGGCGCACGGATCGGCACGACCGTAGCAGTAGTCTAGACGATGCCCGACGCAGGGTTAATGAAGTGTTGCCGCTAAGTACTGACTATTGAATACCTGTGACTCCGCGGCCACATCTCGCCCTTCGGCCTTGCCAAATAACAGCGGGACCCGATAGAAGGTTCGGGTTCGAATCCGGGCGGCTTGCCGAGAATGCGTCGCCCATCCCGCGACCGCCATGCTCCCCATCAAGAGTGCTGGCCTTTTCGCGTCCTCCCGGCAGAACGTGACGCCATCCAGGCGTGCTGATTTTCATGAGAGGGTCCGTTGCGGGCCCATGCGGAGCCAAGGTGACCGCCAGCGGTAGTCATCAAGCCATTTCCACCCCCGCCAATCTCCAGGCGGCTTTCAAACCGACAGGTCGGACAAGACTTCTCGGCACGAAGCCCCGACGCGATATCGTTGCTCCGGCGCACGAGCTCGAAATCCGCACGCTTCCAATCCCGCCGCGCGTCGATGGCGCTCGGCCTTGCAAACAGTCCCGATCACCCCAATCGCGAACGGTCCGATACGCTCTCTCACCCCTGCCTTCATCGGCGGGAGCGGCGAAGCGCAACGGCGTGCGCATAAGAGCTGACAATGACAAACAAAATGCTGATCGACGCCTCCCACCCCGAAGAAACGAGGGTGGTCGTCCTACGCGGTAATCGCGTCGAAGAATTCGATTTCGAATCCGCCAGTCGCAAACCGCTTCGCGGCAATATCTATCTCGCCAAGGTTACGCGTGTAGAGCCGTCGCTGCAGGCGGCTTTCGTCGATTACGGCGGCAACCGCCATGGCTTTCTCGCCTTCTCTGAAATCCATCCCGACTATTACCAGATTCCCGTCGCCGACCGGCAGGCGCTGCTCGAGGAGGAAACCCGCGGCCACGACGAGGAAGACGATCACCGTCGCGAGCGGCGTAGCCGCCGCCACCGCAGCGATCGCTACGAAAAACGGCAGAAATCCTCAGATGAATCGATCTCGGAAGACGCGGCGCTTGTAAGCGAGCCGTTCCCGGCCGTGACGGCCGACGACAGCGGACCCGCCGAGGCGGAGAGCATCGGCGAGCATGCGCCGCCCACCGCCGGGATCGAGGGCGAACCTGAGTCCCCGGTTGCCCTCGCCAGTGCCCCGTTTCCTTTGGAGGGCTCGCCCGTTCTCGACAATCCCGCTGAACCGCCGGTCGAGTCCGGCCCGGCGCCCGCCGAAGCAAGCGAACGCGAAGCAGACGCGCCGCACGTCATCGGCGTCGACTGCGCGGGATTTGCCATCATCGAAGCTTCGGACAGCGAGCAGACAGCCAAGGCTCCGCCCACCGAAGTTACGAGCCGCAGCCAGTCCGAAGACGCCGAAAGCGAAGGCGAGAACGACGAGGAAGAGCACGTCGAGCAGATCGGCGGCGATGCCATGGAGGAAGTGCCGAGCCGTCCGTATCGGCCACGCCGTCAATATAAAATTCAGGAAGTGATCAAGCGGCGCCAAGTCTTGCTCGTGCAGGTCGTGAAAGAAGAGCGCGGCAACAAGGGCGCTGCGCTGACCACATATCTCTCGCTTGCCGGCCGATACTCCGTGCTGATGCCCAACACCGCGCGCGGCGGCGGCATTTCCAGAAAGATCACCGACGCCGGCGATCGCCGCCGCCTCAAAGAGATCGTCGAAGACCTCGAAGTGCCCGAGGGAATGGGTATCATCCTGCGTACCGCCGGCGCCTCGCGCACAAAGGCCGAGGTCAAGCGCGATTTCGAATATCTCCTGCGCATGTGGGAGAACGTGCGTGAGCTGACGTTGCGCTCGACGGCGCCGACGCTGGTTTACGAAGAGGGTTCGCTGATTAAGCGCGCCATCCGCGATCTCTATGGCAAGGACATAGACGAGATCGAAGTTGCCGGCGAAGAGGCGCATCGCGAGGCGCGCGACTTCATGCGCATGCTCATGCCCAGTCACGTCAAGCACGTGAAGCTCTATGAGGATCCGCAACCTATTTTCGCTGCCTTAGGCGTCGAATCGCAACTCGATGCGATGTTCTCCAACCAGGTCACGCTGCGCTCGGGCGGCTATCTCGTCATCAATCAGACCGAGGCGCTGGTTGCGATAGACGTCAATTCCGGCCGCTCCACGCGCGAGCATAATATCGAGGACACCGCGGTTCGCACCAATTGCGAGGCGGCCGATGAGATCGCCCGGCAATTACGCTTGCGCGACCTTGCGGGCCTCATCGTAGTCGATTTCATCGACATGGAGGAGAACCGCAACAACCGCACTGTCGAGCGGCGGCTCAAGGAAGCACTGAAGAACGATCGTGCCCGCATTCAGGTCGGACGCATCTCGCATTTCGGGCTGCTCGAAATGTCGCGGCAGCGCATTCGCACCGGTGTGCTCGAAGGCTCAACCGTGCCCTGCCCCCATTGTGCCGGTGCCGGCACGGTGCGCTCGACCTCGTCGATTGCGCTGCACGTGTTGCGCGTCCTCGAAGACGCGCTCATCAAGAATTCGAGCCACAACATCATCGTGCATACGCGCACGGCTGTTGCGCTCTACATTCTGAACCAAAAGCGTGCGCACCTGCGCAGCATCGAAGAGCGGTTCGGCGTGTCGATCACGGTCGTGGCCGACGACGAACTGACCGGTACGACCTATCACGCGATCGAGCGCGGCGAGCCGGCACGCGGCGTCGTCGAGAGCGTGCGCGCCGAGCCGTTGCGCATGGATTCGGTGTCACTCCCGGCAGAAGAAGAGCCGGCCGAGGAAGATGCGGAAGAGGAGGTTGAGGCGAGCGCGGGTGGCGATAAGCATCGACCTGGGGCCCGCGATGGCGCCGCCGAAGACGCGGAGGCGCAGCGACGACGTCGACGACGTCGTCGTGGGCGCGGCCGCGGCAGTGACCTCGACGGACAGTTCCTCCCCGCCGATGCGCCGCAGCCCTCGGATGACGGTCTCGCCTATGTAGCCGCCACAACGGTGCCGCAACTCGGCCAGGGCGGACCGCACGAGGAGGCTTCGGCGGAGCCACACGAGGGCGTCGCCGCCGAAGGCCAGCGCGATGACGCGGACCCCCGCGACCGGCGCTCGCGCCGCGGCGGCCGTGGTCGCCGGCCTGGCCGCGACGGGGGGGTAGATCGTGGGCGCCGTTTCGGGCCGCCGGGCGAGCCGCGCGAACAGTTCGATCGTGGCCCGGGATATTGGGCCTACAGCGAGGGCACGCCGGAGGCGCCCGAGGCGGCCGGCGGCATGCCCGTCGTGGGGCCGTCGCGCCCGGTAGAGCCGGCGCCCCAGGACTTCGATAGGCAGCCCGCTGCAGCATTGGCGAATGTGACCGAAGGCTCGATCGGCGGTGTGCAAGGGGTTCCCGAGTCGGAAGCGATCGAGCCGGCTCCGCCGCGCCGCGCACCGGCGCCGCCGCCGCAGCATGTCCTGGCCAATCAGAAGGTGATCACGCAGGCCGATCCGAATCGCCCGAAGCGGGGCGGATGGTGGCAGCGAGCGAAAGCGACGCTGACCGGTAGTGAGTAGGCCTTAGCGCAGCCAATTGCCGAGGCGGGCGACCGCCTCGCGCACATCTTCATAGGACCCGGCGAACGAGAGCCGCATCGCGCCATGGCCGCGCTGCCGGTCAAAGTCGAGGCCGGTCGTCGCCGCAACCCCGGCCTCCTCCAGCATGCGTTTGCAGAACGCCGCCGAGTCATTCGTGAAGCGGGCGATGTCCGCGTAGACGTAAAACGCCCCATCGACTGGGTGGAACTCTGTGATGCCAGTTTTGGGCAACTCTTCAAGGAGATACGAGCGATTCTTGGCGTAGCCCGTGCGGACCGCCTCAAGTTCTTCGCGCGCGCCGAAAGCCGCCTCGGCGGCAATCTGGCTCAAGTAAGGCACTGAAATCGCGAGGGATTGCTGCAACCGTTCGATAGGACGAACGAGTTCTTGAGGAAGAACGAGCCAGCCGACCCGCCATCCCGTCATGCAATAATATTTCGAGAAAGAGTTCACGACGATGGCGCTTCGAGAGAAGGCCAGCGCCGTGTCGGCAGCCCGCTCATAAGTCAGTCCGTGGTAAATTTCGTCCGAGATGAACTGGACGCCAAGGCGCTCGCAGGTCAGGCAAATCTCGGTTAGCGCGTCCCGCGTCAGCATAGTGCCGGATGGATTGGCCGGGCTCATCAGAAGCACGCCGTCGAGCGTGTGCTCACGGTGCGAGGCCTCGATCATCTCCGCGGTCACCGCAAAGCGCGTCGCAGCGGAGACCGGCAACGCCACCGCAACCAGCCCGAGCGCCTCCAGCAGGTTTCGATAGGCGGGGTAGCCCGGCTCCGAGATCGCGATCCGGGCTCCGGGATCGAAGCAAGCGAGAAACGCCAGGATGAATCCGCCAGACGAGCCGGTCGTCACCGCCACCCGCTCTGCCGGGACGTCCACCCCGTAGAGATCGCGATACGAGCGCGCGATCGCCGCACGAAGCGAGGGTAGCCCCAGGGCCTCGGTATAGCCGACTCGTCCGCCCCCGAGCGCCGCGACCGCCGCTTCCCGCACGGCGCGCGGCGGCGGCGCGGCCGGCTCGCCTACTTCCATATGGATGATATGGCGCCCCTGCCGCTCAAGGGCCGCAGCCTGGCTGAGCACGTCCATCGCCATGAACGGGGCGACCTCGGAGCGGCGGGAAATGCGGCTGGACACCATTCCGACGCTTTAGCAATGGCGACGACCGCATGCCAAACGAGCCCAATTGGGGCATGCGGGCCAGCAAGTGCGCGCCGGCGCAGCGGCCATATTGGAGCCTTTTCTGCCGGCCAAAACGCCGCCATCCGACCGGATTGTCCAGTGAAGCGATCTGTCTCTTCGTCTCGGACAAGTATGTCGAGGCGGGTCCGCAAGCCTCGCGCGCCCAAGCAGTGTTTCAAGGAAGGCAATCCGGGCTGGCTTAAGCCGACGACATCCTGAACTAGCCCACCAAAGACCGGCGGAATATTCGACTGAACGCACCGACAATTCGTTTGCGACCGATTCACCCGACCCTGCTATAAGGGTCCTCCCTGCTCTGGAGCCCTCGATGAAAGTTCTTTTCCGGACCGCGACCGGCTTGGCCGCGCCTCTCTTCTGTCTCGGCCTTTTAGGCGTTGCGATGCCGGCGGGAGCCGCGGAATTCTCCCCCGCGCAGACGAAGGAAATGGGCGCCATTGTGCGTGATTATCTCGTCAACAATCCGGAAGTTCTGCGCGACGCCATGGTCGAACTCGACCGGCGCGAGAAAGCCGAACAGGCCGCGGCGCGCGAAAAGATCATCTCGGAGAACAGCCATCTCTTCTCGTCACCGCATCAGGCGGTGGTCGGCAATCCGAACGGCAAGGTCACGCTGGTCGAGTTCTTCGATTACAATTGCGGCTATTGCAAAAAGTCGCTCGACGATCTCGCGAAGCTGATGAAGGACGATCCGAACCTGCGAGTCGTCCTCAAGGATTTCCCCGTGCTCGGCCCGGGCTCGGTTGAAGCGGCGCAAGTCGCCTCGGCACTCCGCAACCAGTTCAGCGGCGACAAATTCTGGGCCTACCACCAAAAGCTCCTGTCGACCCGCGGCCAGGTCGGCAAGGCACAGGCGCTCGCCGTCGCCAAGGAGATGGGGGCGGACATGGGCAAGCTGGAGCGCGACATGGCCAGTCCAGACGTGAAAGCCGGCATCCAGGAGGTCATGCAAATGGCCGACGGACTGAACCTCACGGGGACGCCGTCGTGGGTGGTCGGCAAGGAGGTTGTCGTCGGTGCGGTCGGCTACGACGAACTCAAGGGCAAGATCGGCAACGTCGCCAAGTGCGGCAAGGCAGTCTGCTCGTAACCTAGCCCTGCAGCGACCCGATGTCTTCGGGCCGCTCTTTCCCTGATGAGCCTTCCGCTTTATGAGGCACCGACCGACGCCTGAGCGTCCCCGCCTGGAGTCCGGATGCCATCCGTCTTCGTCCTCAATGGCCCGAACCTGAATCTCCTCGGTTCGCGCGAGCCCGCGACCTATGGCAGCGAGACGCTCGCCGACCTCGAGGCGCGCCTGCAATCGGCCTGTGACCAACGCGGCATCGAGCTCGTCTTCCGTCAATCCAATCATGAAGGCGAGCTCGTCGCCTGGATCCATGATGCGGGCGCGGCAGGTGCGCCGGTCATCCTCAATGCCGGCGCCTACACGCACAGCTCGATCGCATTGCGCGATGCGATCAGCGGCGCCAATGCAGACGTCGTCGAGGTCCATATCAGCAATGTTCACGCGCGCGAGCATTTTCGGCACAGATCGATGATTTCCGCCGTTGCCCGTGGGGTGATCCTCGGCTTTGGCCTGCGCTCCTACGAGCTGGCGCTGGAAGCGCTTTTCCCATCTGGCGGACAGGGAAGCGGTAGGTTCTTGCCATGAGCGACGATTCGGCCTGGTCGCCGAAGTCCAAGAAGCGCGGCGGCAACGGCGGCATCGATGCCACGCTTGTGCGCGAGATGGCGCAGCTGCTCGTCGAAGCCGATATCAGTGAAATCGAGGTCCAGAAGGGCGACCTGCGCATTCGGGTCGCGCGCTCGACGGGTGTGCCGGCAGCCGCGACAGTCTCGCCGGTGTCTGTGCAGGTGGCGCCTTCCCCTGCCCCGGTGGTGCTGTCCGCGCCCGCATCTGCCGATGCCGCACAGCAAATCGCCGAGCATCCCGGCGCAGTCAAATCGCCGATGGTCGGCACTGCTTATCTGCGGCCGAGCCCGGAAGCCCAAGCCTTTGTGGAGGTGGGCAGTCTTGTCAAAGCCGGCGACAAAATCCTGCTTGTCGAGGCAATGAAGACGTTCAACGAGATCGTCGCGCCGCGCGCCGGAACCGTGACTGCCATTCTCGTGGAAGATGGTCAGCCCGTCGAATACGGCGAACCGCTCCTGATCATCGAGTAAATGTTCGACAAAATCCTCATCGCCAATCGCGGCGAGATCGCGCTTCGCATCCTGCGCGCCGCGAAGGAACTCGGCATTGCCACGGTGGCCGTGCACTCCACCGCCGATGCCGAAGCGATGCATGTAAAGCTCGCCGATGAATCGGTGTGCATCGGGCCGCCGCCGGCGCGGGAATCGTACCTAAATATCCCGGCGCTCTTGTCTGCGTGCGAGATCACCGGCGCTGACGCGCTGCATCCGGGCTACGGCTTTCTTTCCGAGAACGCGCGTTTCGCGGAAATCCTGCGCGAGCATCAGATCACATTCATCGGGCCAACGCCCGAGCATATCCGGCTGATGGGCGACAAGATTGAAGCCAAGCGCACGGCCAAGCGCCTCGGCATTCCCTGCGTTCCGGGCTCCGAGGGCGGTATCGAGGACGATGACGCAGCAAAACGGATTGCTGCAGAGATCGGCTATCCCGTGCTGGTCAAGGCGGCGGCCGGTGGAGGCGGACGCGGCATGAAGGTCGCGCGCGGCGCAGATGATCTTCTCAACGCGCTTCACGCCGCGCGCAGCGAGGCCAAGGCCGCCTTCGGCGACGATGCCGTCTATTTGGAGAAATATCTGGAAAAGCCGCGGCACATTGAAATTCAAATTCTCGGCGATGGTCAGGGCAACGCGGTTCATCTCGGCGAGCGCGATTGCTCGCTGCAGCGCCGGCACCAAAAGGTCTGGGAAGAGGGCCCCTCCCCGGCGCTCAATCCCGAGGAACGCGCGCGCATCGGCGCGGTCTGCGCTGAGGCGATGCGCGAATTGCGTTATACCGGCGCCGGCACGATCGAGTTTCTGTACGAGGACGGCGCGTTCTATTTCATCGAGATGAATACGCGGATCCAGGTCGAGCATCCCGTGACCGAGATGATCACCGGCATGGATCTGGTGAACGAGCAGATCCGCATCGCCGCAGGCGCGCCGCTATCGGTGACGCAGGAGGAGGTGAGCTTTTGGGGCCATTCGATCGAATGCCGCGTCAATGCCGAGCACCCCGAAAGCTTCCGCCCTTCTCCGGGAAGGGTTGCCTACTTCCACCCTCCCGGTGGTGTTGGCGTGCGCGTCGATTCAGCGGTGTACCAGGGCTACTCGATCCCGCCGAACTATGATTCGCTCGTCGGCAAGCTCATCGTGCATGGGCGCACGCGCACCGAAGCGCTGATGCGGCTGCGCCGGGCGCTCGACGAATTCGTCGTCGATGGAATCGAGACGACGCTCCCGCTATTCCGCCGCCTGGTGCGAAATCCCGATATTCAGAACGGCCTTTACGACATACATTGGCTGGAGAAATTTTTGGCCGAATCCCACGCGGACGCGGCGCCGTAGCAAAGCCGCGCCACATCATCGCTTCGGGAAGGTGCCGGGAACTCCGTAAAACGGAGACTTCTTGCAGTCGCGCGCAACCAAACCGCCAGAGATCACGCCGGACCTCGTCCTGCAGGCCTATTCGATCGGCCTGTTTCCGATGGCGGAGAAGGCCGATCAGGATCACCTCTTCTGGGTCGATCCCGAGGCACGCGGCATTTTCCCGCTCGACGAGCTCATCGTCTCAAAGAGCCTTGCCAAAATGGTGCGCAGCGATCGCTACGAAATACGAATCGACGGCGATTTCGACGCGGTGATCGAGGGCTGCGCGGCGCCGGCGGAGGAACGCGGTCAGACGTGGATCAATGGGCCGATCCGGCGCTTGTACCGGATGCTGTTCGACCGCGGCGATGTTCATACCGTCGAGGCCTGGCGCGAGGGAATGCTCGTCGGCGGATTATATGGCGTGAGCCTCGGGGCCGCGTTTTTCGGCGAGAGCATGTTCCACCGAAGTCGCGATGCCTCGAAGGTGGCGCTCGTCCATCTCGTAGCGCGCTTACGTCGCGGCGGGTTCCGGCTGCTCGACACGCAATTCGTCACGCCCCACCTCGAGAGCCTCGGCGCTGTGGAAGTCCCGCGCGCCCGATACAAGGCGCTTCTGGAAGAGGCGGTGAGCGCATCGGCCGATCGGGTCCTGGCGTTCGAGCGCATCGCCTTATCCGGGGCGGACGCGCTCGCCGCGCTTAAGGCGCCTCAGCGCGGACCGGCGGGATCCGGCAGCGTCGGATAGAATTGCTGAGTTGGTCTGCGGCGCTGCGGCTCCGGCACATGGGGGATGTCAGCCGGAGGTACCGGGCCGGCCGATTGGCGCGGCGAGGGAGAAGAGCCGAAGCCGAAGAAACCGCCACCCCCGCCCGGGGGTGGCCCAACCTCGATCGGTCCTCGTGGCAGCGGCCGCGCCTCGGGTAGCGGCTGCGCGCCAGGGCTGCCCGGCAGCGGCTGAGACCCCGGCGTGGCAGGCAGCCCGGCTTCGGCCGGCGGCTCGGCCCGGCGTGGGCGCGGCACAGTCCCGGGCTTAGGCGGCGGGGGAGGCTTGTTGAGATCGCCGGCGGCTGGCGCAGGCTCCAGTTCAGCGGTCGTATCGGGCGGCGACGGGATGATCTCGGTCCCGCCCTTACAATCGGTCAGCCAGACATCGTAGACGGGATGCTCGACGCCATGCAGGCCGGGGCTTGCCGCAAACATCCAGCCGGAAAAAATCCGCTTCATCTCATTGTTAGCAACGATCTCATCGACCTCGATGAAGCCGTCGGTCTGCGGCGCTTCCGTCTGCGGCCGCGTGTAACACGCGCGCGGCGTGATCTGCAGCGACCCGAACTGCACCGTCTCGTCTATGGCCACCTCGAAAGCGATTATGCGGCCGGTGATCTTATCAAGGCCGGCAAACACCGCCGTCGGGTGCTTGATCCTGTCGGCGAGCGCCGGGCCGGCGCCGACGGCTAGCAGCGCAACCGAGAGCGCTGCCATCGGCAGCGCGGCAATTGCCGCGGAGGCGCGGGGTTTGGGGAGAGCCATCGTGAAGGGCGGGAATCCGAAGGACGCAGCGTCGCGGCTTGTGGCCCCTCGGCTTGGCGGAATAAAGGCCGGCGTCCTAGCCGCCCCGCACGATCTCCGGCTCGACCTCGACTGGGAAATTCACGGAATTGGCGACGAAGCACTTCTCGTGCGCCTCGTGATGGAGGCCCTTCGCGAGCTCGGGATCGAAATCGCCTGATATCGCTACATGTGGCCGCAGGCTGACCCGGACGAAGGCGCCGCTGCCATCGCGCCGCAGCTGCATGTGCCCTTCTGCATCGTCCTGGTATTCGGTGACTACCAGGCCCGCGTCAGCCGCCAAATGGAGGTACCAGAGCATGTGACAGGCCGACAGCGCAGCAACGAGCAGGTCCTCCGGATTGTGTCGGCTGCCATCGCCGAGGAAATTTGCGTCGGATGAGCCGAGAAGATCGGGCTTGCCCTCGACCTTGACCACGTGCGCGCGGTCGTAATCGCGGTAACCCGAGGTGCCGGTGCCGCGATTGCCCGTCCAGACGGTGCGGGCCCGATAATGGTGGTCGCGGCCGCTCACGTCCGAGGCGTCATTCCGGCGTCCATGCCTCGTAATCGCCGGTCGCAGGCGGACGCGCCGCCGCCGCAAGCGTCGAGCCCGGAGGGCGATAGGCCAAGGGCGTGCCGGTCATATTCGGCACGTATGGTTTCTCCCACTCATGCTTGACGTAGCGCTCATGGGTCGGGGGCACCTCGCTCGTGTGATGCAGCCACCCATACCAAGCAGGCGGCGTCAGCGAGCCGTCGCTGATGCCGTTATATAGGACCCAGCGGCGCTCAAAATGCAGCACCGGATCGATCTTGCCGCCCTTGGTGCGGTAATAGCTGTTGCCGAACTCGTCCTGGCCGACGAATTCCCCGTTGAGCCATGTGTAGAAGCGGGTGTTCAGCGTGGCGCCGTGCCACCACGAGAAAAGCCGGGCGAGCCAGATCATAATTCGTACGTTCCGGGCGTGTTAAGGCGATGCCTCTACAATATCGGTCGGTCGAGAGGAAGCGTCGAGGGTGGCTGTAGCTGAATCGGGACAGCGCAAGGCGCATTTCATCGGGATCGCCGGGATAGGGATGGCGGCAACCGCCCTGCTCCTGCGCGAGCAGGGCTGGTCGGTCACCGGGTCGGATGAGGGCTTTTACCCGCCCGCGAGCGAGATTTTGCCGCGCGCTGGAATCCGCGTTGCGTCACCGCATGCCGCTGCCAATCTTCCGACGGACGCCGATGCGATCGTCATCGGCAAGCACGCCAAGCTCACCCGAGAAAACCCCGAAGTTGCCGCAGCTTTCGAGAGCGGCAAGCCGATCCTCTCGTTCCCCGACGTGCTGGCGCAGGTCACGCGTAATCGCCACCGCATCGTTGTTGCCGGGAGCTACGGCAAGTCGACCAGTGCAAGCCTGCTTGCCTGGGTCCTTGTACATGCAGGCAAAAATCCCGGATACTTTCTCGGCGCGGTGCCGAAGGATTTGCCCTCGAACGCGGCGCTTGGCAGCGATGCGCCCTTCATCCTCGAAGGTGACGAATATCCATCGAGCAATACCGATCCTCGCGCGAAATTTTTGCATTACGCGCCGCAATCGCTGCTCTTGACGTCGGCCGTGCACGATCACGTCAACGTCTTCCCGACGCATGCCGACTATCTCGCACCGTTTCAACAGGTTATCGGCGAACTTCCCGCCGACGGATTGCTTGTTGCATGCGCGGACGAACCACATGCGATGAGTCTCGCCGGCGCGGCGCCTTGCCGCGTCGTGACTTACGGTCTGTGCGACGCGAATACCGCATATCGCGCCGAAAGCGTCGTTTATGGCGAGGAGAGCAGTTTCGATCTCATCGGGCCGCAGATCCGCCAACCAATACGAACGCTGCAACTAGGCGCGCACAACATTCAGAACATGGTTGGCGCGGCGGCCTTACTGCTCGAGAAGCGACTGGCGAGCCCCGCCGAGATCGCCGCCGCTTTCGCCTCGTATCGGGGCATTGTGCGCCGGCTCGACAAGCTCACCACCCGCTCAACTATTCCGCTTTATGAAGGTTTTGGCTCGTCGCGCGAAAAGTCCCGCGCGGCGATCGACGCCATTCGTTTGCACTTCCCAAAGAAGCGTCTGGTCATCGTGTTTGAGCCTTACACGTTCAGCTGGCGCAGCCGCGACACGCTGTTCTGGTATGACACGGTGTTCGACGGCGCCGATCAAGTGTTCGTCTATCAGCCGCCAAGCCATGGTGCGGCGTCGCACGACCAAGTCTCGCAGCAAGAGATCGTCGATCGCATTGCCGCAAGCGGTCTGGCCGTCACTAAGCTCGGTAGCGACAGGACCGCTAATGTCGCAACGATCGTCACTCATCTGGAGCCGAGCGATGTCGTGCTGGTGCTCACCACGGGTGATATCGGTGGGTTGATCCCGGCCTTGGTTCAAGCTTTGGAGTCTGCGGCATGATCGGCTCTCGCCGCTAAAATTTCAGATGGCAACCTCATTCAAGGTCAAGCGCATCTATGCGCCGGCTTCGCCCGAGGACGGCTTTCGCGTCCTCGTCGATCGGCTCTGGCCGCGTGGCGTCAAGCGCGAAACGGCCATGGTCGATCTCTGGGCGAAGGAGGTTGCGCCAAGCGACGCATTACGCCGCGAGTTCCATGGAAATCCCGAGCGCTGGGATCGGTTTGTTCAGGCCTACCGCAAGGAGCTCACGCGCGGGCCGGCCGCCTCGGCCGCACGCGATCTGTTGGAGCACAAAGGACCTGTCACGCTGCTATATGCCGCTCGCGACGAGGCGCACAACAACGCGGTCGCGCTGAAAGCGTGGCTCGACGACCACGCATGAGGCGGCCTGCGACTTAAGCCTAGCGGCGAAACCAAATGGGCAAGCTCGCGTTTTCCCGCCGCAGTAAACAGACGGAGACGCTAAGATGAAGAAAACGTTAGTGATTCTCGCCAGCTTGGTAGCGTTCGGCGCGGCCGGTATTTCCGCCGCTTCGGCGGAAAAGATCATCATTAAGCGCGGCGGTCACCACCACGGATGGATGCACCATCATCATGGCGGTAAGACCGTCATCATCAAGCGCGGCCATCGCCACTACTGAGATTGCCCGCTCCGACTTTGCGTGCTGAACCCCGGTCCGTGTGGCCGGGGTTTTCTCTTGGGTCGCGTAGCGATCTGGGGCGCTCTCAGCGCACCCGGCGGATTGTCGTCACATTGCCCGGCGGAATGAGGCCCTTCTCCTGCTGCTGCTTGGCGATGCCGCCGACGAGATGATCCTCGTCCGACTTGCCGTGGCCGTCGACCCAGAGATAGGCGGTGCGCCCGTCCTCATAGCCGATCTGGAACATCACAGATCGGGCAACGGGCTTCCTGAACGTTCGCATCATCGCTTTGCTTCCTCGCTTGGTACAAAACTCGTCCGCAACCCTAGGCAGGACGCGGTGCCATGGAACGGCCGTCGGGGCGTACCTTGGGCTTGGGACCGGGTATCAGCCCCTCACGCTGGGCTTCCTTGCGCGCCAATTTCCGCATGCGTCGGATTGCCTCAGCCTTCTCGCGGACACGCTTTTCGGAGGGCTTTTCATAGGAGCGGCGGCGCTTCATCTCGCGAAACACGCCTTCGCGCTGCAGCTTGCGTTTCAGCGCCTTCAGCGCCTGATCGACATTGTTGTCGCGGACCAGAACCTGCACCATCCCTCCAAACGGCCTCGTGGCCAAATAAAAAAGGGCCAGGTTGGTCCTGACCCTCCATGCCTCAAATCGAACGCCACTTTCAGCCGGCTCAGGCCATTACATCCGTGGTCGCCAAGGGAGGCCTACTTATGGGCATCCGAAAAGGGCCGGAAAGCGAGCAGTCTCGTCTCCCGATGACAGCATAAATAGGCATTGCCTCAGCTTTATCAAGGGCGCCCGCTCATGCCGCCTTCTTCTCCGCAAGTCCGACCAGCGTACGCAGAATCTGGCGCGTGCCCTCGAGGCGCGCCTCGATCGTCTCGAAATCGCGCATGAAGACGACGCGCATGTCGGGCCGGACCTTGGCATCGCCGCCCTGCTGCGCAACGAAGCGGACGAGCCCCGCCGGATTGGCGAAGGAGTCCTGACGGAATCCGACGATCACCCCCTTCGGTCCCGCCTCCACCTTCTCGACGTGGGCGCGGCGGCAGAGCGCCTTGATCGCGACCAGCTTCAGGAGATCGCCCACCTCCTCCGGCAGCGGCCCGAAGCGATCGATCAGCTCGGCGGCAAAGCTCTCGATGTCCGAATCCTCCTCCATCGTCGCGAGGCGGCGGTAGAGCTGCAGCCTGAGCTGCAGGTCGGGCACGTAATGCTCGGGGATGGTCACAGGCGCGCCGATCGTGATCGAGGGCGACCAAGCCTCCTCCATCGGCTCGGTGATGCCGGCCTTCAGCGCCGCAATCGCGTCGGCCAGCATCTGTTGGTAGAGTTCGTAGCCGACCTCCTTGATGTGCCCGGACTGCTGGTCGCCGAGCAGGTTGCCGGCGCCGCGAATGTCGAGGTCGTGGCTCGCCAGCTGGAAACCGGCGCCCAGCGTATCGAGCGATTGGAGCACTTTCAGCCGCTTCTCCGCCTGCGGCGTGATCTGCCGGCTCGCAGGGATGGTGAACAGTGCATAGGCGCGCGCCTTGGAGCGGCCGACGCGGCCGCGCAACTGATAAAGTTGCGCTAGTCCGAACATGTCGGCGCGATGCACGATCATCGTGTTGGCAGTCGGGATGTCCAAGCCCGACTCCACGATCGCCGTCGAGACAAGAATGTCGTACTTGCCGTCATAGAAGGCCGACATTTTGTCTTCGAGCTCGGTCGCCGCCATCTGCCCGTGGGCGATGACGAATTTGGCTTCCGGCACGGCGGTGCGCAGGAACGCAGCCGCTTCCTCCAAATCCTCGATGCGCGGACAAACATAAAACGACTGTCCACCGCGATAGCGCTCGCGCAACAGCGCCTCGCGAATGATCAGCTCGTCGAACGGCGTCACGAAGGTGCGGACCGCGAGCCGGTCGACCGGCGGCGTCGATATCAGCGACAATTCACGCACGCCGGTCATCGCCAGCTGCAGTGTGCG
Source organism: Methylobacteriaceae bacterium (assembly GCA_019244955.1). Classification (GTDB taxonomy): domain Bacteria; phylum Pseudomonadota; class Alphaproteobacteria; order Rhizobiales; family Beijerinckiaceae; genus JAFASC01. The sequence continues at coordinate 6,027 of JAFASC010000280.1, read as the reverse complement.
CGGAATCGGCGTTGCCGACAGCGTCAGCACATGGACTTCGGTGCGCAGTTCCTTCAGCCGCTCTTTGTGCTTCACGCCAAAGTGCTGCTCCTCGTCGATGACCACAAGCGCGAGGTCCTTGAACTTCACCTGCTTGCCGAGAACGGCATGCGTGCCGATGATGATGTCGACTTCGCCGGAGGCAATGCCTTCGCGCGCCTGCCGCTGCTCGGCCGCGGGCACGATGCGCGAGAGCTGCGCGATCTTGACCGGCAGCCCGGCAAAGCGGCTGGCGAAAACCTTGTAGTGCTGGCGCGCCAGCAGCGTCGTCGGCACGACGATTGCGACCTGCCTGCCTTCGATCGCCACTGCAAATGCGGCGCGCAGCGCCACTTCCGTCTTGCCGAAACCAACGTCGCCGCAGACGAGCCGGTCCATCGGACGGCCCGCGGCGAGGTCGTCGAGTACTGCTTCGATCGCGTTGAGCTGATCCTCGGTCTCGTCATAGGGGAAGCGCGCGGAAAATTCGTCGAGCGCGCCGGTCGTCGGTACGAATTTCGGCGCGGCATGAGTCGCGCGCTCGGCGGCGATGCGGATCAGGCCCTGCGCAATCTCCCGGATACGATTCTTCATCCGCGACTTGCGCTGCTGCCAGCCTAAGCCGCCGAGGCGATCGAGTTGCGCTTCGGTATCTTCCGACCCGTAGCGCGAGAGAAGCTCGAGATTCTCGACCGGCAGGAACAGCTTGTCGCCGCCGGCATAATGCAACTCCAGGCAATCGTGCGGCACGCCCGCCGCCATGATGGCTTCAAGGCCGACAAAGCGGCCGATCCCATGATCGACATGCACGACGAGATCGCCGGCAGATAGCGCGCCGACCTCGGTGAGGACATCGGCCCCGCGCTTGCCCTTGCGGCGCTGGCGCACGAGCCGATCGCCCAGAATATCCTGCTCGCCGATGACAGCGTAATCAGCGGTCTCAAATCCCTGTTCGAGGCCGATCACCGCGAGCGCGATTGCGCCGCCCTTCACCGCGAGCGCTTGCGACAGGGTTGAAGCGAGCTCGGCGCGTTTCAATCCATGCTCGGCAAGCACATGACCCAAGCGCTCGCGCGATCCGTCCGACCAGCCCGCGACGATCACACGTTTGCCGCTCTCCTGCAGGACGCGAATGTGCTGCGTGGCGGCTTCAAAAACGTTGGCGTTCTCGTCGTTGCGCTCTGGAGCAAAGTTGCGGCCGGGACGCCCGCCGCAATCGATAGAGACCTCGCCGGGTTTCTCCGGCACTTCGAAAGCCGCGGTGCGAGCGAGCGCATGCGCATCCAATCTTTCCCGCCATTCGCTCGGCGAGATATAAAGCGCGTCCGGCGGCAGGGGCTTATAGGTTGATTTCGCCGGATCGGCATCGTGCGCGTCCTTGCGCGCGTCGTAATAATCCTTGATCTGCGCCAATCGCTCGCCCGCTGCATCCTCGGCAAGGCGATCGAGGAGCAGCGGCGCATCCGAGACATAATCGAACAGCGTGTCCATCCGCTCGTGGAAAAGCGGCAGCCAATGCTCGAGGCCGGGATGGCGACGGCCTTCGCTCACCGCTTCATAGAGCGTGTCGCCGCGCGTCTGAGCGCCGAAGGTGGCGAGATAGCCTTGCCGGAAGCGCTTGATACTTTGCGTGGTCAGCTGCACTTCGCTCATTGGCACGAGATCGAGCGCGCGCAACTGCCCGGTCGAACGCTGCGTCTCCGGATCGAAAGCCCGGATCGATTCCAGCGTGTCGCCAAAGAAGTCGAGCCGCACCGGCGCCGGCATTCCCGGCGCCCAAAGGTCGAGAATGCCGCCGCGCATGGCATATTCGCCGGTCTCTCGCACCGTGCTCGAGCGGAGGTACCCGTTCGTCTCGAACCAACGCAGGAGTTCGTCGGTGTCGACCGAATTGCCGGGAGCGGCCGAGAATGTTTCGGCAGCGATGCCGGCGCGTGGCGGTACGCGTTGCACAAGCGCGTTGATCGTCGTCGCAAGAATGCGCGGCCGCTCGATCGACGAGCCGGAACGCGCGAGGCGGGCCAGGTCCGTCATGCGCCGCGCCGAAATTGCGGAATTCGGCGACACGCGATCGTAGGGCTGACAATCCCAGGAGGGAAAATCGAGGATTTCGATATCGGGGGCAGCAAAAGCGAACGCTTCCTGGAAAGCGCGCGAACGCTGGCCGTCCCGCGCGACATGAACGAGCACCGCGCCCCTGCCCTCGCCGGCGCGCGCCATGGCGCGCGTCAGATCGGCGGCGACAAAAGCATCGAAGCCGTCCGGCACGCGCTGCAATGTGAGGGAGCCGCCCTTCTGCAATTGAGCGACGGCGCGTTTGAGATCGGTCACGTCTATGCTTCTTCGTTTAGATCACACATGGAACGGCGCTTCGTGCACGCGAAAGGCGCGCACTTTCTTCAGTACCGCCGTGTTCTCCTCCGTGGGAGCCTCCTCCAATCCGCCAAGCCACGCGAAGACGAGCGGATCGGGCAGATCGAGCAGATGCTCGAACTCATCGAGTTCCGCGTCGCTGAGGCGCGCCAGGTACGCATCAGCGAAGCCGCCCATCAAAAGGTCCATCTCGCGGGTGCCGCGATGCCAAGCGCGGAATCGGATACGGCGGCGGCGGACCTCGCGGTCCACCTCCGGGGAATTTTCAGTCATATGAATTCCTTCGCCGCGAGTGCTCCGCGAGCGCCCTCTATATAGTCGCCGCCGCGGGCTGCGTCATCCGCCTGCCTGCGTCAAACCGGCGTCAGCCGCACCGGCAGCCGGTCGCGCGGCTTCGGAATCGGCCACATCTGCCAGTTCGGCGTGTAGCCCGCGGGCACGCTGACCTTCGCGCTCGTCAACAGATGATAGACGAAGCACTTCGCCTGCATGTAAGCAAAGTGCAGGCCGAGGCACATATGCGCGCCGCCGCCGAACGGTATCCAGGCGAATTTGTGCCGGGCGCGCGAAGCCTCTTCGGTGAAGCGCATGGGATCGAAGATGAGCGGCTCCGGCCACAGTTCCGGCATGCGGTGCGTGAATAGCGGATTGGCGGACGCGTTGGTGCCGGCAGGAAAATGATAGCCGCCGAATTCAAACGGGCGCACCGAGCGCCGCGGCACCGACGGTACGGGCGGATTGATGCGCATCGCTTCTTTGAACGCCATCTCCGTGAGGTGGAGCTCGCCGAGTCGCTCATAAGGCAGCGGCGCCGCGCCGCCATTTTGCCGGCCGAGATTGAGGCCGAAGGCCTCTTCCCGCAGCCGGTCCTGCCATTGCGGATTCTCGGCGAGGAACCAGACGAGCGACGTCATCGATGACGTCAGCGTGTCGTGCGCCGCCATCATGAGGAAGCTCATGTGGTCGACGATGTCTTGCGTCGACAACAGCGAGCCGTCTTCGTAACTCGCGCGACAAAGTTGCGAGAAAATATCCTCGCCGCCGGCTTCGCGCCGGCGCGGTATTTCGCGCGAGAACAGCTCGACGATGCGTTTGCGGCCCTGCACGCCGCGATACATTTGTGTCCCCGGAATGGGCCTGCGCACCGGCGTGACGGCGGCTGCGACCATTTCCACAAAAGCGCGGTTCACCTCTTCTGAATGAAGGTCCGCATCGTCGCCGATGAAGGAGGTCGCGGCAAGATCGAGCGTCAGCTGCTTGATGGCGGGATAGAACAGGAATTGCGAATTGCCGTTGATCCAGTGCGCGACGCGCTCCTCGATGCCGCGATTTAATTGCGCCAAATAGGATTTCATCGATCCGGATTTGAATGCGACCGATAGCGCCTTGCGATGCAGCCGGTGCTCGTCGAAATCGAGCAGCATCAGCCCGCGCGGGAAGAGCAGCCCGAGAACCGGCGCCCACCCCATTTCGGAGGAGAACAGCCGCTGCTGATCGAAGAGGATGAACTCGTTCGCCTCGGGACCAAGCAATGTGACGCCGTGCATGCCGAGGAGATGATTGCGATAGATGGGTCCATATGCCCGGTGCATCCGCTCGACGTGAGCGACGGGATCGCGGAGCGCCTTCAAGGTATTGCCGACGATGGGCCAGCCCCTCTCGCCGGGAATATGGGCGAGATCCTTTTCGCTGAGCGGCGCGATGCGTGCGGGACGGGCCGGCGCCTCTGTTGCGGCGAGCGTCACTGAGGTCATCGCGCGTCCTCTCCTGCCGAACGACGGCGGATGGCACCACTCCTCACGCTCTCCGTCAATCTGCCACGGCGTCACAAGCGCGCGACGCATGACAAAGCCCATTCGATCGGCAAGATAGCGCAGACATGCGCCCGTCCCTGCTCGAGCCGCTGTTTGCATCGGTCTCCGCCCTCTCCGGCGTCGGACCGAAGAGCGCTCTTTTGTTCGATCGCCTGCTTGCCCCGCCGGGTGGCGCGGCACGAATCATCGATCTTTTGTTTCACCTCCCCTACGACACGATCGACCGACGCGCGCGGCCGAAAATTATCGATGCCGAGATCGGCACGCAGGTCGTGCTCGACGTGCGGGTGACAGAGCACCGGCCGCCAGGCGGGCGTTACGCCAAGGGCCCGTACCGCGTGCATGTCGAGGACGAGACCGGCGACGTGCAGCTCGTGTTCTTCATGGCGAATGTCAGCTGGATCGAGAAGAGCCTGCCGGTCGGTGCGCGGCGTTTCGTCTCGGGACGCCTCGAACTTTACGACGGGTACCGTCAGATCGTGCATCCCGATCGCGTGCTCGACACCGAAAGCGTGCACAATCTCGCGCCGGTTGAACCTGTCTACGGGGCCACGGAAGGGCTGCAGCCGCGGGCGATCGCGCGAGCCATGGAAGCCGCCTTGCAGCGCGTGCCCCAAGCCATACCGGAATGGCTCGAACCATCGTTTGTCGCCGCCCAAAATTTTCCGGCCTTTGCGGATGCGCTCGATGCAATCCACCATCCGGCAGAGCCCGCCGCGATCCAGCCGGAGAGCGCGGCCTATACGCGGCTCGCTTATGACGAGCTCTTAAGCCAGCAGCTCGCGCTGCGGCTGGTGCGCGCCCGCATGCGCAGATCGGCCGGGCGGGCGAGCAAGGCTGACGGCAAAATCATACGGAAGCTCGAAACCGCGCTGCCGTTCTCGTTGACGAATTCGCAACGCGAAGCGCTCGCCGAAATCCGCGCCGACCTTTCCTCCGACAAACGCATGCTGCGCCTGCTGCAGGGCGACGTCGGTTCCGGCAAGACATTGGTCGCGCTCATGGCAATGGCGCACGTCGTCGAAGCGGGTGCGCAGGCAGCCATGATGGCGCCGACGGAAATCCTGGCGCGCCAGCATTTTGCCCGCATCGAGCCGCTGGCGGAAGCGGCGGGCTTGCGAGTCGCACTCCTCACCGGCCGCGACAAACCCGGCGAACGCGCGCGCACGCTGGAGCGGCTTGCCACCGGGGACATCGACATCGCCGTCGGCACGCATGCACTCATCGAAGAAGGCGTCGCGTTCCGCGATCTCGCGCTTGCGGTGGTCGACGAGCAGCACCGCTTCGGCGTGCATCAGCGCCTCGCGCTCGGCGAGAAGGGCGCTGCCGCTGACATCCTCGTCATGACCGCGACGCCGATCCCGCGCACGCTGGTCCTCACCTATTTCGGCGACATGGATGCGTCCTCGCTCACCGAAAAGCCGGCGGGGCGGCAGCCGATCGACACGCGCGCCGTACCGATCGAGCGCATCGACGAGGTGATCGGCGCCATCGGCCGCGCCATGCAGAACGGCGCACGCATTTACTGGGTGTGTCCGCTGGTCGAAGAGAACGAGACCAGCGATCTTGCCGCGGCGACCGAGCGGCACGCCGATTTGAAGCGCATCTTCGGCAAGCAAGTTGGCCTCGTGCACGGCCGGATGAAGGGTGTCGAGAAGGATCGCGCAATGGAAGCGTTTCAACGCGGCGACACGCAGGTTCTCGTCGCCACCACGGTGATCGAGGTCGGCGTCGACGTGCCCGAAGCGTCGATCATGGTCATCGAGCACGCCGAACGGTTCGGCCTGGCGCAATTGCACCAATTGCGCGGCCGCGTTGGCCG
>JAFASC010000208.1 GCA_019244955.1 Methylobacteriaceae bacterium | reverse complement strand
GAGATCAATCTGTTCACCAAAGACGCCACGCGCCGCTTCGCGATCGTCGACCGCTTGCATGAGGCAGAAGACGCGCAGGTTGCAGGCGGCCGCCTCATCGCGCCGATGCCGGGGCGCGTCATCTCATTGCTTGTGGAGGCCGGCGCCCATGTCGAGGCCAATCAGCCGGTCATCGTGCTCGAAGCGATGAAGATGGAGCACACGCTGCGTGCGCCGTGCCCCGGCACTTTGGTGTCGTTTCGCTTTGCTGCGGGCGAGCAGGTGGACGAGGGCGCCGAGCTCGTCGAGTTTCGCGCGGATCAGGCGGAAGACAAAGCTTGAAGCCGCCTAGCCGGCGCGGAAATGTTTCGATAGCTTCAAATTCTGTCCCTGGTAATTCGAAGACGCGGTCTGCCCGTAAAGCACATCCGGCTCTTCCGCCATCTTTTCATAGACGAGACGGCCGATCACCTGCCCGTCCTCGAGAAAGAACGGCACTTCGTGGCTTCTGACTTCCAGCACCGCTCTGCTGCCGGGGAGCCCCGTCGCCGAAAAGCCGAAGCCCGGATCGAAAAAGCCGGCGTAATGCACCCTGAACTCCCCCATCGAGGGATCGATTGCAACCATCTCGGCGGCTAAATCCGGCGGAATGTGAATCCGCTCCGATGAAGCCAGGATGTAGAACTCGCCGGGATCGAGGATCAGCTTCTTGTCGGTCCGGGGCGGCAGCGGCTCCCAAAAGTCTCTGACGTTGTAATAGTTCACTTTATCCACGTCGAGAACGTCAGTATGCTTCTGCGCGCGATAGCCGACGCAATTGTGCCCGAGCGTCTCTTCGTTGAGCGCGACACGCACGATGAGCCCGCCCCTGACATTGAGCTCGCCATCAACCAAGGCCTTTTGGCTATGTACCTCGCGCAGCTCCTTATCTTTCAGCGCGAAGTCGGACTTATGAAACTGCTGCGAATTCAGTCGGCGGAAACGGATCTGATTTAGCCGGGAGCCCTTTCTCACGCGGACGCTGAAACTCCGGGGCGAAATTTCGGCATAAAGCGGCCCCTGGTAATTGCCCTCGACCCTATCGAACACCTCGCTTTTGTCGGTGATCAGCCGCGTGAAGATATCGAGCCGGCCCGTAGAGCTTTTTGGATTGGCGACGCCCACGATGCTCTCCGGCAGTGCCAGATATTCGAGCAGGGGTACGACATAGACGTAACCTTTTTCCAGGATTGCGCCTTCGTCTTCCAGCGAGAATTCGTGCGATTTCAGCTCGTCGATTTTTTCTTGAACCGTCTTGTCCTTGCCGGGCAGGAAGCTCGCGCGGATGCGGAACCCTTTCGCGCCGAGCCGCAGATCGAGGCTCGCCGGCTGGAACTGGCTCTCCTGGATTTCCGGCGCCGCGAGAATCATACTGCGGCTGACCATGATTTTCAGCCGCTGCTGCGGCAAGAGGCCGAAGCGACTGCCGAAATCCCGATCGGCCGCGGCCTCATCGGGCGAAAACAGCTGCGGACGAGCGCTGGCGTGAGCAGTCATGGCCGGGGTCGCACGCTTCCGATGGCGGGCTGGTCCAGCGCGCCGCATATCGGCGCGTTGGGAGGAGGCACGAGATTAGCGCCTTGACGGCAGGGGCGCCAACCCGGCATGCCGGTTTCCAACAGCGGCGAAGCCGCTTTCACCCGCTGCGAGTGCGATGACTGATTCCGCAAAACCTGGCCGGCATATGCGCCCCGCGACCGCGTTGGTCCACGGCGGGACCTTGCGCTCGTCCTTCGACGAGACCTCGGAAGGGTTGTTCCTGACCCAGGGCTTCGTCTACGAGACGATGGAGGCAGCCGAGGCGCGCTTCAAGGGCACCGATCCGGGCTTTATCTACTCGCGCTTCTCGAACCCGACCGTCGCGATGTTCGAGGCGCGCATGGCGATGCTCGAAGGGGCGGAGGCGGCCCGGGCGACGGCGAGCGGCATGGCCGCGGTGACGGCCGCCATGATGGGCCAGCTCAAGGCCGGCGATCACGTCGTCGCAGCCCGGGCGTTGTTCGGTTCGTGTCTCTACGTGGTGGAGGACCTGCTGCCGCGCTTCGGGGTTGCCTCGACGCTGGTTGACGGCACGGATCTCGCGCAATGGCGGGCGGCAATGCGACCGAATACCAGAGCGGCGTTCTTGGAAAGCCCCACCAACCCCGGCCTCGACGTGCTCGATATTCCTGCAATCGCCGAGATCGTCCATGCTGGCGGGGCGCGGCTCGTCGTCGACAACGTCTTTGCGACGCCGCTCCTGCAGAAGCCGATCGAGCTCGGCGCTGATTGCGTCGTCTATTCCGCAACGAAGCATATCGACGGGCAGGGGCGATGCCTCGGCGGCGTGATCCTCGCCTCGCGCGAGTTCATCGACACGCATATCCATAATTTTCTGCGCCAGACCGGGCCGGCCATGTCGCCGTTCAACGCCTGGGTCATGCTGAAAGGGCTGGAGACGCTGCCCCTCAGGGTTGCGCAGCAGACGGCGAACGCAATGCGCGTCGCCGATTTTCTCAGCCGCAATAAGGGGATCGCCCGCGTGCTCTACCCCTTCCGGGACGACCATCCGCAGGTCGAGCTTGCACGCCGGCAGATGACCGGCGGCGGCACCCTGGTCACGTTCGATGTCCAAGGCGGCAAGGCGGCGGCTTTCCGGTTCGCCAATGCGCTCGACATCATCAACATTTCCAACAATCTTGGCGACGCCAAAAGTCTGATCACGCATCCGGCAACCACAACGCATCAGCGCCTGACCCCGGAGCAACGCGCCGCCATCGGCATTGGCGACGGCATGCTGCGGCTCTCGGTCGGCATCGAGGACATCGACGACCTGATCGAGGATCTCCAGCGCGGTCTCGCCGCGCTTTGACAGCGGACTTGTCGCGAGCCGCGACCTCCTACATGCTGCGTCACATGGCGCTTCGCGGCGCATGAGTTTGCGCTCATGTACAAGGCGATCTCGCACGACATCCAGATCACGGTCATGCCGGAATTCCTGCCGGATCAATCCGATCCGGACGAGGATCGGTTCTTCTGGGCCTACACGATCGAGATCGTCAATCTTGGCCACAGGACCGTACAATTGATGAGTCGGCACTGGCGCATCACCGATGCGCGCGGGCAGCTCGAAGAGGTGCGCGGTCCGGGCGTCATCGGCGAGCAGCCAATCCTCGCCCCCGGCGGGTCGTTCCGCTACACGTCGGGGTGCCCGCTTTCGACGCCGTCGGGCATCATGGTCGGGACATACCGCTTCGTCGACGAAGCAGGCCGCTCTTTCGAGGCCGAAATCCCGGCCTTTTCACTGGACAGTCCGCATGCTGCGCGCGTGCTCAACTAGCGCGGCGCGGCCGCGGGGCTCGGCGCCAGGTTAGTCACATCGTGCTTGGCCGAAACGTCACCGGTCAGCCACTCCGAAAGCAGGCGCGCGGCTTCAGTCATGTCTTCACGCCGGCGCGCGAAGCACATCCGAATGAACCGTTCGCCGCCGGTTCCGAACGCGGTGCCTGGCGCGATCCCGACACGCGCCTCATCGACAAGGCGGAAGGCGAGCGTGCGCGTGTCTAGCGTCGTATCGAATGCGCAGAACAGATAAAACGCACCCGCCGGTATAGCGAAGTGCGCGCGCCGTGTTTTTGCGAGCGCCTCCGCCAGAAGGTCGCGATTGTCCTTGGCGCGCGCGACTTGGCTCGCGACAAAGTCTTGCCCGTGCTGCAACGCTGCAATCCCGGCGCGCTGCAGGGGAACGGGAACGCCGGACGTCGAGTATTGCACCAGGTTTTCGATGATGGGTCCCAGCGGGGCGGGAGCTTCAAGCCAGCCGAGGCGCCACCCCGTCATCGCCCAGTTCTTCGAGAACGTCTGGACGAACATGACACGATCATCTGCATCGATCAGGTCGCGGAACGAGGGAGCCCGCTCACCGGCATAGAAAAAGCGGCCGTAAATCTCGTCGGCGATGATCCACAATCCGCGGCGGCGAGCGATTTCGAGAATCGATGCGAGTTCTTCGCGTGAGGCAGTCCATCCAGTCGGATTGCTCGGCGAGTTGATAATGATTGCACGCGTGCGCGGCGTGATCGCATGAAGGACGCGATCGAGTTCGAGTTGCCATCCGCCGCCAGCGCCGGCACCGGAAAAGTGCAGCGGCACCTCGACGACCTCGCTTCCCGTTACCACGAGCGCGCCGCGGAAATTCGGCCATGCAGGAGTGATGACGATCGCTTCGTCCCCCGCCCCAGCCACAAGTCGCAATGCGATTTGCAGCGCATGCATTCCACCGATCGTCACGGAAAAGCGGTCGGGCGAATAAAGCCCGTTCACAGGCAATTGAGGTGCGTAAACTCGGGCAAGATATGCCGCAATCTCCTCGCGCAGTTCAGGAAGCCCGCGCTGGTTTGTGTAAAACGTCTCGCCCGCGGCAAAGGATCTCGTCGCAGCCTCATGAATGAAATTCGGCGTCGGCAGATCGCCTTCGCCGACCCAAAGCGGAATGATGCCCTCACGATTGTGACCATAGTGGAAGGCTTCAACGATGCCGCTCGGCGGAGCCGCTCTCGCTTCCGTGCGCAGCGCGTGTATCAGCCCGGCAGAGGTAACCTTTTGCACATTCGGCATCGCTCAGCGCTTTGCCAGGAGATCGCGGATATCGGTGAGC
>JAFASC010000201.1 GCA_019244955.1 Methylobacteriaceae bacterium | reverse complement strand
CTGCTCATTGAAGTCGACCTGCTCGTCGGCTGGTATGCACCGCACGTCGCAAAGGCGAACCTTTCCTCCGGGACACGGGCAACCTTCGTCAATTTGTGGCGTCAGCTGCTTGTCGACATCACGTTGGCGCGACCGACCTGGACGCTGCGCGATTATCACTCGCCAAACCTGATCTGGCTTCCCAGGCGCGACGGCATTGCGCGCGTCGGTCTTGTGGATTTCCAGGATTGTGTGATGGGGCATCCGGCCTATGATCTCGCCTCGCTGCTGCAGGATGCGCGCGTGACCGTTCCGGATGAGCTCGAACTAAAGCTGCTCGGCGGCTATGCGCGGTTGCGCAAACACTTCGACCCGAATTTCGACATGACCACCTTCGCCAGAGCTTATGCGGTTCTCGGCGCCCAACGCGCAACCAAAGTGCTTGGTATTTTTGCGCGCCTCGACAAACGCGATCACAAGCCGTGGTACCATGCGCATATGCCGCGCGTGGAGTCCTACTTGCGCAAGAACCTCAATCATCCCGCACTCGCCAATTTGCGCGGCTGGTACGACGAATATTTGTGGTCTGCACCGGCGGCGAGGTCGGCCTGAGCCCTTCCGCCGCGAGAACTGCCGTGCCCGACACGGTCATGGTGTTTGCCGCAGGGTTGGGCAAGCGCATGCGCCCGATCACCGACACGCTCCCCAAGCCCCTGGTGAAGATCGCCGGCCGCACGATGCTCGACCACATGCTCGACCGCTTTGCCGAAATCGGGATCAAGCGCGCGATCGTCAACGTGCACTATCTTGCCGATCAGCTAGAGCGGCATCTCGTCGAGCGTAAGACGCCCGCGATCATCATCTCCGACGAACGCGATAAATTGCTCGACCAAGGCGGCGGCATCAAAAAGGTGCTGCCGCTAATCGGGGACAAGCCTTTCTTCATCTGCAACACGGATGCGATCTGGCTTGAAGGCGCGCGCAGCAATCTGGCGCTTTTGCGCGAGCGTTGGAATCCGGACCTTATGGATGTTCTGCTCCTCGTTGCGGCGAGCGCCACCAGCGTCGGTGTGGATTGGTCGGGCGATTTCCTGATGGACGCGGAGGGCCGGCTGACGCGGCGTCGCGAAAGCGAAATCGCGCCCTTCGTCTACGCCGGCGTCGGGATCATCAAGCCGCAGCTTTTCGCCAACGCAAACGAGGACGTGTTCCGCCTGGCTCCGTACTTCTTCGCGGCCGCGGAGCGCGGACGGCTGTTCGGCCATCGTCTTGATGGCCAATGGCTGCATGTCGGCACACCAGCCGCGGTCGAAGAAGCCGAGCGGGCGATTGCCCGATCGGCGCGGTAGCGCCCGCGCACAGTGTGGCATCCGTCACAATCGCGAATCGGGCAAAGCGTTAAATCCATGGGCGTGGCTCAAACCCTGGGCATGACCCATGAAAACCGCTTTTCACGTTCTCTTTGGGCTCGCTCTGGTTCTCGGGCTTGCGAGCTCGGTTCTGGCTAACGTCAATTGACTTGACCCGTGGCGCGGGCCGCAACCTGCCGGGGCTTGCCCGACAGGTTGCTCAGCTGCCGTGAATCCGCCGCGGCTCTAGGCAACACGGCGAAGATTGCTATCGATATCGCCTGCGTTGCGGCCGGCCTGAGACTGGATCACTCGGGTCGCTTCGTCCGCCACGCGCACCGACACTTCCGCAAGCCTGCGGCTGCTCTCGAATGTATGGCCGAGCCGGTCGCGGGCAATGTCAGTTTGCACTGTCACAAAGTCCTGAAGCGAGCGACAGCCGGCGAGCCGATTCAGTGCGTCGAGGGTTTTCGACATGCGCTCTTGCATGACATCGAACCACTCACGGGAGATTTCCTGGGCGCCTTTGACCAGGATATTGCTCGCCTGCGAAAGCGCCTCGATGTTCTGTGACGACCGTTTCGCCAGTTCATCCGCTTGCGGTCCGGCGAAGCCGAGGACCTGCGTGAACTGATCCGCGGCGCGGCGAAAGTTCTGCACGGTGCTCTGCATTCCCGATTCCATGGCGTCGCGCGCCCGGTCGATTTGCTCCGTCTGCATGTTGGTGTTCTCAGCCATTTTCATCCTCTCGTTGGCACGAGTTCAAACGTCGATGCCCAAGCAGGCAGCGGTTGATCCCCGTATGGTGTCTGGGACACGCCTGGCCTTGCCCCCGACTCTCGCCGGCGCCTACAACAAGCAAGTGCGTGCGCGGATCGAGCCCGGCACCTCTGCGACTCCGAGGTGTCCGAAAGGCATGCAGCCGGCGCTCTGTACTTGGCGCGGCTCGTCCGACGCGGGAAAACGACTTAACCTATGATGGGTTCCGGTCGCGATACCTAATCATCATTAAATCGTACCTGCGCTCAAGCTGTCTTCGAGAAGGATTTGAGACGGGGGAACCTGCCCATCATTTTTGGAAACTTCGCTGATAGCACGGCGTTTGGCGGTGCGGGCTGACTCGGGAGATTCCAAAATGCGTACGCCGATCCTCACCGGATTCTTTGCAGCCTGCGCCTTCGGCCTGCTGTCGAGCGCGTCCGCGCAGCCTGTCGTCACAGCGCCTGTCGTCGATCCGCCACCGGCGTGGGATGTCGGGCCCGACGATGAAGTGGTCATGCGCGAATATATCATTCGCCGCCGGCCGACTCCGGCCGCGCCTGTCGTTGTTGCGCCGGCTCCGGTCGTCACTGCGCCAGCGCCTGTTCTCGCTGCCCCGCCGCCGCCGGTAGCCGCCGCGCCCGCTGTGGTGATCCGCCCCGGCAGCATCATCCCGGCGGATGTGGAGCTTGAGCCGTTCGTCGACGCGCCGGTGCCGGCGTTGCGCCGCTATTCCTACTTCGTGTCGCCCAGCAACAAGATCGTTGTTGTCGAACCGGTGCAGCGTCGGGTCGTCCGCGTCTTGGATCAGTGATCGCGAGGCACGTGAGACGGTGCTGGCGCGCCCGAAAGGATTCGAACCTCTGACCCCCAGATTCGTAGTCTGGTGCTCTATCCAGCTGAGCTACGGGCGCGGATCGGATTGAGGCAGCGCCCCAAAAGCCGAAAAGCCGGCTTGCGGCCGGCCCGCCGCTCATTACCGGGTCACTCAGGGGTTGGCAAGGCGGAGCGCGACTAGCTCGCGCGCGGGTCGATCGGCCGTAGGTCGAGCCCGAGTATCTCCTCCATGAGCTTTGCGCCCGCGAGCAGCTTCGCCTCGCCGTTGGCGGGTGCGACGACCTGCAACCCGACCGGCAGATTGTCGCGCGTGAAGCCGCAGGGCAGCGACAGGGCGCAAGCCCCGGTAAGCGTGATTGCATAGACGATTGCCAGCCATTCGACATAGTTGGCGAAGCGGTGCCCGTCGCATTCCTCGACGTAGCGCTCAGCGATCGGAAACGGCGGCACGATTGTCGCTGGGCAAAGCAACAGATCGTACTCGCGCAGGAAGGCGTCGAGCCGACGCGCGAGTTCGGCGCGCTGATGCTCGGCGCGCACGATCTGCCGGGGGCTCAGCTTCAGCCCCTCCTCAATGTTCCAGATCACCTCCGGCTTGAGTTTGTCGCGATGCGCATCGAGGTGATGCGTCAGTTTCAGGGCGAAGTCGCGCGCGCGCAGCACATGAAAACTTTCATGCGCTTCGAAAAAATCGGGGTGGGCTTCCTCGACGATGACGCCGGCTTCGGCGAAACGCATGGCCGCGGCGCGCGTGATCTCCGCTACTTGCGGGTCGACCGGTGTGATGCCGAGATCGCGCGAATAGGCAACGCGCTTCGGCTTCCATTCGCAGCGTACCGCATCGACAAAAGACTTTTCGGGCCGCGGCTTCGACAGCATATCGCGGCTGTCCTCGCCAAGCATCGCATCGAACATAAGCGCCATGTCGAGAACATTGCGCGCCATTGGCCCTTCGACGCTGAGCGTCGGATCGACGCTATAGCGACGCGTCGACGCGACGCGGCCGACCGTCGGGCGCATACCAACGATGCCGCAAAAGCTTGCCGGATTGCGCAAGCTGCCGCCGACATCCGAGCCATGGGCTATCCATGCCATGCCGGTTGCGAGCGCCGCCGCCGCCCCGCCGGAAGAGCCTGCTGCCGAAAGCGCTGTGTTCCACGGGTTCAAAGTCGGGCCGAACACGTCGTTGAAGGTGTTGGCGCCGGCGCCGAATTCCGGCACGTTCGATTTCGCATAGATGATCGCGCCTTCGCTTTCCAGGCGATCGGCAGTGAGGTCGGTTTCATCAGGCACAAAATCAGCGTAAATGCGCGAGCCGGAGGTGGAGCGCACGCCGCCGACATAGGTGAGGTCCTTGATTGCCACGGGCATGCCGGCGAGCAGGCCGCGTTCGGCTGGGGGCCTTTGCATCAGCGCGCGCGCATGATCGCGGGCGCGATCGAAGCAGAGCGTCGGCAACGCGTTGACGCTTTTGTCGACCGCTTCGATGCGCGCTTGTAGCGCGTCGAGGAGATCGAGCGGAGTTATCTCGTCTTTGCGCAGGCGGGCGACGAGATCCGTGGCGGGAGCGTTTATCAGCTCACTTTGTGACATTAGGCAGTGAGTTCTCTGGCTAGCCGCGCGATCAGCCGGCGCGCTACTTCGTCCTTATCGAGGGTCGGCCAGGAATCGATGCCCTCGCGCGTAACGATGTGAATCGTATTCGTGTCGCCACCCATGATGCCGGTTGCCGCCGATACGTCGTTCGCGACCATCAGGTCGCAGCCTTTTGCCTCGAGTTTTTTGCGCGCATGCGCGAGCACGTCGTCCGTTTCGGCCGCGAAACCGACGACGAGTTTCGGCCGCGCGTGATTGCGCTGCGCGATGGCAGCGAGGATGTCGGGATTTTCAACGAGATGCAGTTTCGGCGCGCCATTTCCGCCCTTCTTTAATTTGGATTCGCCGGTCTCCGCCATGCGCCAATCGGCTACGGCCGCCGTCGCGACAAAAATGTCGGCAGGAAGCGCCGCGTCGACGGCGGACAGCATCTCGCGCGCGGTTTCGACATGTTTGGTCTGTACGCCAGCTGGATCGGGTAAGTTCACCGGCCCGCTGATCAGCGCGACGTCGGCACCGGCTTCCGCGGCAGCGCGGGCAATCGCGTGCCCCTGTTTTCCGGACGAGCGGTTGGCGATGTAACGCACCGGATCAATGGGCTCGTGCGTCGGGCCCGATGTCACGACCACACGCCTCCCGGCTAGCGCGCCGTTCGCCGCGCCGGCGCCCCTGGCGAGACCGGCGGGCAGCGGGATTGCCGTGTCGCTCTCAAGTGCGGCCGCGATCGCGGCGACAATTTGCAGCGGCTCGGCCAGGCGGCCCGGCCCGTACTCGCCGCAGGCCATATCGCCGTCATTAGGGCCGACGAACAGCACCCCGTCTTTGCGCAAGGTTGTGACATTGCGCTGGGTCGCCGGATGGAGCCACATGCGCAAATTCATCGCGGGGGCGGCGAGCACCTTCTTGTCCGTTGCGAGCAGCAGGGTCGAGGCGAGGTCGTTGGCAAGCCCGTTAGCGAGCTTCGCCAGGAGATCTGCGGTCGCTGGCGCGATCACGACGAGATCGGCATCGCGCGACAGCTCGATATGGCCCATTTCCGCTTCGTCGATCAGCGAAAACAGATCATCGTAGACCTTGCCCCCCGTGAGACTGGCGACAGAGAGCGGCGTCACGAACTCGGCGGCTGCCTTGGTCATCGCCGCGCGTACACTCGCGCCGCGCTCGCGCAGGCGGCGAACGAGGTCGAGCACCTTGTAGGCGGCAATGCCACCGCCGATAACGAGAAGGATGCGTTTGCCGGAAAGCAGGGTCATGGGTCGTGTCAATGGATAATCGCGTGAACTTGGGATCAAGTCGCGCCGCTGTCCACTGCAGAGAGGAATCATGCCGAACAAAGAAAAGCCCCGGGTGCTCCTCGCCGATGTCGACGGCACGCTGGTGACGCCGGAAAAGCAGCTGACCGAAAACGCGCTTGCTGCCGCCCGCGAACTCCAGGCAGCGGGGATCACGCTGGCGCTGACCAGCGGCCGCCCGCCGCGTGGCATGGCCATGCTGGTCGCGCCGCTGGCCCTTACGGGCCCGATAGCCGGCTTCAACGGCGGCGTGTTCGTCAACCCCGATCTCAGCGTGATCGAGAGCCATCTGCTCGATCCGAAGGTGGCGGGCGAGGCGCTCGACCTTATCCTCGAGAGCGGCCTCGACGCGTGGGTCTATACCGAGGACGAGTGGCTGATCCGCAACAAGGAGGCGCCGCATGTGGCGCGCGAGGCTTGGACGGTGAAATTCGAGTCGAAAATCGTGCCCCATTTCACCGAGGAGCATCTGTCGCGGGTGGTAAAGATCGTCGGCATCTCGGATGATCACGACCTGGTCGCCCGCACGGAGACCGCGGCTCAAAAAAGCCTCGGAGATCGCGCCAGCGCCGCGCGCTCGCAGCCCTACTACCTCGACGTGACCAATCCCCAAGCCAACAAGGGCGAGGTGGTGCGCTGGCTCGCTCGTACGATGAGGATCGACCCGAAGCAGATCGCCACCATCGGCGACATGCCGAACGACGTGCTCATGTTCAAGGCAGGCGGCCTGTCGATCGCGATGGGCAACGCGAGCAAGGAAGTGCAGGGTGGGGCCGACGCCGTGACCGACACAAACGAGGCGGACGGCTTCGCCAAGGCTGTTCGACGGTTCCTCCTGGCTTAACAATAAGCGGGACTGTGGCCTACCTTCCAGTGTAAGCCTGAGCCATGACGGCGATGCGCGCAGGCTGGCCCGCCGAGCCCCTCGTTGCGGACGAGCGGCTGCGCCTGTTGCCGCGCGGGCCGGCCCTGATCATCCCTGCGCGCACCCGCGGGGCTGCACTTGCTGCCATCCTCGTCGTTCACGCGGCGCTGATCGCCTTCATCCTCTATCGCGACGGCTTCCACCGCTTCGAAATCCAACCGGAGCAGGAAGTCCCGGTAGAGGTCGTAGCCGAGGTGCCGCCCGATCCCCCGAAGCCGCCACCTGAGCACCAGGCCGAGCAGAAGCCGGAAGAGAATTACGACAAGCCGGCCTACAGCGCACCGCGCGCGCCTAATGGGACGGCCGACACGCAGAGCGGCGCGCAGCAGAAAACCGAGGCGCCTCAGGCGCAGTCGAAGGCGCAGGAGGGTGCGCCAGTTCCGGCCAACAACGCCGCGCCGGCGCCAATCGTGACGGCCTCAGCGATGCGCGGCGCGGCCGAAGAGAAGATCGCCGACGAGAAGGCCGAGCCGCTCCAACCGGCAAGCGCGATGCCCGAGCCGAATGCCGGTGCGGCCGCGACCGCGGCGCTGGCGCAGGATACAAGCGGCGCCGATCTCATGCGGCAATTGTCGGCTCAACCCACGCTCTCCAGTTTCAGTTTTGCGGCTCGCACCACGCTCGCACCGCTGACCGGCGGCAGCGAAGACAATCGTTTCATGTCCAACGTGTTCGCCAAGATCCTGAGCAAGAAGGGATACCCGAAGAGCGCCGCGGCCCGCCACGCGAGCGGCACGGTTATGGTTTCGTTCATCATCGATGGCGAAGGCGGGCTCGTCTATCAGACGATCTCGCATTCGAGCGGCGAGCCGGATCTCGATGCCGAGGCGCTTGCGGCCGTGAAAGCCGCGGCGCCTTATCCCCCGCCGCCGCCCGGCGCGCCCCGCAGCTTGCTGGCGACGCTGAAGTTTTAACCCGGCGCCGCTTCGTCTTCGGACCGAACGACGGCTCTTGACCAGCGGAGGGCGCGGCAAATCGCCATTTTCTGTTGCGAAGGGTCGCCCATGGAGGCGATCAAGCCGAGCTGCACGCCTGCCGTCCGTCTTCCTGCGGACTGGCAGCGCTACCTGCCGCCGAGAGCCGTGCGTTCTGCTGCATCGCGGCTGGACTTCGCCGCCCTCCTCGCGCTCTTCTTCATCGCCCATGCCGGCCTGATCGCCACCCTTTTGTATGAGGACAGGTTCGGGCTGCAGACGTCTGCACAAATGTCGCAAGAGGAGATTCCGGTCGAGGTCGTTGTGCTCGAACCGCCAAAAGAAGAGCCAAAGCCACCGCCGCCTCTGCCGCCGCGGCCGAAGGAGCAGCCCCGGCAAGCCAAGGAGGATTTCGAAAAGCCGGCAACGAGCGCGCCCCGCAGACCCGCCGAGACGCTCGACACAAAAGGCATCGAGGAGAAAACGGCGGCGCCGCAGCCGCTGTCAAAACCACGCGACGGCGAAAGTGCGCCGGCGGCGTCATCACCTGCGCCTGCTTCCGCCGCGCCAACGATGAAGGCCACGCTCGACGCGTCATCCGATGCGCCGGACGCCGAAGCGATCGGCAAGGCCGGGCCAGAGCATCCCGGCAAGCCGGACGATAAAGAGACCAGAGCGGAGCGAAAAGCGCTGACTAACACCCTGCAGCAGCTGTCGGCGACGACGCTTTCGGACTTCAGTTTCGGCCGCACCACCAAGGCGGCGCCGATTACCGGCGGTTTGGAGGACAACCGCTATCTTGCAAACGTATTCGCCAAGATCATGAGCAAGAAACAAAATCCGCGCGGCTTCACGGCGGCGCCGACTAAGCGATACGTGACGATCTCATTTGTGCTCGATGATTCCGGGCGCATCGTCTATCAAGCAACGTCGAAATCGAGCGGCGATCCGGCAATCGACAGTGCCGCCGCCGCGGCGGTGAGATCAGGCGCGCCATATCCGCCGCCGCCTTACGGATTGCCGCACAGCCTGATCGCCAATATCGAATTTTGAGGTCAGGCAACTGGCCTCATCTAAACACCCACCAGACCAGCACCGCGGCGATGATCCACCAAGCGATGTGCCCCCAAAAGGCGCGGCGCGCTTCCTGCGCGCCGATCGCTTCGATCGAGCGCAAAGACAACGGGAAGCCATGCTCGACCATGTCGTCGAGCTTCTGCAACACGCGCTCGGCGCGCTCCAGCGTATCGGGCAGATTGGCCCCGACACGCCGCAGCACATTCAGGCCGCGCCCTGCATCCTTGATGAATCCGCCGGGGCCGAGATTTTGCTCAAGCCATGCGCGCACGACCGGCTCGGAGGCCGACCAGATATCGAGCTTCGGGTCGAGCGAGCGCGCGACGCCTTCGACTACCACCATCGTCTTCTGCAGCATGACGAGTTCGGTGCGCGTGTGCATGTCGAACAACGCGGTGATCTCGAAGAGAAGCGTCAAAAGTTTCGCCATCGAAATCTGGTCGGCGGTGCGCGAATGGATCGGCTCGCCGATGGCGCGCAAAGCCTGTGCGAAATTCTCCACCGGATAAGTCGGCGGCACATAGCCCGCCTCGTAGTGTACTTCGGCGACACGCAGATAATCGCGGGTGATGAAGCCGTAGAGGATTTCGGCGAGGAAGCGCCGCTCCTTGATGCCGAGCCGGCCCATTATGCCGAAATCGACCGCGACGAGCCGCCCGTCGCGATCGGCGAACAGATTGCCCTGATGCATGTCGGCATGAAAGAAGCCGTCGCGCACAGCGTGCCGCAAAAACGATTGCAGCACCGCGCGGCCGAGCGCCGGCAGGTCATAGCCCGCCGCCTCAAGGCGCGGAATGTCGGAGAGCGGAATGCCCTCGATCCATTCGATCGTCATCACTTCGCGGGCGGTGCGGTCCCAATCGACGCGCGGCACGTGGAAATCCAGGTCTTTGGCTGTGGTCTCGCCGAATTCAGAGGCGGCCGCGGCCTCAAGCCGGAAATCCATCTCCATCCGCACCGAACGGGCGAGCGTGTCGACGACGCCGACGACCTTCAGCCGGCGCGCCTCGGCAAAATAGCGCTCGGCGAGCCGCGCCGCGAAATACATGTCGGAGAGATCGCGGCGGAAGCGCTTCTCGATGCCGGGTCGCAAGATTTTCACCGCAACCTCGCGCTCGCCGTCGCGATAAACGGCGCGGGCGCGGTGCACCTGCGCGATCGATGCCGCGGCGACGGGCTCGCCGAACTCGCTGAACACGAGGCCGAGCGGCACTCCAAAAGCTTCCTCGACCGCGGCCACCGCCCGCTCGCGCGGGAACGGCTCCATCCGATCCTGCAGGGCCTCGAGCGCGCGGGCGACCTGCGGCCCGACCACATCCGGGCGGGTGGCCAGGAACTGCCCAAGCTTCACATAGGAGGGGCCGAGCCGGGCAATCGCAACTGCGATGCGCTCGACGCCGCCGCCTTTGCGGCGATTGACCAGCCGTGCCAGGAAGATCGGCACTCGTGCCGGCGCCGGCAGCGCGGCGGGATCGACATCGGCGAAGACGCCCTCGCGCGCCAGGAGGAAACCCGCCCGGGCGAGCCTGATCGAGTGCCCAAGGGCGAAAAACATCCGCTTACAGCTTCCAGGCGGAATGGATGGCGACGATGCCGCCCGAGAGCCGCTGGTAGCCGGCGCGCTGCAGCCCCGCGGCGGCGATCATGTCGCGAAAGCGGTCGGCATGGGGAAAGCGGCGGATCGATTCGACGAGATAGCGGTAGGCATCTCCGTCGCCGGCGATGACCTTCCCGAGCGCCGGGATGGCGGTGAAGGAATACGCTTCATAGAGCCGATCGAGCAGCGGCACGTCCACGTCCGAAAATTCCAGGCAGAGAAAGCGCCCGCCGTGCTTCAGGACGCGCCGCGCCTCGGCGAGCGCGCGGTCGATCCGCGGCACGTTACGGATGCCGAAGGCGATCGTGTAGCAGTCGAAGGAAGTATCGGGAAACGGCAGGTCCTCGGCATTGCCGGTGACAAAGTTAACGCGCTCGCCGCGCGGCATATGCGCCGCCCGCTCCCGGCCGACACGCAGCATTTCCTCGCTGATGTCGGCGACCGTCACTTCGGTCCGAGGCCCCCCGGCGACGGCGAGCCGAAAGGCAATGTCGCCCGTGCCGCCGGCCACATCGAGATGCCGGAACGCCAGGTGCCGCGAGGGGCGAATCATGCCCACGAAGGTGCGCTTCCAAAGGCGATGCATCCCGCCGGACATAAGGTCGTTCATCAAATCATAACGGCCCGCAACATTGCCGAAGACGCTGTTAACCAGCGTCTGTTTCTCGGCGAGCGGCACGCGCGCATAGCCGAAATGCGTCTCTTCGCCTGCCGAAAGATCGTCCTCGGGCACGTGACACCTGCCTCAATTTAGTCGCGGACCTTACCGCGGCGGCACAGATAAGGCTATTTCGAAGGTATACCAGCCGGGATATGCGACCGCCGCGCCACAGCTAGCAAAGATTCTGCAAGGCGCGATTGTGTGTCGCCTTGCACATCGCTATAAGGCGGCCGTTCGACGAGGAGAGGGCTCGTTACGGATGGCTGCCAATGGTGAAAACGGTTATAAACCGTTAGAAGGCGAGACCTTCATGAGCGAACGCCAGCGCGAGTACTTCCGGCGTAAGCTCAATGCATGGAAAGACGAAATTCTGCGCGAAAGCCGCGAAACTCTGGCGGCGTTGCAAACCGAAAATGAGAATCATCCGGACCTGGCGGACCGCGCATCGTCGGAGACCGACCGCGCGATCGAGCTGCGGGCCCGCGACCGTCAGCGCAAGCTGATCTCGAAAATCGAGCAGGCTTTGAGCCGGCTCGACGACGGCACTTACGGCTATTGCGAGGAAACCGGCGAACCGATTTCCTTGAAGCGGCTCGACGCCCGGCCGATCGCCACTCTGACGATCGAAGCGCAGGAGCGTCACGAGCGGCGTGAACGCGTCTATCGCGACGACTGAGGTCGCTCGCGCGTGGGCTGTCATTCCCGACGGCCTTGAGGCCGATCGGGAATGTGTTGATGCGGCACCCGACAAAGCCGATCCTGGAGGTTCTCTCCGGCAATCGGCAGCAGATTCCGCCGGTCTGGTTCATGCGCCAGGCCGGGCGCTATCTTCCCGAATACCGCGCGTTGCGCGATCGCGCCGGCAGTTTCCTGAAACTCTGCTTCACCCCGGAACTCGCGGCCGAGGTGACCCTGCAGCCGATTCGCCGCTTCGGCTTCGATGCGGCGATTTTGTTTTCCGACATTCTTGTCGTGCCGCACGCGCTTGGGCGACGCGTGACGTTCGAAGCCGGCGAGGGGCCACGCCTCGAGCCGCTCGATGAAGCGAGCAAGATAAAGACCCTGCGCACCGACGTCGACGCGAGCGTACTCGCACCGGTGTACGAGGCCGTTCGGCTTGTGAAGCGCGATTTGCCGCCGCACGTCGCGCTCATCGGATTCTGCGGCGCCCCTTGGACGGTGGCGACGTACATGATCGCGGGATGCGGGACGCCCGACCAGGCGCCGGCGCGCATGCTTGCTTACTCGCAGCCGGCGGCTTTTGCGCGCCTGATTGACATCCTGGTTGACGTCTCCTCGCATTATCTCGCGGCACAGATCAAAGCCGGCGCCGAGGCCGTGCAGATTTTCGATACATGGGCAGGCGTGCTGCCGCCTCGAGAGTTTTCGGCCTGGTGCATCGAGCCGGTGCGCAGGATTGTCGAAAACGTGCGCCGCGAAATTCCCGACGCGAAGATCATCGCCTTTCCACGCGGCGCCGGCGCATCGCTTCCGAGCTACGTGGATGGGGTGCCTGTCGATGCGGTGAGCATCGACTGGACCGCCGAGCCCGCCTTTGTGCGCGAGCACGTGCAGCCTCGTGTCGCCGTGCAGGGCAATCTCGATCCGATCGTCTTGCTTGCCGGCGGTGATGCGCTCGATCGCGCGGTCGACGATGTACTCACAAATTACGCGGACGCCCCGTTCGTCTTCAACCTCGGGCACGGCATTTTGCCGGAGACGCCGATCGCGCATGTCGAGCGGACGCTCGCGCGCATTCGGCAAGCATGAACCCCGTGCGCGTCGTCAAGCTGCCGCATGGCGAGGGCCTGCCGCTGCCCTCGTATCAATCCGAGGGCGCGGCGGGTCTCGATCTGCTCGCCGCGATCGCACCAAACACGCAACTCGTTCTCGAGCCGCGCGCGCGCGATCTCGTGCCGACAGGATTGGTGATCGAACTTCCCGCCGGTTTCGAAGGCCAGGTGCGGCCCCGTTCCGGTCTGGCGCTGAAGCACGGCGTCACGGTGCTGAATGCGCCCGGCACCATCGATTCGGATTATCGTGGGGAAGTGAAGGTGCTGCTCGTCAATTTCGGCAGCGAGCCGTTCGTGATCGAGCGCGGCATGCGCGTCGCGCA
>JAFASC010000117.1 GCA_019244955.1 Methylobacteriaceae bacterium | reverse complement strand
GGCGCGGATGATTGAGGATTCGACGACGACGTCGTTCGGGCCGCCGATCATCAGCAGATGCTCGACATTGTCGCGGCGAACAATGACCAGCTGGCGCTGCCGATCGATCTCAAAAGCGTCAACGATGCCAAGTCGTTGCTGACGGCTGCGGCCGCCCGGCAATTTGATGCCGCGGCCGAAGACGATGCGGAAGAGGACGAAGACAAGCGCCACGCCGATGAGCAGGCACACGGCGGCCAGAACAAAGGCGAGCGTGCGATTCTCTCCGAAGAAACTCATGACCTGCATGTACTCGGTTCTCTGGGGTCCGCCGGCAAACGCATCAAATTATCATGAAGGCCAAGGCGCAAGGCCGAAAGGTTAACGCATGGTTAACACTGTCACGCCATGTTGGAGACTTACACGCATGGCGGGCCTGGGGAAAGCCGCAGGGCGCGTATTGCGGTCGCCGTCGGCTGCCCGCTATCAGGTGAGTGAATGAGCGACATGCCCGCCGCGGGAATCGATCGTCCGGCACGTTCCGGCAGCCCCGGGCTGGTCCTCATTCTGGCGATCCTGCTTGTCGTCGTCGTCCTCGCGTTTTCCGTGCTTCCGCGGGATGACGCGCAGCGGCTGATCCTCGCCTTCCTGGCGCTGCTCGCGGTGGTCGGCGTCTTTGCCCTGTTCGCCTTTGCCGTCGGCTTCATCCAGTTTGCCGGCCAGGGCGCCCGCAACGATCTGACGAAGCTGCTTGCCGATACCAGCGGCGAGGGCCTGCTCGTCACCGAGGGCGAGAACCAGCCGATCTATGCCAACGATGCCTATATGGCGCTCTCCGGGGCCCGCGGCGCCGCCGATTTGAAGCTCGTCGACCGCCTCTTCTCCGGCAGCGCCGATGTCTCGGAGGCGGTGTACCGCCTGGCGCTCGCGGCGCGCGAGGGCCAGCGCTGCACCGAGGAGCTGCGCATTTCGCCGCCGCTTCTCGGCGACGCTCCGGTCGCCTGGTATCGCGTGCGCGTGCGCCCGCTCGAGCGCCCGGGCGCCAAACGCGCGGCACTCTGGAGTGTCGCCGACATCACGCGCGAGCGCGAGCGGCACGAGAACGTCTTCCAGGAATTGCAGCACGCAATCGATTTCCTCGATCACGCGCCGGCGGGCTTCTTCTCCTCCGACGCGGAAGGGCGCGTTTCCTACATGAACGCGACGCTCGCCGGCTGGCTCGATTACGATCTCGCCCAGGTCGGCACTGGCGGCCTCGCCGTGTCCGACCTCGTCGCCGGCAATGGCGCGGCCTTGCTGGCGGCGGTCGCCGGCAGTCCCGGCGACGTGCGCACCGAAGTGCTCGACGTCGACCTGAAGCGCCGCAACGGCCAGAGCCTGCCGGTCCGCCTCTTGCACCGCGTCGCTTTCGGCCAGGATGCAACGCCCGGCATTTCGCGCACGCTGGTCTTGAACCGCGCCTCGGGGGAGGAACCGGCAGAGGATCTGCGCGCCGCGGAAGTGCGGTTCGCGCGCCTGTTCAATTCGACGCCGATGGCGATCGCCTCGCTCGACCGCAGCGGCCACATCGTCCGCTCCAACGCCGCTTTCGCCAAACTGATCCCGCAGGCGCTGAAAGGTGGCGAGGGCGGCCGCTCGATCTTTGCAGCGATAGCCGAGCGCGACCGCCCCGCGCTGGAGAACACACTCGCCGAAGCGGCTTCCGGCAAAGGCGACATCGCGCCGCTCGACGTGACGCTCCCCGGCGAAAAGGAGCATTCGGCGCGGCTCTTCTTCGCTGCGTCCGGCGAGGAGATGGGCGCGAGCGACGAGCCCCGCGTCACGCTTTACGCGCTCGATACGACCGAGCAGCGCGCATTGCAGGAGAATTTCGCCCAGTCGCAGAAAATGCAGGCCATCGGGCAGCTTGCCGGCGGCGTCGCGCACGATTTCAACAACGTGCTCACCGCCATCATCGGCTTTTCCGATCTCCTGCTCGCCAACCACCGGCCGACGGACCCCGCCTTCCACGACATCATGCAGATCAAGCAGAACGCCAACCGCGCTGCGGGACTCGTGCGTCAGCTGCTTGCTTTTTCGCGGCGTCAGACCTTGCGTCCGCAAGTGCTGCAGCTCGGCGAAGTCTTGTCCGATCTGCACATGCTTTTGCGCCGTCTCGTCGGCGAGACGATCGAGCTCGACGTGAAGCACGGCCGGGATCTGTGGCTCGTCAAAGCCGACATCAACCAATTCGAGCAGGTGATCGTAAATCTCGTCGTCAACGCGCGCGACGCGATGCCGACGGGCGGCAAGATCGTCGTGCGCACGCACAATGTCAGCGAAGCGCAGTGCGCCGACTTCCACGAGAGCCAGCTGACGCCGGCCGATTACGTGCTGATCGAGATCGAGGACGAGGGCCACGGCATTCCGGCCGACGTGCGCGACAAAATCTTCGAGCCGTTCTTCACGACGAAAGAGGTCGGCAAGGGTACCGGGCTCGGCCTGTCGATGGTCTACGGTATCGTCAAGCAGACTGGCGGTTTCATCTTCGTCGATAGCGCGGTTGGTGAAGGCACGACGTTCCGCATTTTCCTGCCGCGTTACGTGCCCGAGGCAAGCGAGCTCGCAGCAAAACCGGAGGCCGCCAAACCTGCCGG
>JAFASC010000341.1 GCA_019244955.1 Methylobacteriaceae bacterium | reverse complement strand
GCGCGCTGATTGGATTCCGAATCCGCTGAAGTAAAAGAGAGCGGCCGAACCAGGCTGGATCTTCGCAAGAAACGTCTCGATCGCCCGCCGCATCGTTTCGCGATTGGCGTTCTCCTTCTCGTCGACATCAAAATCGTTGCGGCGCAGCTCCTCGGCCAAAGACCGGGCGTCCTTCACCGCGCTCGCAATCGGCATCATCGCATCGGGATAATTGCCGTTCCCGATCACCAGCGCAAAACCCTTGCTGCTCCTCCCACCCGGTGCTTGCGCACAAGCAGTCTCCGCACTGCAGAACACACCGAGAAGCACCAGGCAAAAAGCAATCCGTAATCGCAAGCGCTATCCCCCTGGCCGCCGTGACCACATGCCGGCCAAAGGACCGGCAATCACCCTCTAGTCTAGGCTCCAGGCGCAAGGCCCACAATAGGCGGTGAGGTTACCGCCTGAGCCTTTGCGCGGTGCGAGGTCGCGCACGCACTCGGCAATTCCTGTACTCGGGAGTGCAAGACCGGGACGGGCCGGGTTGGGCGCTACACGCGTTGCGCGGCGTTTATCCTCTCTACCTCGAGCGGTGGAAGCGAGTAAACAGCGCGGGCATGCGGATCGGCGGATGAATGCCGGTGCTGAAGCGATATATTTCCGCTTCGATGCCCGGTTCGAAGTGCGACCTCGCGTGTCTTACCGCACGCTTGGCATCGTGCAACGACCATGATCTTGAAGCCTCTAGGCGCGGGCAGACGGGGACACCGGGCTTGCAACTGTGGCGCGAAACTGATCGTAGCGCCTCTGTGCGGCCGAGCACATCTTTTCGCTACGCAGCCGCTAGGTTCCTCTTATCAATACCCGCCGAGACCCGATAGGCCGTAGGCCGATCCGAAAGGAGAAGGGGATCGTCCGGGGGTGGTAACGGCCTCTTGGAGGAAGCAATGATCAGTCCGAATTTCTTTCGTTTGGCCGCCGCTCTTGAGCAGCTTCCGTCCTTTCGTGGGCTGTGGGGCCGCTCCGTTCGCTGGCTTCTTTGGGGAGAACATGCCCAGCGTTTTGAATGAAACCGATCCCGCCAGTGGACATGAGGTCTGCCCGCTCGCGAGCAAACGTATCGTTTGCCCTTAAAAGCGGAGCTCACTCCCTCGTGACGATGGGCAGCAGTCGATGTCCTCGGGCGAGCGCCACGCAGCAGTGCCCGGTTAATCATTACTGCTGCATTGCACTACGAATTTGTTTCCAGTCATTATACAGTCGGCCGGGTGTTGCGCACCGTTCCGATGCCGAGACGTTTTTCTCAAGCTTTAGCAAAGCAAGCCTTTAGTTGGTTCGATCGCCCTCAAGGCTTTTCAGAGCGGCAGGTCCCTGAGCGGATGGCGGAAATTTGTCCTCTATGCGCGAAGCTGCCCGCCTGAAGAAAGTGCAGCAAATGCGCTCTGAAGCAACACCAGACCGAACAGGAGAAGCTCCCTCGATCCGATCGCGACGTGACCTTGCGCTCCTATATCCATCCCGATGATGAATGCAAGGGCTAGCGCCTGCACGACCGCAGAGGCCATAAAAACCGCTCCGGTTACCAACAGGGACTTCAGAGGCGTCGCTTTGACCTGTGAGGCCTGGATGTCTCGCAGCGTCAAGGTTTCACCGCTGCTGGGTAGACGTATAAGGATCGAACGAAGTCCACGTAGCCGCAACTGCGTTGCGACGAACAAGCTGGCGACCAGGGACGTGACCGTCAGGACCGCGATCGCGCCAAGGTCTGTTCCGTCGGGTTCTGCGTGACCCGAAAAGAAATAGACGAGGACCGTACTGGCGACCGGGCAAGCAATCAGTATGGCAGCAAACACCAGAAGCCTCATCAGGGGACGCCGAACCCTACCGAGTTCCAGAATCTCCGCCCGCTGCGCCTCGTTGGTGAAGTAGTGTTCCCCGACGCCAAAAACCCACGGGTTGGGAGCTCGAAAGAGGTACCCGCCTGCCATTTCCTTGAAAAATGCATCGTAGATGCTGCTGGACATGCCGGTTCTCGCTAGTTTGTGCCGCCCTCTGTCGCACACTTGTTCGAGATAAGCAGTGCGCGAAATCACAAGCGCGCTTCCATGAGCTTAACCGGGTTGCTTCACGCAACACCCGCCTCCCTCGAGACGATCTATGCCGCGGCGTTGCTTTCCGCCATTGCCCGCATCTGCGCAGCTCTTGAGCCGCGATGGTTCGGTACCCTTGCTGGTTTTGGCCGCTTGGCATGGATCACAGCTTTCTGGTTGTTTGTCGTCGAATACGGACCTATTCTCTTCGCTTCTCGTCGCGTCTGATGCGTGATCGGTGCCGCTAATCTGAACAGACCCTTTCTCGCGCGCAGTGGAACGTGATTGACGCCCGGACGCCTTCTGCTGTGCTAAACAGGATTCAAATCGGGGCCCAACGTGAAGCACTCGGGTCGGGAGCAGCTTGCCTACTTCAACGCGCTGTCCGTCGCCGCCCTCGTGAGCGTTAGGGCCCAAACTCGTCACAATTTTGCGTGAGCGTTATCGGCCTGTCGATTTCAGGGCTGATGTTGTTGCAGGCCTGGCCGTCGCGATCGTGGCGTTGCCCTTGTCAATGGCCATCGCGATCGCCTCCAGCGTGACGCCGGATCGCGGGCTTTATACCGCGATCGTCGGCGGCTTTTGCGTCTCGGCGCTGGATCGCGACGTCATCGTGTTACGTATATCTGACGCCTTCTTCTTTGGTGCAGCGGCGACCGTTGCAGCCGCACTCGACCGCTTAGCAGAGCACCCGAAGGTCTACATTCTCGATTTTGCCGCCGTGCCGCTGCTCGACAGCACCGCGGCAGTGAGCATCGCATCGTTCGCCGAAAAGGCGCATCGCACCAGAACGGAGGTTCTCATCTGCGGTGCAAGCGCGCCCGTTCGTCGCACCTTGCTGCGGCACGGCGTACAGCGGCCATTCGCACGGTACGTCGCGCATTTGCAGGACGCGCTCGCCTCAGCCCGCGCTGCGAAAGCAGGGTAGCCGGCCCCTTCGGACTTAAGAGTTAACATCGGAACGGCTTTTCTGCGTCGAGAAGCGCGTCAGCGACTCAGGAAGCCGTGGTGCCCAGGAGAGGACTCGAACCTCCACGACTTGCATCACTGGTACCTGAAACCAGCGCGTCTACCAATTCCGCCACCTGGGCCCGGGCGTCTCTTACGAACCGGGCGCCCCTCTTGTCAAACCGGCACGGCAGGGCTCGCAAATCGCTGCCAAATGCGCGAAATTGCGCTGCATGAGCTTCCCGCGAATGAGGATCGGCACGCGCGGCTCGCCGCTGGCGCTGGCGCAAACGCACCAGGTGCGCGCTGCCCTCTCGCATGCGCACGGCGTCTCGGAAGAGGCGATCTCGGTCTGCGTCATCCGCACGACCGGCGATGCCATCCGGGACCGCCCCCTCGCGGAGGCCGGCGGCAAGGGCCTGTTCACTAGGGAACTCGATCTCGCGCTGTTGAACGACGAGATCGATGTCGCCGTTCATTCGGCCAAGGACATTCCGACGCTCATCCCCGACGATCTCTTGATTCCGGGCTTTCTCGAACGCGATGACGTGCGCGACTGCTTCATCTCACTGGCGGCAACCCGTCTCGAAGACCTGCCGCGGGCCGCTCGCGTCGGCACCGCCTCGCTGCGGCGTGCAGCGCAGGTCCGGCATATGCGACGCGATCTTTTGACGCCGCTGCTGCGCGGCAACGTGGAGACGCGGTTGCGCAAAGTGGAAACCAGCGAGGTCGACGCGACGCTGCTTGCGCTTGCCGGATTGAAGCGCCTCGGACTTGAGAAGAAAGCGACGGCGATTTTGTCAACGCGCGATTTCCTGCCGGCGCCAGGACAGGGCGCGATCGGTCTGATGACACGCGCCGACGACCAAAGCACGCAAGAGTGCATCGCACCGATTTTGCACGAAGAGACGAGCCTCGCCGTTGCCGCTGAGCGGACGTTTCTGTCCGTGCTCGATGGATCCTGCCGCACCTCGATTGCGGCTCTTGCCGAAATCGCCAACAAACAAGTGTCGCTGCGCGGCATCGTGCTGCGTCCGGATGGATCCGAGGTTTTCGACGTGCAACGCAGCGGGCCCGCGGCAGACGCGATTGCGATCGGCGAGGCGGCGGGGCGCGAACTTCTGACGCGATTGCCGGCCGGCGTGCTCGCGGCGTGAGACCCTTGCCCGCTCGATGCGCATTCTTCTGACGCGCGCGAAAGCGGATGCGGAACGCACGGCAACAAAGCTGGCGGCGCTCGAGCATCAGGCCATCATCTCCCCTGTCCTCGAAGTCCTTGCGACGAGCGTCGCGCTGCCAAGCGGGTCCTTCGATGCAATCATCGCGACGAGCGCGCACGCGTTCACGACCGGCGCGCGCTCGCTTGCAAATATTCCGCTTTACGCCGTCGGCGAGCGCACGCGCGAAGCCGCTGAGCGGGCGGCTTGGAGCGCGCCTATTCACATCGCAGATAATGCAGAAACGCTGATCGCGCTTCTGCGCAGCGATTTACGTCGGGGACAACACGTTCTCTATCTCGCCGGGCGCGATCGCAAGCCGGACATTGAAGCGGCCGCGCAGGCGATCGGATTGGATTTGGATTTTATCGAAACATATGCCGCGCGAGAAATCTTGTCGCTGAGGGACGAAGCTGAACGCGCCCTGCGCGACGGCGAACTAGATGCCGTGCTGCATTACTCGCGTCGCAGCGCCGAGCTTTTCATCGCAGTGATGAAGCGCGCCGAGCTCTGGGAGGAAGCGGCGCGGCTTCGTCATTATGCTTTATCCGACGATGTCGCCGAGCCGCTTGCCGCGCACGGGTTTCGCACCTTCGTTGCGGAAGAGCCCAGTGAGGATCATCTTGTCGCGCTTTTGCGCGAGGCAGCGCCAGATTAAACCGGCTGTCATTGCGAGGAGCGTGAGCGACGAAGCAATCCAGGGGCAAGTTCCGCACGATCCGGGCGTTTGCCCCTGGATTGCTTGGCTTCGCTCGCAATGACGGCAGCTAAGGCAGCAGATCGTCGACGAGGCGCACGACATCGTCCTGCGCGAAATGATGCAGCATGTGGCCGAGCCCATGCCGAATCGTTAGCGTCGCGTTCGGCAGACGCCGTGTGAGGCGGCGCGCGTGTATGTCCGGGCTCGTCACCAGATCGACATCGCTCGCAATGACATGAACACGCGTGGCACACGTCGAATATTGCACGGCGCTGCGCGTGAGGTCGGGCACGAGCGTCAGCGAATCCTCGCCTTCGGCCTGGATGCGACGTTGCGGGCGCACGCGATCGAAGGGAAAGCGCTCGCGATAATTTTGCGGCATGCGCTGCGGCCAGAACATCGCCTCCCAGAGAAGCGGCAGCGTCAGGCCATCCTGCAGCGGGCCGATGCTCGCCGCGAGCGCCTCGCCGACGAGCGGCAATCCGCGCGGGCCGAACAGGAAATGCTCCAGCCGCGGCTCTGGAAACGCGATCGGCGAAATCGCCACCACGCCGGCGATCTCGCTTGGGTAACGCATCGCGTAAGCGAGCGCGACGGCTGCCCCGAACGAGTGGCCGACAAGCACCGGGCGCGCGGCTCCGAGCGCGCTCGCCGCATCACGAATGGAATCGGCTTGCGTCCACAATGACGATTGGCCGCGCGGCCGCGTGCTGAGGCCGTGGCCGGGGCGATCGAAGGCGACGATATGATGGCGCGGCGCCAGCGCATGTTGAAGCGCAATGATCGGATCGTCCGCGGTGACCAGCGCGCCGTGAATGAGAATGACGTCACGGCCGGCGCCGCTCTCGTAATAATGCAGCCGGTTGCCCTCCGGCGTGTCCACGGAGTTCTCGGCGAGCGCGGACGTCGCCGCTTGCGGGCGATATTCGCTTGCCTCCGGCGCAGTCTCCGGCAGCGTTGCGGCGGCGTCTAAAATCATTCTCGTCCCGGTTGGCGCAGGCAGGGCTAACGTCACGCCTGCGCCCACGTTCCGCTCCCGCCCCTGTCCCAATCGCCGCATCCGTGGCACACCCGCGCGCGATGAATGCCGAATCCCGCGCCATCTCGGCCCGTCCACGAACGCTCGCCGCGCCGGCCGTGCGGCGGCTGATCCTCGCTGATTTCCGCTCCTATCCGGCGCTCGATCTGCCGCTCGATGCACACATGGTGGTGCTCACCGGCGAGAACGGCGCCGGCAAGACCAACGCCCTCGAGGCCTTGTCGCTGCTCTCGCCCGGCCGGGGCTTGCGCCGCGCCGACCTTGCCGAATGCGCGCGGATCGGCGGGCGCGGCGGCTTCGCCGTCTCCGTCGAGATCGAGACGCAAGGCGGACGCGTGCAGATCGGGGTCGGCCTCGATCCGCCGGATGGCGGCGAGCCGCAGGCGCGGCGGTTCCGCATCGACCGCGCGCCGGCGCCGTCCGCCCGTGCGCTTGCCGACCATCTGCGCCTCGTCTGGCAGACGCCGGCGATGGACCAGCTGTTTCTCGGCCCGGCGAGCGAGCGGCGGCGGTTTCTCGACCGCCTCGTGCTCGCGGTCGATCCCGATCACGGCAGCCGCGTCAGCGCGCTCGAGCGCGCCCTGCGCAACCGCAACCGCCTACTCGAAGACGGCGCGACGGACCGCCGCTGGATCGAGGCGGCCGAGCACGAGGTCGCCGAGCTCGCCATCGCGGTCGCCGCCGCGCGCCACGACACCGTCGCCCGGCTCGCCGCGCTGATCGAGGCCGAGCGCCGGGAGGCCTCGCCCTTCCCGTTCGCCGAGATTGCGCTCGACGGCGAGATCGACGTGCTCGTCGCCGGCGTGCCGGCGCTCGCCGCCGAGGATCGCTACCGCGCCATGCTTGCCGACAATCGCGCCCGCGACGCCGCTGCCGGGCGCACGCTGATCGGCCCGCATACGAGCGATCTCGTCGTGCGCCACGGCCCGAAAGGCCTCGAGGCGCGGCAATGCTCGACCGGCGAGCAGAAGGCGCTGTTGACCGGCCTCGTGCTCGCCCACGCGCATCTTGTCGCGGCGGCAAGCGGCATCGCGCCGATCGTGCTCCTCGACGAGATCGCCGCGCATTTCGATCCCGTGCGCCGCGCTGCGCTGTTCGACGAGCTCGCCGCGCTTGGCGGCCAGGTCTGGATGACCGGCGCCGATGATGCGGCATTCGCCGAGCTCACCCACCGCGCGCAGATTTTGCGGGTCACGCCCGGGCGCATCGGCCCGGCAAATTAGCGGCGATTCACCTATCAAAAAGCGGCCTCTCCGGCCCTATATTAGGATGATGATTTTCCGGGGCTTTCTCGTCCCTGGAATCCACTTCAAACGGTGCCCTTCGGGGTGCAATTCGCGAAGCTTTTCGGGTAAAATTCGCAAGCTGCGAATCGTGGCCGCGGCCGCACCCTTTTCCACCACCGCCCAGAGACATGATGGCCGAACC
This sequence comes from Methylobacteriaceae bacterium, assembly GCA_019244955.1. Taxonomy (GTDB): domain Bacteria; phylum Pseudomonadota; class Alphaproteobacteria; order Rhizobiales; family Beijerinckiaceae; genus JAFASC01. The sequence goes on along the minus strand of JAFASC010000341.1, from coordinate 2,148 downwards.
CGCGCGCATCCTTCCCCTCGACACTTCATCCGAAACCTACGGCGCCGAGCAGATCAAAGTGCTGCGCGGCCTCGACGCCGTGCGCAAGCGCCCGGGCATGTATATCGGCGATACCGACGACGGCTCCGGCCTGCATCATATGGTCTACGAGGTCGTCGATAACGCCATCGACGAGACGCTCGCCGGCCACGCGACGCTGATCCAGGTGACGCTCAACGCCGAAGGCTCGTGCACGGTCAGCGACAACGGCCGCGGCATTCCGACCGACATCCACGCGGAAGAAGGCGTCTCCGCCGCCGAAGTCATCATGACGCAGCTGCATGCCGGCGGAAAATTCGACCAGAATTCGTATAAAGTATCCGGCGGCCTGCACGGCGTCGGCGTCAGCGTCGTCAACGCGCTGTCGTCGTGGCTGAAACTGCGCATCTGGCGCGACGGCCGCGAGCACCTGATCGAATTCGCGCATGGCGACGCGGTCTCGCCGCTGCTCGTCACCGGCGACGCGCCGATGGACGGCGAGCGCCCGAAGCGCGGCACGGAAGTCACCTTCCTGCCGAGCACCGACACGTTCACGATGGTCGAGTTCGATGCGAAGACCATCGAGCATCGCCTGCGCGAGCTCGCCTTCCTCAATTCCGGCGTGCGCATCGTGTTCACCGACGCGCGTCATGCCGAGGTGAAGCGCGAGGAACTGCATTACGAAGGCGGCGTCGAAGCCTTCGTGCGCTATCTCGACCGCGCCAAGCAGCCGCTCATCTCGGCGCCGATCGTCGTGCGCGGCGAGCGCGACGGCATCAACGTCGAGGTCGCGCTGTGGTGGAACGATTCCTACCACGAGAACGTGCTCGCCTTTACCAACAACATTCCACAGCGCGACGGCGGCACGCATCTCGCCGGCTTCCGCGCCGCGCTGACGCGGCAGATCACCGGCTATGCCGACCGCTCCGGCCTGTCGAAGAAAGAGAAGGTCGATCTCACCGGCGATGATTGCCGCGAGGGCCTGACCTGCGTTCTCTCGGTGAAAGTGCCGGACCCGAAATTTTCCTCGCAGACGAAGGACAAGCTGGTCTCCTCGGAAGTGCGGCCGGTCGTCGAAGGCGTTATCAACGAGCTCTTGGGCCAATGGCTCGAGGAGCATGCGGCCGACGCCAAGCGCGTCGTCGGCAAGGTCGTCGAAGCCGCGGCGGCGCGCGAAGCGGCACGCAAGGCACGCGAGCTCACGCGCCGCAAAGGCGCGCTCGATGTCGCCAACCTCCCGGGAAAACTCGCCGATTGCCAGGAGCGCGATCCCGCCAAATCCGAGCTGTTTTTAGTCGAAGGCGATTCCGCCGGCGGCTCGGCAAAACAGGGCCGCGCCCGCGAATATCAGGCCGTCTTGCCGCTCCGCGGCAAGATTTTGAACGTCGAGCGCGCGCGGTTCGACAAGATGCTCGGCTCACAGGAGATCGGCACGCTGATCACCGCGCTCGGCACCGGCATCGGCCGCGATGATTTCAATCTCGACAAACTGCGCTACCACAAAATCATCATCATGACCGACGCTGATGTCGACGGCTCGCATATCCGCACGCTCCTGCTGACGTTCTTCTTCCGGCAGATGCCGGAGCTGATCGAGCGCGGCCATCTCTACATCGCGCAGCCGCCGCTCTACAAAGTGGCACGCGGCCGCTCCGAGCAATATCTGAAGGACGAGCGCGCCCGCGAAGATTACATGATCGGCAATGGCATCGACGGCGCGGTGCTGCGCCTCTCGACCGGCGAGGAGCGCGCCGGCGCCGACCTCCGCGCCCTTGTCGAAGAGGCGCGAATCGTGCGCCACATCCTCGGTCAATTGCATTCGCGCTACGACCGCCGCGTCGTCGAGCAGGCGGCGATCGCCGGCGCGCTAAAACCGCTCGGCACGCTGCCGCAGGAAGAGGCGCAATGGCGCGCGGATGACGTCGCGCAGCGCCTCGACGCGCTCGCCGAGGACATCGAGCGCGGATGGGAAGGCCGCGTCGAGGCGGAGGGTTATGTCTTCACCAGGGAATTGCGCGGCGTGCGCCAGGCGGCACTGCTCGACACCGCGCTCCTCGCCTCCGCGGAGGCACGCAAGCTCGACGAGCATGCGGCGGCTTTGAATGCGGTTTACGCGAAGCCCGCGATGCA
>JAFASC010000335.1 GCA_019244955.1 Methylobacteriaceae bacterium | reverse complement strand
GAAAGATTTCGGCGAATACATTCGCTCGCCTTTGCCAGCGTCTGATCGGGGCCGCGGTCCGGTTTATGCTCGCGGACAACTTTGGTTGGCGCCGGCCCTCGAATTCGCTGTTCCTGCGGATACATTTCTGCTGCTCGGACACAATCGTCAGGCGATCGCGATCATCCCTTCCCGCAAACTGGTGATCCTGCGCATGGGATCGACGCCAGAAAATGTCGGTTACAGCGTCGCCAATCTGTTGCATGCCATCGTCGCTGCCGGCTTTTGACGCTTTCTCCACCGACCACCTCACCGCGGCGGGATCGAATACGTCCCCGTGGCGTGCGCGACCGGCTCGTCCAATCCGTCGGGATAGACCCAGACTTCGCCGACCGCGAGGCGCTTGCCGAGCTTGATCAGCCGGCACTCACCGATGAGGTCGCGCGCCTGCGGCCGGCGCAGGAAGTTGATGTTGAGGTTGGTGGTGACCGCCAATGCGACAGGCCCGATCTGCGCCAGGATGGCGATGTAGAGTGAGACGTCGCAGAGCCCGAACATCGAGGGACCCGACAGGGTGCCGCCGGGCCTGAGATGGCGCTCGTCGTAGACAAGGCGCACCCGGGCGGTCATCGGTCCGACCGCTTCGATCCTGAACCGCCCATGCCCACTGAGCAGTTGCGGGAATTCGCGATCGAGGAAGGCGGTGACCTCGGCCGCGCTCATCACCGGAGCGGCTGTCGCCTTATTGTTCACTTCAGCCTTCCAGCACGTCGAGCTTGAGCGGCAGCATCTCACCTAACCATAGAGCATGCCCGGCGTGATCCTTGTAATCGTTGCCGGTTTCGGGATGGACCAGCACGGCAAGGCCCTGCCGGTTCAGCATCAGCCAGGGCAGGAAATCCGCCAACCGATCCGGCGCGAACAGAATCTGGAACATGGCCCGCGTGTGCGGCCCGACCGGTGCATCATGCCAGCGCCCGAGCCGGAAATCCGGAAAGCGGACAGCCACCTCCTCGCGCAAGCTCGCGGCGCGATCCTTCGTGGAAGGCTCGTAATAGACATGCGCGTGATAGGCTTTGATCGCCGGGTTGGACGTGTTGCTCTTTTCTCCCATCTGCTAATCCTGGCATGTCGAACGCCCCTGCGCGCGAGGAGACTTTCATGAACGATGAGACGCGCTTTGGCGAGGTCGGCGAGGCGCAGGTGCTCCGCAGCGATGCCGGCGGCATCGCCACCCTCACCTTGAACCGCCCCGCGCAACGCAATGCGCTCTCGCTGGCGCTGATTGACGCGCTACGCGCAAGCATCGATGCGATCGCGGCAGACCGCCAGGTTCGCACCGTCGTTCTCGCCGCCAACGGCCCGGTCTTCTCGTCGGGCCACGACCTCAAGGAACTCACCGTCCATCGCGCCGATGACGATCGCGGCCGCGGCTTCTATGCCGAGACGATGCGTCGCTGCGCCTCTCTCATGCAGGCGATCGTCGCCCTGCCCCAGCCGGTCATCGCAGCGGTCGAGGGGATCGCGACCGCCGCGGGGTGCCAGCTTGTGGCGACCTGCGATCTTGCTGTCGCCGGACACGGCGCCTCCTTCGGCACGCCCGGCGTCAATATCGGCCTCTTCTGCTCGACGCCGATGGTCGCGCTGTCGCGCAACGTCGCGCCGAAACATGCAATGGAATTGCTGTTGACAGGCGAGCTTGCCGACGCTGCGACGGCGCATCGGATCGGGCTGATCAATCGCGTCGTCGAAGCCGGCCAGGCGCTCGCCGCCGCCCAGGCGCTCGCGCGGAAGATTGCGAGCAAATCGACGCATGTTCTCGCCATCGGCAAGAAGGCATTTTACGCGCAGCGCGACATGAGTCTCGCGGAGGCTTACGACTATACGGTCGATGTGATGGTGCAAAATATGCTCGCGCGCGACGCCGAAGAAGGCATCGGCGCGTTCGTCGAGAAGCGCGAGCCGAAATGGCGCGATTGCTGAGCGCGATGCGAGGCATGAGACTGTTTGCGGCGCTGCTCTGGGCTATCGCGCTTGCCTTGGCGGACCAAGCTGTCGCGCAAACGCAGCTCAAGACAAAGCCGTTCGATGCCGTCGAGGCAACTTACGACCGCAGCGTCGAGAACGACCCAGCGCTGAAGGCGCGGATCGAGCAAATCCGTCAGGCGGTGACCGCGCACACGCTCGCACCGCTCGAGGCGATGATTTCATCGGGCTATGTGCCGCTATCTTGCAGCGTCGACCCGCTCGCACCTTGCGGGCCGGGCCAGTCCAAGGTCGTCGGCAAAATGCAGATGAAGCCCGCCGACCGGCTGCGCAACGCGCTCTGTTGCGAGGGCGAGGTTCCGGCCGACCTGTCGAAGCAGGATCAGGAAGAGGCGGTGATCGGGTTTTTCGCGACCGTGCTCGAGGAAAACAGCGTCAGCGCCTATCCGGATCTTCCGGGCTCGGCCTGTCTGCCCGCGCTGGCCAAATTCGATCACGGCAAAGCGGCCAAGGTGGTTCAGGCCGCAGGGATCGATCCCGAGAACCTGCGCGTCGCCGGCGCCGAGATTCAGCTCCGCGAGAAACCGGCGGAGGACGCTCCCGTGGCGCTCAACGTCAAGCCCGGCGATCTCCTGCCGCTCGTGGTCGAATTGACGATGAGCATCCCGGCCGGGTGGAACAGCATCGCCATGCCCAAAGGCGGCCTCGGTTTCACCGACCAGGTCGGCATCAACGAGCTGGCGCCGCAGGCCGTCTGCTTCTTGAAAGCGCCCAACGGCGAATGGCAGATCGCCTTCACCATCCAACGCGGCGGCTGACCATTATATATCTGCGATGAGCCACGATTTTTATCCCGACGCTACGATCCAGCGCATCCTCAAGGGCGTGCGCACGATCGCGATGGTCGGCGCCTCGAACAACAATGCGCGGCCATCCTATTTCGTGCTGAAATATCTCATCTCGCGCGGTTATCGGCTGTTTCCGATCAACCCTGGCCTTGCCGGAAAGGATATTCTCGGCGCGCCCGTCTATGCAAAGCTCGCCGATGTTCCCGAGCCGCTCGACATGGTCGAAATCTTCCGCAATTCCGCCGCCGCCTCCGGCATCGTCGATGAGGCGCTGCAACTCGACCCGTTGCCGAAAGTGATCTGGATGCAGCTCGGGGTGCGCAACGACGAAGCGGCGGCGCGCGCAGAGGAAAAAGGGATCGAGGTCATCATGAATCGCTGTCCGAAGATCGAGTACGGCCGCCTGTCCGGCGAGATCGGCTGGACCGGCGTCAACTCGCGCATTTTGTCGGCGCGCAAGCCGCAGATGCTGCGCGGCTTCCAGAAATTCACGATCGACCGGCGCTAGGAAAGCTCGGGTCGCACTTGGACACGCTCGATTTGAACGAACTCGTTCCGACCTGGACGGAGGCGCAGCGCCTCGAAGCCCTCGAGAGCTACGGCATTCTCGACACGGCCCCGGAGCCCGCCTTCGACGACATCGCCAAACTCGCCGCCTTGACCTGCGACGCGCCGATGGCGCTCGTCTCGCTCGTCGGCAAAGAACGCCAATGGTTCAAGTCCGAGCTCGGCGTCGGCATGCAGGAAACGCCGCGCAGTATGTCGATCTGCGCGAGCGCGCTGCGCGAGAAGGAGCTCCTGGTCGTTCCCGATCTGACGCGCGACCCGCGCTTTGCCGACAATCCGCTCGTCACCGGCGAGCCGCACGTGCGCTTCTATGCCGGTGCGGTCTTGCGCACACCCGAAGGCCTGCCGCTCGGCACGGTGTGCGTGCTCGACCAGGAACCGCGGCCGCATGGGCTGAAGGAAGACCAGGCGTTCACGCTGCGCGTACTCGCGCGCCAGGTGATGACGCAGATGCAGTTGCGCCGCGCGATCCTCGAGCGCGAAAAGGCGCTCAGCGAACAGGAGGACGCGCTCGAAGCGATCCGCGAGAGCGAGGAGCGCTTCCGGGTCATCGCCAACAGCGCACCGGTGCCGATCTGGGTGACCTCGGCCGCCGGCCCGCGTGGGTTCACCAATTTTGCCTATCAGGAGTTCCTCGGCGTCTCCTACGAGGAAGCGCTGACATATGATTGGCGCCGCGCCATTCATCCCGATCATCTGCCGCGGATCCTTAAAGAGCAGGTCGCCGGCGAGAGTTCGGGAAAGACTTTCACGCTCGAAGCCATCTACAAGCGCGCCGACGGCGAATGGCGCTGGCTGCGCTCCATCTCGCAGCCGCGTTTCACCACCCATGGCGAGCGCAACGGCTTCATCGGCATCGCCCACGACATCACCACGTCGAAGCAGGCCGAGCACGATCTGCAACAGATGAATCAGCTGCTCGAAGAGCGTGTCGCGGAAGCGCTCACCAAACAGGCGCAGACCGAGGAGACGCTGCGCCAATCGCAGAAGATGGAAGCAGTCGGCCAGCTCACCGGCGGCATCGCTCACGATTTCAACAACCTGCTCGCCGGCATCGTCGGCTCGCTCGATCTCATGCGGATGCGAGTCGCTCAGGGCCGCACGCAAGAGCTCGAACGCTATATCGAGGGCGCGATGAGTTCGGCCAATCGTGCCGCCTCTCTGACGCACCGGCTGCTGGCGTTCTCGCGCCGCCAGCCTTTGGCTCCGCGGCCGGTGGACGTCAACGACCTCATCACGTCCATGGAAGAGCTGTTGCGCCGAACGACAGGCCCTTCGATCCAGATCGAGCTCGGGCTCGCAGCCGGTTTGTGGTCGACGATGTGCGACCCCAACCAGCTTGAAAATGCGATCTTGAACCTGGTCATCAACGCGCGCGACGCAATGCCCGACGGGGGGCGGCTGCGCATCGAGACGATGAACACGCATCTCGGGCCGCGCGACGTCGCCGCCGAGGACGAAGAGAGGCCCGGGCCGTATATTTGCATCAGCGTGTCCGACACCGGCGTTGGCATCGAGCCCGCAATCCTCGACAAAGTCTTCGATCCGTTCTTCACGACGAAGCCGCTCGGGCAAGGCACCGGGCTAGGGCTTTCGATGATCTACGGCTTCGCCAAGCAGTCGGAAGGACATGCGCGCATTCACAGCGAGGTCGGCCGCGGCACCAGCGTTAAGCTCTATCTGCCGCGCCGTCAGGGCGCCGAAGAAGAGGCGCCGGCGCGGCAGCCCGAGCAAATTGAGCGTGAGAAGCTCGGATCGGCGACTGTCCTCGTCGTCGAGGACGAGGAGATCGTGCGTTCGCTCATCGTCGAAGTTCTGCAGGATCTCGGCTATCGCGTTCTCGAGGCGGCGGACGGGCCGGCAGGGCTCGGCATCCTGCAATCGCAGGAGCCGATCGCGTTGTTGATCACCGATGTCGGCTTGCCGGGAATGAACGGACGCCAGCTCGCCGACGCCGGACGCGAGCGCCGGCCAGGACTGAAGACGATCTTCATCACCGGCTATGCCGAAAGCGCGATGCTGAATTCGGGCAAGCTCGAGCCGGGCATGATGGTGGTGACGAAGCCGTTCGCGGTGAATGCGCTCGAAGACCACATTCGCAAGCTCATGCGCAGCTGACGCGCGCCGGCGCGATTACTCGATGACGATGCGCGGCGCGGCGCGCGCCGGCGCGCCTTCGAGCGAAGCCTTTACCTTTCGCGCGATCGCACGAAAGGCCTGCGCCTGTGGGCTGTCGGGTTCGGCGGCGACGACCGGACGTCCCGCATCGGAATTGGCGCGAATGGACATGTCGAGCGGCACTTCGCCGAGGAAGGGTACGCCCACCCGCTCGGCCTCGTGACGGGCACCGCCATGCGCGAACACGTCGGTTCGCGCGCCGCAATGCGGGCACAAGAAATAGCTCATGTTCTCGACGATGCCGAGAATGGGGACTTCGGTCTGCTTGAACATGGCGACGCCGCGTCGCGCATCGATCAGGGCCAGATCCTGCGGTGTCGAGACGATCACCGCGCCTGCAAGCGGCACGTTCTGCGCAAGTGTGAGCTGCGCGTCGCCGGTGCCGGGCGGCATATCGACGACAAGGCAGTCGCGCTCGCCCCAGGCGACCTCGCGCAAGAGCTGCGTCAGTGCAGACATGACCATCGGCCCGCGCCACACCATCGCGGTGGTCTCCTCGACAAGAAAGCCGATCGACATCACCGCGATGCCGTAGGCGTTGATCGGCTTCAAGATGCGGCCTTCGAGTTCCGGCTTGCCTTTGACGTTGAAGAGCCGCGGTACGGAAGGCCCGTAAATGTCGGCATCGAGGAGGCCGACGCGCCAGCCTTCCGCCGCCAGCCCAAGCGCGAGATTGGCCGCGAGCGTCGATTTACCGACGCCGCCTTTACCGGAGGCGACGGCGATGATGCGGGCAATGCCTGGAATCTCGCGCTGCGCACGTGCCGCTTGCGCGCGCGGGCCAGGCGGCGGCGCGGGAGGCTGCGCCCCGGCGCTTCCCTGCGGACGCTCTGAGGTGAGCGTCACCATGGCGGACGAAATGCCGCGTACCCCTTTTGCCGCTGCTTCCGCAGCAGCGCGCATCGGCTCCAATTCCATCGAACGCTTCGGATCGATGGCGATGGCCAGATAAGCCTTGTCGCCGCGCACCGTCAGCCCGGCGATGGCGCCGGAACGCGGCAGCGGGGTCTTGCCGTCCGGCCCGTTCACCGCTTCTAGCGCTTTCAACAATTCGGCTTCATCAGCCACATCGATCTCCAGGTTCGCCCGGCGTTATATGGGAGCGGTGCAGCCCTCGCCATTAGGCTAATGGACGCCGGCTTGCCGGCGGGCTTGGCCATGGGGCAGTCTCCCCGCCCAACCCGCCCGGGTCGAGCGCAGACAGCCGACGGCAGAACAGGAAACAAGCGGTGACACTGCCGCGCCTTCGTGCGCTCGTGATTTTTCTTGCATGCGTGGCGCTTCCGGGAGCGATGCCGAATGCTGAACCGCGCTCGCAAAGCGTGCCTCAGCACATCCGCATCGCCAGCGAAGGCGCCCGCCCGCCTTACAATTATATCGACAACGGCGAGCTCGCCGGCTTCGAAATCGACCTCGGGCGCGAGCTTTGCGCGCGAATAAAAATCACCTGCGCCTTTGTCGCGCAGGATTGGGATAGCATGATTCCGGGCCTCCTCGATCGCCAGTACGATGCGATCATGGCGGCGATGGAGATTTCCGACGAGCGGCGCGAGAAGATCGCGTTCACTAAACCCTATGTGCGCATGCCCGAGAGCTTTGTCGTCAACAACAAATCCGCCCTGCACGACATCAGCCCGGACGGGCTTGCCGGCAAGACGATCGGCGTCGAGAATGGCAGCCCGGAACAGGCCTTTGCCGAGGACGTCTACAAGAAATCCGAGGTGAAGCGCTATGCGAGCCTTGAAGAGGCAATCCTCGATTTGGCCGAAGAGCGGCTCGACACGGCGCTGGGCGACAAGGACGCCGTCCTCGATTTCCTGAAAAACCGCCGCGAAGGCAAATGCTGCAAGCTCCTTGCCGACGCGCCGCGCGATCCCGCTTATTTCGGCGAGGGGATCGGCATCGGATTGCGCAAGGAGGACGTGGCCTTGCGCGCCGCCTTCGACAAGGCCATCGACGAGGTGATGGCGGACGGGACATTTGCAAAGATCAGAGCGAAGTATTTCGATTTCGCGGTGAATTGAGTGCCCGTTACCCGCGCCGCTTTTAGCACCCATAATTCCGTTGTAGCTTGAGACTCACCAAGGGAGGAAGCACCAGTGCACAAGATGATCGTACTCTATCCGAAGCCCGATGATCCCGAGCACTTCAAGAAATATTATCGCGACACGCACATTTCGCTCGCGAAGAAGATTCCCGGCGTAAAGTCCTATTCCTATGGTTATCCCGCCACGCTCGACGGCAAGGACCCGCCGCACTTCTGCATGTTCATCGCCGAATTCGACAGCCCCGCGGCGATGCAAGCCGGCATGGGCTCAGCGGAAGGCAAGGCCGCCGTCGCCGACATCCCGAACTACTCGCCGAAGGGCGTGACCGTGGTGCACATGCACTCGGAATGAAGGAGAACGGACAAGGACGCACGCTATCCGTGCTCCGTCGTCGGTCTTCTGTCGCCAGATGCGAGCAGAGCCGCCAACTCGAAGGATTTTCCGATGAATGTTGCGTTTTTGGGTCTCGGCGTGATGGGCTATCCGATGGCGGGGCATCTCGCCAAAAAAGGCGGCCACGCCGTCACCGTCTACAATCGCACCGGCGCCAAAGCCGAGAAATGGGCGCAAGAATTCGGCGGCAAGCATGAAGCCACACCGCGCGAAGCGGCGGCAGGCCAGGAGATCGTCTTCTGCTGCGTCGGCAATGACGACGATCT
>JAFASC010000258.1 GCA_019244955.1 Methylobacteriaceae bacterium | reverse complement strand
GCCTGCCGCTCGATCGCCCCGTCCACATGATCAATCTATTACGCTTCCGCCAATTCGCCGCGTATCGCGACAGCGATCCGGAAGCGGGCGAGAAGGTGAGCGGACGGCAAGCCTATCGGCGGTACGGCGCCGAGGCGGCGCCGTATTTCAATAAAGTCGGCGGCAAGCAGCTCTGGATCGGCGCGCCGGAGCTCGTGCTGATCGGCCCGCAGGACGAGCGCTGGGATCTCGCTTTCGTCGCTTATTATCCGAGCGCGCAAGCCTTCGTCGATATGTTGCGCAATCCCGATTATCAGCGCGCGACGCGCCACCGCACGGCGGCCGTCGCCGACAGCCGCCTCATCCGCTGCGCCGGATTGGAAGCCGGTGTCGGCTTCAATCCGAGATGATCACAGCTGCTTGTAGGTGATCTTGCCGTCGGGGCCTTTTTGCCAACGATAGACGACGTAATCGGCGCGCGTGACATCGCCCTTCTTGTCGTGGGATATATCGCCGATCACCGTCTTGAAGGGCTTGCCCGAATGCATGATGTCGATGATCGCCTGATTGTCGAGCGACTTCGCCTGCTCCGCCGCCTGCTTTAGAACCTGCACGGCCGCGTAGCTGTAGAGGGTGTACGTCTCCGGATTGAATTTCTTCGCCTCGAATTTCTTCACGACCTCGGCAGCCTCGGGCCGCAGCCGCGGGTCGGGCGGGAATGTCATCAGCGTGCCGTCCGCGCCGGGACCGGCGATCGAGGCAAATTCCTCCGAGGCGATACCGTCGCCGCCCATCAGCGGCGCCTGGACGCCCTGGTCGCGCATCTGCCGCACAAGCAGGCCGGCCTCCGTATGCACGCCGCCGTAATAAACGAGGTCGGCGCCAGACGCTTTTATCTTCGAGACGATCGCCGAATAGTCCTTCTCGCCGACGTTGAGGCCTTCATACAGCACCTCGCGCACGCCACCTGCGTTCAGTGCCTTCTTGGTCTCATCCGCAAGTCCTTTGCCGTAGGTGGTCTTGTCCTGGACGATGGCGATCTTCTTTCCCTTGTAATGCTCGACAAGGTATTTGCCGGCGACGCTCCCCTGCTGGTCGTCGCGTCCGCAGGTGCGGAACATGAACTGGTAGCCGCGCTCGGTGATCTGCGGATTCGTGGACGCCGGGGTGATGTCTATGATGGCGTTCTCGTTATAGGTCTCCGAGGCCGGCATCGTCACACTGGAGTTGAAGTGGCCGACGACCCAGGTGATCCCGTCGCCGACAAACTTGTTGGCGACGTTGCGGCCCTGTTTCGGATCGGCGGCATCGTCGCCGATCGACAGCGACAGCTTCTTGCCGAGAATGCCGCCCGCCGCGTTTATGTCCTCGACCGCCTGGTCTACGCCGTTACGCAGCTGCGCGCCGAAAGCCGCATTGGCGCCGCTGAGCGGCCCCGCCACGCCGAGCTTGATCTGCGCCGAGGCAGCGCCGGAATAGGCCAGCGCGACGGCGCTTAGCGCCGTGAAAAGCAATTTGCGTTGCATCGTGACTCCCCTTTTGTGGCGATGATCGCGATTCTGCGTCGGCTTGTCACCTTGGCCCTTCGTCGCCGCGGGCCTGCCAGGTCAATGGTCCGGCGGCGGTGAAGGCGAACGGATATTGGGTCGTCATCTGCCGCGCCTGGATGAGCCGGAAGGCGAGCGCCGCGATCGCAAGCAGGATGGCGAAACCCAGAAGCGCCGGGCCCATGGCCAGAATGTCCTCGGCGAACAGCGCGTAATGCAGGAAACGCACCGCCGCGGTGAGCGGGATCATGTAGGCGAGCGCCTGCCAGAACGGCCGCCAGGTCAAGGCGATGGCGCGGCCCGTCGCAAAAGCCGCGGCACCGCCAAGGACGCAGGTGAGCAAAAGGAACGTCCAAAGGTTTTCCGGCATCAGAGCGCTCTGAATGGTTCGGCCGTGGTTGCGGCTTTCCTGGCGCCGCCTTCCAGGTAAGCTGCCCGCACCTTCGGGCTCGCAAGCAGCTCGGCCCCGGTTCCCGCCATCGTGATCGCGCCGTTGACGAGAACGTAGCCGCGATGGGCGAGCCGCAGCGCGTGATAGGCGTTTTGCTCGACCAGAAACACACTCAGCCCTTCGGCTTTGTTGAGATCGCCGATGACCTGAAAAATCTGTTTGGCAATCAGCGGCGCGAGCCCAAGCGACGGCTCGTCGAGAAGCAGAAGCCGCGGCCGCGTCATCAATGCTCGCGCGATCGCCAGCATCTGCTGCTCGCCGCCCGATAGCGTGCCGCCGCGCTGATGCAAGCGGTCCTCGAGGCGCGGAAAAATCGCGAAGACGCGGTCGAGATCCTCGCCAAAGCGGGCGCGGTCGGCGAGCGCGGCGCCCATCTGCAGATTTTCGAAAACCGTCATGCGCGGGAAGATGCGCCGCCCTTCCGGGGATTGCGCGATCGCCAGCCGCGCGATGTCATGCGTCGGCAGCCGCGTGATGTCGCGCGCGTCGAACGTGATCGTACCCTCACGTGCGCGCGGATTGCCGAAGATCGTCATCATCAGCGTCGACTTGCCGGCACCATTGGCGCCGATCAGCGCGACGATCTCGCCTTCGCCGACGTCGACATCGACGCCCTTCAGGGCAATGATGTTGCCATAATAGGCGGTAACGCCGCGCACGCTCAAAAGCGGCCGGGTCATCTTCCTTGCCCCGCGCCGAGCGCAGCTTCGATCTCTTCGACTTCTCCTTCGTCCTCCACACCGAGATAAGCGGCGATCACGCGTGCGTCATTGCGGATTTCGTCCGGCCTGCCGTCGGCGATCTTCTCGCCGTAATCGAGCACGATGACGTGATCGGAAATCTGCATGACCACGGACATGTCGTGCTCGATGAGTAGGATCGAGGTACCCTGCTCATCCAGAATCGTGCGCAAGAGTTCATTGAGCTCGGCCGATTCGCGCGGGTTCAAGCCGGCAGCCGGTTCGTCAAGGCAAAGCAGAGTAGGATCGCTCATCATGGCGCGGGCAATCTCCAGCCGCCGCTGCGCGCCGTAGGGCAAGGCCCCCGCGGGATCGTCGGCACGCGCCGTGAGGCCGATCCGATCCAGCCAGGCGCGGGCGTGATCGAGCGCTTGCGCCTCGCGCCTGCGATAGGCCGGCAAGCCGAACAGGCCGAATACCGAATAGCCCGACGCGCGCATCAGCGGATTGTGCTCTCCCACCATCAGGTTCTCGAGCACGGTCATGCCTGTGAACAGGCGTATGTTCTGGAAGGTCCGCGCAACGCGCGCCTCGCGCGCGATCTCCTGGTCCGGCATGCGCTCGAGCAGGAAAAGCCCTTGGTGTTTCGAATAGCGGCGGCCGGAATTGGTGAGCGCAATTATCGCATTCGCATCGAAACCGCCGGATGAAAGCACCAGCCGCCCGGCACTTGGCCGATAAAATCCGGTGATGCAGTTGAAGACGGTGGTCTTGCCCGCGCCGTTCGGGCCGATCAGCGCGGTGATGTCGCCGCGGCGCACCTCGAAAGAGACATCGTCGACCGCGGTGAGGCCGCCGAAGCGCATCGTCAAATGCTCGATCGTCAGCAGCGGATCTCGATGCATCAACGCGATCCGCGGGCCATCAGCCGTGGACTTCTTTGACGAGCGCGCCGGCAATGGCATGGCGCTCGCCAAGCGCGATCGTCGGCGCGCGCGTCGCGACGAGCCCGCGCGGGCGCCAGTTCATCATCATGACCATGGCGATGCCGACGATCAGCATGCGGTACTGCGTCGGATCGAAATCCTCGCCGAAAATCTGTTTCAGGAAATCCAGTTCGCGCAAGATTTCCGAGCCGCCGATGATGACGGCTGCCGCGAGCGCCACGCCGAGCTGCGAGCCGCGCCCGCCGAGCACGACGATGGCGAGGATGGTCGCGCTTTCGATGAAGGTGAAGCTCGATGGCGAGACGAAACCCTGACGCACCGCGAAGAAAGCGCCGGCAAAGCCGCCGAACATCGCACCGAGCGCGAAGGCGGCGAGCTTCAGTTTGACCGTGTCGAGGCCGAGCGAGCGACAGGCGATCTCGTCTTCGCGCAGCGCCTCCCAGGCGCGCCCGATCGGCAACCGCCGCAATCGCACGGTGACGAAATTGGTCAGCAAAGCGAGGCAGAGGATCAGGTAATATAAAAAGATGACGCGATGGATCGGCGAGAACTTCAGTCCGAATGTCGCGGCGAAACCGTTCGGGCCGGCGGTGAATGGCAGGCCGAAAAAGCTGGCACGCGGAATGCCCGATATTCCCGCGTCGCCATTGGTGACCACACTCCAATTGACGAGCACGATGCGGATGATCTCGCCGAAGGCCATGGTGACGATGGCGAGATAATCGCCGCGCAGCCGCAGCACGGGAAAACCGAGGAGGATGCCCCAGAACGCCGCGAGAATGCCCGCGAGCGGCAGGCAAATCCAGAATGACAGGCCGAACGTGGTCGAGAGCAGCGCGTAGGAATAGGCGCCGACGGCGTAGAACGCGACATAGCCGAGATCGAGCAGGCCGGCCAAACCGACAACGATGTTCAGCCCCCAGCCGAGCATCACGTAGATGAGAATCTGGATGCCGTAATTATCGATCCACTTCAGTGAGCCCTGCGGGCCAAGGGCGGCGAAGACTGCCAACGGGAAGACGAACAGCAGCGCGAGCCCGGCGGGGCCGATAAGGCGCGCGGCGCGATAGGCGGAGGCGGGCAGCGCTTCGTCCGTCGCAGGTTTGCGCCGCGGCCGGATGTCGAAGATTGCGAGGAGAAAACGCCCGACGAAGACGATCAGCGCGGCGATGAAGAGCCACGACCAGCGCCCTTGCAGCGTAAGTCTGTTGTCGATGTCCGGCTCGGCGCGCAGCGCGAGGATCGGAAACGACAGACCGGCCGCGATAATCGCGGCGAGCGCCGCATCCTTCGACGCGCGCACAAAATCAAAGCGGTCGGGCGCCGCCCCCGCCGCCATCAGACCTTCTCCACGTCGGGGCGGCCGAGCAGGCCGGAGGGCACGAAGATCAAGGTGATCGCCAGGATCGAGAAAGCCGCGACGTCCTTATAATCGGCGGAGAAATAGGCCGACCAAAACGTCTCGATGAGACCGATCAACAATCCGCCGAGCACCGCGCCCGGCAGCGAGCCGATGCCCCCGAGAACGGCGGCCGTAAACGCCTTCACACCGGGCACGAAGCCGTCGGCGGCGTTCACAACCCCATAATAGAGCATGTAGAGAACGCCGGCGACGGCCGCGAGCGCGGCGCCGATGACGAAGGTCAGCGCGATGGTGCGATCGACATTGACGCCAAGCAGCGCCGCCATCTTGGCGTCCTGCTCGCACGCGCGCTGGGCTCGGCCGAGCGGCGTCTTCTGCACGACATACCAGAACGCGGCAAGCAGAACCGCTGTCACGACGACAATCAGGATCTGCTTGTAGGAGAGGGTGACGTTGTAGCCGCCCGGGCCGGCGGTGATATGGATCACCTCTGAGAAGATCGGCGGCACGGCCTTATTGCGGGGCCCCTGGACCACATACACAAAGTTGGCAAGAAAGATCGACATGCCCAGCGCCGAGATGAGCGGCGCGAGGCGAAACGAGCCGCGCAGTCGCCGGTAGGCGACCCGCTCGATGACGAAGTTCCACAATGAGGTCAACGCCATCGCGGCGACGAGCACCAGCACGAAGACCAGCGGCAGCGACGTCATTCCGAGAAACTGCGTCAGGGCCAGGAAAAGAATGAGGGCTATGAAGGCCGACAGCATGAACACGTCGCCGTGGGCGAAATTGATCATGCCGATAATGCCGAAGACCATCGTGTAGCCGATGGCGATCAGGCCGTAGATCGAACCGAGCGCGATTCCGTTGATAAGCTGCTGAAGGAAGACGTCCATAGAGGGCGCTGGATTCGAGCCTCGGCGAAGCAAATCGCCCTGAATTGACGCGGGAACGCTAGCAAGCGCCATGCCCGCCCGCAAATCGCCGCGGCGCGAGAGATGGGCTTCTTTAACCGGATTGCGCTAGGAAAAGTGCCGATCTCGTTGCGCCGACCTATATTGGCGGCGAGGAGCCCCACGGGGGAGCGGATGGCTGCCAAGGGTGCGATAGCGGCGAAGATGACCGACGACCTCTGGGTCGTCTCAGACGAGACGCGCGCCGCCTTCCGCGATGCCATGAGCCGCGTCCTTGCGGCAGTCCATATCGTCACCACCGATGGGGCCGTGGGCAAGGCGGGGATTACGGCCAGCGCCGTCGTCTCGGTCTCCGACGACCCGCCGACGGTGCTTTTCTGTATCAACAAGAACGGACGTTCGGCCGAACGCTTCCTCGGCAACGGCTGCTTCTGCGTCAATACCCTCGCCTCTTCCGACCAGTGGCTCGCCGACCATTTCGCCGGACGCTCGCGAATGCATCCGGCCGAGCGCTTCACCCATGGCACCTGGGGCATGCTGCGGACCGGGGCGCCGGCCCTCGATTCCGCCCTGGCCATGTTCGACTGCCGGGTCACCGAGGTGGTCACCGCCTCGACCCACGCCATCCTGATCGGGGCAGTCGTCGAGGCCCGCTATGCGCCCGGCCAGAGCCTCGCCTATCTCGAGCGAAGCTACCGCCACATCTAAAGCGGACAGCGCGGAAGCCGCGTGATAAAAGGCCGCAGGTCATCGCGGCCGCACCGTCCGGCCGACAAAACGATTTGGGAGGAATCATGAATCGCAGAGACATGCTGAAGCTCGGGCTTCTCGGCGCGGCGCTGCCGGTGCGTGGCTTCGCGCAAGGCGCCAAGCCCCTGAAGATCGGCGTGCTGAACGACATGTCGAGCGTCTACGCCGATTACCAGGGCATCGGCTCGGTCATCGCGGCGCAGATGGCGGTCGACGATTACGCGCAGAAGCTGGGCGTGCCCGTCGAGATCGTCTCGGCCGATCATCTGCAGAAACCCGATGTCGGCGTCTCGATCGCGCGGCGCTGGTTCGACAATGAAGGCGTAGACGTGATCATGGACGTGCCGAATTCGGCCGTGGCGCTCGCCGTCGATGCGCTGACCACCGAGAAGAACAAGATGCTGATCGGCTCCGGCGCGGGATCCGATGTGATGACCGGAGCGCAATGCTCGCCGAATTTCATTCACTGGACCTACGATACCTGGTCGCTCGGCCACTCGCTCGGGCGCGCCCTTGTCGCCGAGGGCGGCAAGACCTGGTACTTCATCACCGCCGATTACGCCTTCGGCAAAAGCCTCGAGAAGAGCGCCGCGGACGCGGTCGAGGCCGCCGGCGGCAAGGTGCTCGGCGCCGCGCGCCATCCCATCAACACCGCGGATTTTTCGTCTTACCTGTTGCAGGCCCAGGCGTCCGGCGCCGACGTCATCGGCATCGCCAATGCCGGCGACGATACCAACAACACCCTCAAACAGGCGGCCGAGTTCGGGCTCGGCAACAAGCAGCGCATGGCCGGGTTGATCCTCAACGTCACCAACATCCCGAGCCTGGGCCTCAAGGCAGTGCAGAACGTCAAGATCGCGACGCCTTATTACTGGGACCGCAACGACGATTCCCGCGCCTTCGCCAAGCGCTTCGCCGAGAAACATCCGCGCCATAACATGCCGAACGATATGCAGGCCGGCATGTATTCGGCGACGATCCATCTCATGAAAGGGATGGCGCAAACAAAGAGCGCCGCGGACGGCAAGAAGTTGGTCGAGTCGATGAAGTCGATCCCGACCGACGATCCGATCTTCGGCAAAGGCTCGATCCGCGTCGACGGCCGCAAGCTGCACCCGATGTATCTGCTTGCGACGAAGATGCCGGAGGAATCGAAGGGCCCGTGGGACGTATTCAACGTGGTGCGCGAGATTCCCGTGGAAGAGGCCTGGCGGCCGCTCTCGGAAGGCCACTGCCCATTCGTGAAGACCTGAGGTGGCCTAATTCCGCAGCCGGTAACCGGTCTTAAAGATCCAGCCGACGATCGCCAGGCAGATGAGGAGGAAGACGCAGGTCATTGCCAGGCTAACGCCGACATCGACATCGGAAATGCCATAAAAGCTCCAGCGGAAGCCGCTGATCAGGTAGACGACCGGATTGATCAGCGCGACCTTCTGCCAGAACGGCGGCAGCAGGTTGATCGAATAGAAGCTGCCGCCCAAGAAGGTCAGCGGCGTGATGACAAGAAGCGGGATCACTTGCAGTTTCTCAAACCCGTCCGCCCAGATGCCGATGATGAAGCCGAACAGGCAGAACGTGACAGCGGTCAAGACCAAAAACGCAATCATCCAGACAGGATGGTCGATGCGCAGCGGCACGAAGAAGAACGCTGTCGCCAGGATGATCAGGCCGACAATGATCGACTTCGAGGCCGCGGCCCCGACATAGCCGGTGACGATCTCGAGAAACGAGATCGGCGCCGAAAGAATCTCGTAGATCGTGCCGACGAATCGCGGGAAATAGATGCCGAACGATGCGTTGGTGACGCTTTGCTGCAGCAACGTGAGCATGATCAGTCCCGGCACAATGAAGGCGCCATAACTGATCCCCTCGATCTGCGTGATGCGAGAGCCGATCGCGGCGCCGAACACGACGAAGTACAGCGAAGTGGAGATCACCGGCGAGACGATGCTCTGCAGGAGCGTGCGCCGCGTGCGACTCATCTCGAACAGGTAGATCGCGCGGACGGCCTGCAGGTTCATCATGTCAGCGGCTTGTCAGATCGACGAAAATGTCTTCGAGCGAGCTCTGGGTGGTGCGCAGATCCTTGAAGCTGACGCCGGCACGCTTGAGCTCCTCGAGAAGCGTTGTGATCCCGGTACGCTCCGCTTGCGTGTCGTAGGTATAGACGAGCTCACGGCCCTCATTCGCAAGAGCGATGTCGTAGCCGCCGACGGACGCTGGCACGACGGCAAGCGGCGCGCTCAACTCCAGCGTCAGCTGCTTCTTGCCGAGCTTGCGCATCAGAGCCGTCTTGTCCTCGACCAGAATGAGCTCGCCCTTGCTCATGACGCCGACGCGATCGGCCATCTCCTCAGCCTCTTCGATGTAGTGCGTCGTCAGAATGATGGTGACACCCGAGTCGCGCAGCTCACGCACGAGCTGCCACATATCCTTGCGCAGGCTGACATCGACCCCGGCGCTCGGCTCGTCGAGAAAGAGAATCTCCGGCTCGTGCGACAGCGCCTTGGCGATCATGACGCGGCGCTTCATGCCGCCGGATAACGTCATGATCTTGTCGTTCTTCTTCTCATAGAGCGAGAGGTCCTTCAGCACCCGTTCGATATGCGCGGAGTTCGGCCGCTTGCCGAATAGGCCGCGGCTGAAGGAAACCGTATTCCACACCGATTCGAATGCGTCGGTTGTCAGTTCCTGCGGCACGAGCCCGATTTTCGAGCGCGCCGCGCGATATTCGCCGCGGATGTCGTGACCGTCGACGGCGACCGAGCCGACACTCGGATTGACGATGCCACAGACGATGCTGATCAGCGTCGTCTTGCCGGCACCGTTCGGCCCGAGCAGCGCGAAAATCTCCCCACGCCGGATGCTGAGGTTGATATCTTTGAGCGCCTGGAAGCCCGACGCGTAGGTCTTGGAGAGTCCCTCGATGCTGATCACAGCGGGCGGTACAGGTGCGTGCAAGCGAAAGCTCCACTCCCCCGGAGTCGCGAAAAGCCGCATCCCAGGTCCAGTTCGCGGGCGCGAGGCTTATCCGAACAGGCCGGGTCTGGATAGCCCGCGAAGGTAAGCGCAGGCTCGGCTACGTCTTTGCCGCGCCGACTTCCTTCAGCACGTCGCCCGCTTCCTTGAAAGCGTGATTGGCTTTCGGGACGCCTGAATAGATCGCGCTCTGGATGATCACTTCCTTGATCTCATCCTGCGTCAGCCCGTTATTGATCGCGGCGCGAACATGCAGGCGGAATTCGTCCCAGGCGCCAAGCGCGATCGTGGTCGATAAAACGCCGACCGACCGCATACGCCGATCGAGGCCCGGGCGCGTCCAGACGTCGCCCCAGGCCGTGCGGGTGATGAATTCCTGGAACTCTTTGTTGAACGGCGTGATGTTAGCGAGCGAGCGCTCGACCCAGGCATCGCCAAGCACTGCCCTGCGAACTTTCATTCCCGCGTCGTAGCGCGTCGTCTCGTCGCTCACTTCCGGCTGCCCTTGCGCCCGCCTTTCCGCGACTTCTTTGCTGCGGCCTTTTTCGTACCGGCTTTTTTATTTCCGCTCCTGCCGGCGGCGCTCTTTTTCGTCGCCCTCGTTTTCGTGGCGGTCTTTTTGGTGGCGGTCTTTTTGGTCGCGGATTTCTTCGCCGCGGCCTTTTTCGCCGGCGCCTTCTTGCTTGCCGCATGCTTGCCAGCCGGACGCTTGCGCGTTGCCGCCTTGCTCGCCACAGGCTTCCGCGGCGGTTTGCGTCCAGCCGCATGACGCGGCGGCGCTCGACGTGCCGGCGCGACTTCGCGGGCGGTGAGGAAATCGATGACCGCCTGGTTGAACGCGTCCGCCTGCTCGATATTCGAGAGATGCGCGGCGTCGAGCGTGACGATGCGCGCGCCGCGGATCGTATCGGCGATGCGCTTGCCCATTTCGGGCGGCGTCGCCGGATCGCGCGAGCCGACAACGACAAGCACGGGATTGGTCACCGACCTAATCGATTCGCGCTGATCCATGTCGCGAATCGCGCTGCACGATCCGGCATAGCCGTGCGCCGGCGTCGTGTGCAGCATGCGCACGATCTTCTCGACGGTATCGGGCTCGCGGGCGCGGAATTCCGGCGTGAACCATCGCTCGATGACGCCGGGCGTGAGTTCCTCCATGCCCTTGTCGAGCGCGATGCGGATGCGTTGATTCCATAAATCGGGCGGGGGCATGTGCCAGCCGGTATTGGCGAGCACGGCACGGCCGATGCGCTCCGGTGCATGCGTGAGCAACCACTGGCCGATCATACCGCCTTTCGATAGCCCCATCCAATGCACCTGATCCAATTCCAACGCATCCATGATGGCGAGCGCATCGCGCCCGAAATCGTCGATGGAATAGGGTCCGTCCGGCGCGCCGCTTTTGCCGTGCCCGCGCGAATCGTAGCGGATGACGCGGAAATGCTTCGTCAGTTCCGGGATCTGCCAGTCCCACATATGCAGATTGGTGCCGAGCGAGTTCGACAGCATCAGCGGCGGCGCATTCTCCGGCCCGTCCAGCGTAACGTTGAACTCGACCCCGTCCCGTTCAAATTGCGGCATGCCTATGCCCCC
>JAFASC010000227.1 GCA_019244955.1 Methylobacteriaceae bacterium | reverse complement strand
TCGAACCTTATCTCGCCTCGCTTGCAGAGCGTCCGCCGAGCGGCGCCGGCTGGCTGCACGAAATAAAGTTCGACGGCTACCGCTTGCAGGCGGAGATCGATGACGGCACCGTCACGCTGCGCACGCGTCGCGGTCTGGATTGGACGGAAAAGTTTCGCGGCATCGCCGGCGAGCTTGCAAATCTGCCTGTCGACACGGCGCTCGTCGACGGCGAGGCGCTCGTCGAAGACGCCGCCGGAATTTCGGACTTTTCCGGCCTGCAGAATGCTCTGAGCGAAGGCGATCAAGAAAAGGTTGTGTTCTACGCCTTCGATCTGCTGCACATCAACGGCTACGATCTGCGCGGGGTGCCTTTAAAGGATCGCAAGCGCGTTCTCGCCGACCTGCTCGCAACTTATGGCGACAAGGGCCGCATACGCTACAGCAACGATTTCGATGTCGGCGGCGATCGCCTGTTGCAGCATGTCTGCCGGCTCGGGGCCGAAGGCATCGTCTCGAAGCGCGCCGATGAGCCGTATCGCAGCGGACGCGCCAAGGGCTGGCTCAAAGCCAAATGTGCCGATCGTCAGGAATTCGTCATCGCAGGATATGTGCCTTCCACCACGTCGCCGAAAGCGATCGGCTCGCTCATCGCCGCATATCACGACGACAAGGGAAGGCTCATGCATGCCGGCCGCGTCGGCACCGGCTATTCGATGAAGGTTGCGCAGCAGCTTTTCAAACTGCTCGATCCCGATCGCGTTGCGAAGCCGCCGTTTCCGGACCCGTTGCCCTCCGAAGCGCGCCGCGATGCGCGCTTCGTCGAACCGAAACGCGTCATGGAGGTCGCGTTCCGCGGCTGGACGGCCGGCGGACAGATACGGCAGGCGGCCTTCAAAGGCTTGCGCGAAGACAAGCCGCCGCAGGACGTGGTGCGCGAGAGCACCGGCCGCGCCAGCGATCTGAAGCCTGCGAGAGCCATCCCGGCAATCCATCTCACGCATGCCGATCGCGTGCTGTGGCCGGAAGCCGGCATCACGAAACAAGGTCTCGCCGACTATTACGTCAGCGTCTGGGATTGGATTGAGCCGCACATCGTCAAACGCCCTTTGAGTCTGGTGCGCTGTCCGACCGGCATCGCGCAGGGCTGTTTCTTTCAGAAGCACGAATGGAAGGGCATGGATCGCGCGATTGATCTTATCCGCGATCCTAAGGACGGCGAGAAACTTGTCAGCGTGTCGAATCTCGAAGGTCTGCTTGCGCTCGTGCAGGCAAGCGCGCTGGAAATCCATCCCTGGGGTTCGACAGGCGACGATCTCGAACACCCCGATCGGCTGATTTTCGATCTCGACCCCGGCGACGGCGTTGCCTTCACCGAGATGGTCGCCGCGGCAGGAGAGATCCGTGACCGGCTCGCAGGCATGAAACTCGAGAGCTTCGTCAAGACCTCCGGAGGCAAAGGCCTGCACGTCATCGTGCCGCTCACTCCATCCGCCGGTTGGGACGAAGCCAAGGATTTCTGCCGCGTCGTCGCCGAAAACATGGAGCGCGATGCGCCGCAGCGCTACACGTCGACAGTGACGAAACGGGAGCGCCAAGGAAAAATCTACGTCGACTATTTGCGCAATGGTCGTGGCGCGACGGCGATCGCGCCCTATTCGCCGCGGGCGCGTGCACAAGCGGGCGTGGCGACGCCGCTTGCCTGGGAAGAGCTTTCGAGCCTCACCGCTGCCGACCTTTATACGCTCGGCAATATCGAGAACAGGATGGCGCAGCTCGGCGCCGATCCGTGGGGCGAGATGGGCAAGATCAAGCAGCTGCTCCCCAAGACGAAGGCGCCTGCATCGCGGACGGTGCCGTCCCGAAAGAGGGTGCCGGCTTGACGAACCGGCTTCGTAAACCACACTGAAGGAAACATCGGGGGCTTCGGTGCAAACGTCTGAGAAAGCTCACGACGTTCTGGTCATCGGCGGCGGCAACGCGGCCTTATGCGCGGCGATCAGCGCACGTCGCGCCGGCGCATCCGTGCTGGTGCTCGAAGGCGCACCAAAGTTTTATCGCGGCGGAAATACGCGCCACACCCGCAACATGCGCTGCGCGCACGATGCCGCGACCGAGACGCTGAGCGGGCCTTACAGCGAAGAAGAGTTCTTCGACGATCTCCTGCGCGTCACGCAAGGACAAACCGACGAAGATCTCGCGCGCTTTATGATCGGCCAATCCAAGGAAATCCTAGCTTGGATTCCGCAGCAGGGCGTCCGCTTCCAGCCTTCGCTCGGCGGCACGCTGAGTCTCGGTCGCACGAACTCGTTCTTTCTCGGCGGCGGCCGTTCCATGCTGAATGCGCTTTATCTCACCGCGGAAAAGCTCGGGGTCGACATTCGCTATGACGCCGAGGTCACCGATCTGGACATCGAAGACGGGATGTTTTTGTCTGCCACGGTGAAGAACGGCGGCGGCCCCGAATTCATTCGCGCCAAAACGATGGTTGCCGCGGCCGGCGGCTTCGAAGCGAACATCGAATGGCTGAAGCAATATTGGGGTCCGCCTGCCGAGAATTTCCTGATCCGGGGCACGCCGTACAATCGCGGTACGGTGTTGAAGACGCTGATCGAAAGGGGCGTGCAGGAGATCGGCGATCCGACGCAATGCCATGCGGTGGCGATCGACGCACGTGCCCCAAAATTCGACGGCGGGATCATCACGCGGCTCGATTGCGTCGTCTTCGGCATCGTCGTCAACAAGAATTGCGAACGCTTCTACGACGAGGGCGAGGACATCTGGCCGAAACGCTACGCGATCTGGGGCCGCCTTGTCGCGGGGCAGCCCGATCAGATCGCCTACATCATCTTCGATGCGCGCTCGCTGAACCTGTTCATGCCATCATGCTTCCCGCCGATCGCGGCGCAAAATATTCGCGAGCTCGCCGGAAAACTCGCACTCGATCCCGATGCGCTGGAGAAAACCATCGCGACGTTCAACGCCGCCGTTCGCCCCGGCACGTTCGACGACAAAATCTTGGACGATTGCCGGACCGAAGGCATTTCGCCGGCGAAATCGCATTGGGCGCGGCGCATCGAGGTGCCGCCCTTCTACGCCTATCCCGTGCGGCCGGGCATCACCTTCACCTATCTCGGCACGCGCGTCGATCGCGACGCGCGTATGCTGATGCAGGACGGCAAGCCTGCGGCCAATATGTTCGCGGCAGGCGAGATCATGGCTGGCAACGTGCTCGGGCGCGGCTATGCGGCGGGCATCGGCATGACCATCGGCAGCGTCTTCGGGCGCATTGCGGGGCGGGAGGCGGCGAAAAGTGCACGCAACTGAGACGACACATGCAAGCGTAACACTTGCCGAAGCCGACCGGCTGATGACGCTGTGCAATTCGTGCCGCTATTGCGAGGGGTTGTGCGCGGTGTTTCCGGCAATGGAGATGCGCCGCGCCTTTCCCGACGGCGATCTCAATTATCTCGCCAATCTCTGCCACGGCTGCGGCGCCTGCTATTTCGATTGCCAATTCTCGCCGCCGCACGAGTTCAACGTCAATGTCCCGCGCGTGCTGGCGAAAGCGCGCGCCGAGTCCTATGCCGCGTATACTTGGCCGCGCGCGCTGGCGCCGATATTCGCGAGGAACGGGCTCGCGATCAGCCTTGTTGCGGCGCTCTGCGTCGCCGCGTTCATCCTCGGCTTTGTCGGATGGCAAGACCGCTCGGTCCTGTTTGGCGTCAACAGCGGCCCCGGCGCCTTCTTCAAGCTGATGCCGCACCGCGCCATGGTGGCTCTATTCGGTGCGGCGTTCGTCTACGCAGTCATAGCCATGGCGATGGAGATGCTGATCTTCTGGCGCGATATCGGCGAGCCGATGCAGACGCTGACGCGCTCGGGCCCGCTTCTCGATGCGGTGCGCGACACCTTTCGCCTACGCTATCTCGAAGGCGGCAAGATGGGCTGCTTCAACGAAGATGAGCGGCCGACCGATCGGCGGCGCATCTACCATC
>JAFASC010000154.1 GCA_019244955.1 Methylobacteriaceae bacterium | reverse complement strand
TTAGAGCAGGAACCGCATGAATCCGCCTGTGGGATGAGCGGCGATAGAGGCGAGATGCCGGGGAAGCGCAAGTTAAGGGAGGTGCCCCCCTTACCCGACCATCGCGACAGCCTCGATCTCGATCAGCCAGTCGGGCACCGCAAGCGCGGAGACACCAAGGAGGGTGCTTGCCGGCGGTTCGCCACCTGCAAAGAAGGGAGCGCGCGCTTTGCCGATAATTGCGCGATGCTCGGGCGCATAGTTCACCACGTAGGTCGTGATTTTCACGACGTCCGCAAAGGTGGCTCCCGCAGCGTCGAGAGCGAGACCGAGATTGCGCAGCGCCTGCGTCGTCTGCGCCGCAAGGTCGCCAACTCCGACGACCGCGCCATTCTCGTCCATCGAGACTTGGCCCGAGACGTAGATCGTTCGCGCCCCCGAAGCGACGACGGCGTGCGAGTATGCGGGATTGTTGAAAAGCCCTTTGGGGCGGAGATGCTCGATCGTGCTCATGCTTCTTTCTCTTTGCGTCGCGCGCGTCAGCAGCTGAAGGCCCTATGACCAAAGAGAGCGAACCGCAACCGGATGTGGCCGGCAATGATCGCGTCCTGCTGCGCCTAGGCAAGGCCTTGCGGGCGGCTGGGTATGAATTCACGACGGTAACTCCCGCTACGCATGCGCGGGTGAATGCGCGGCCGGAGAACAGAGAAGCAAGAGCCCTGCGCGACGTGTTCGGCTGGAGCCGATCATTCGCGCGCGAGGTCGTTCCGGACGAGATACTGGTACTCATGCGAGAGGCAGGTATTCTCATCGAAGAGAACGGCCTCTTCCGCAGTGCCTTGCGCGTGTCGTCGCTCGAAGGCGAGCTGTTCCTCCACTCGGCCTTCCCGACGACGGCAGCGGATGCGGTTTTCTTCGGACCCGACACGTATCGCTTCGCGCGCGCGATCAAAGCGGCGTTGCGCGAACGCGCCGCCCCGATTCAAAACGCGGTCGACATCGGCTGCGGCGCCGGGCCGGGCGGCATCCTCGTCGCGAAATATGCGCCGGAAGCCCGCGTACTGATGACCGACATCAACGAAGCCGCTTTGCACCTCACGCGCATCAATGCCGCACTGGCGAGCACGCCGAACGCAATTCCGGTTCGGGCGGATATCCTTGACGGCGTCGGAGGCATGTTCGAACTCATCGTCTCGAATCCACCCTATCTCAACGACCCGCTTGCCCGCGCCTATCGCCACGGCGGCGGCGATTTCGGGGCCGCTCTTTCGCTACGCATCCTCGAAGCCGCTCTGCCCCGCCTCGCGCCGGGCGGAACCCTGATCCTCTACACCGGGACCGCAATCGTCAGCGGACGCGACCTTTTTCGTGACGCCGCGTTGCCTGCATTGGCGGCGGCCGATTTCGCCTGGACCTACGAAGACGTCGATCCCGATGTGTTCGGCGAAGAACTGGAAACCCAAGCCTATCGTACCGCCGAGCGCATCGCAGCGGTCGTGCTGAACGTGAGGAAGAGGAAGTAGCGTGCTGGATTTTCTGGAAGATCGGACGGGCGCCGAGGAGCCGCACGATCTCGGCTTCAGCGACGACGAGCTGCAGCAGCGGCTTGCCGTGTTCAATCGCCGCCGCCTCGTGCCGGGGCTGCCGAACCCGCATTGGCGCGACGAAATCAACGCGGACCGCGACTGGCTGCTGCTCGAGGGCGCGTTCCTCGAGCGCGAGCGCCGCGCCGTCGCGCCGCGTGCCGCGCAGGCGCCGCCCGATCCCGACGGGTTCGATGCCTGGCTGACCGACCTCACCGCGACCGGTCCCGGCCAGGGCGATCCGCTGTTTCCGTGGCTCGCCGATACCTGCTCGATGGAGCAGATGAAATGGGTGCTGGCGCAGGAAGTCGCGGGCGAGGCCGGCTTTGAGGATCTGACCGCGCTGACGCAAGTGAAAATGCCGGTCGGCCCGAAGCTCGAGCTCGCGCGCAATTACTGGGATGAGATGGGTCGCGGCAACAAGAAAGGCATGCATGGGCCCTTGCTCGAGACCTTGGCACGGAGGCTCGGATTGGAGCCGACAGCGGAGGCGACGGTGTGGGAATCGCTTGCCCTAGCCAATACGATGGCTGGCCTCGCCTGGAACCGGCGCTACGCCTACCACTCGATCGGCGCGCTCGGCATTATCGAGCAGACCGCGCCCTCACGCGCCGCCGCGATTGGGCGTGGGCTAAAGCGCCTCGGGGTCCCGACTGCCGACCGCCACTATTTCGATCTGCACGCGATCCTCGACGTCAAGCATTCGGAAGCCTGGAACAAGGAGGCGATCCGCCCGCTCGTTGTCTCGAATCCGGCGACGGCGCATCCGATCGCCGAAGGCGCGCTGATGCGGCTCACGTGCGGCGCGAGGTGTTTCGAGCGCTACCGGCGGGAATTGGGCTGGCAGGCCGATGCAAGCGGCGCGCATACGATTCCGCCGCAATAACCAGCACGAGCGTAGCGAGGAAGCCTTCAAAAGCGCAATGCGGGTCTTGAGAGCACAGACTCCTGGATTGCTTCGCTGCGCGCGCAATGATCCTACGCACGCAAGAAGTTTAACACCGCCTCATTGTAAGCCGCCGGCTTGATTACGTTCATCGTGTGCGTCGCATCCGCGATGGTAACGCACTGCGCCTTGGGGATCGCCGCGGCGAGGGCATCGATGATCAGCCCGAACATCGGCGGGCTTAAGCCGCCGAGCACGAGCAGCGTCGGCGCCTTGATCGCTTGCGCCGCCTCGCGCCTGAACGGTTCGCGCGTCTCGTGGATCTGGCCGAGCAGCGTTATCGCATTGTCGCGGGTGAATTGCTTGGCGAGCGGGGGCGTGCGTTCCCAGGCGCCGGGGCCGCTCACCGCATCGACAAAGATTTGCAAACCGCCGTCGATATCGCCGGCGCGAATGCGTGCCTCGGCTTGGGTCTGAAAGCTGCCGGGCTCGAAGCGCTTATTCACCTCCGCGGCATGCGGCGACAGATTGGGATCGAGCGCACCGCCCGGTTCAGACAGTACGAGCTTGCGCACGCGATCCGGATAATTCTGCGCGATGCGAAAGGCGATATGGCCGCCGCGCGAATGACCGACGACATGTGCCGGTGCAATGCCAAGGGCATCGATCAGCGCGACGACGTCTCGCATGTGCTGCGTGATGCTGAAGTCATCGCCCTGCCCGTCCCAGCGCTCGGGATAATAATGCCGCAGGCTCACGGAGATGGTGCGGAACGCGGCGGAGAAAGCCGGCAGCTGCAGCGTCCAATAGCGGTAATCGCAGAGCGAGCCGTGAACGAGCACGAGCGGCTCGCCCTTGCCGGCCTCGACATAAGCCGTGTCGTAATCGTTGACGCGGATCGTCTTCACGTCAGACATGTTCGACGGCGACGATCCCCGGGATCGCTTTCAGCGCGCCGGCGATTTGCGCGGAGACGGGAAAACGCCCGGGCAGCTTGATCTCGACCTCGCTCTTGTTTTCATCGAGCATGACGATGAGCGAGACCTCGCCTTCGCCCCTGCCCTGCAAGCGCGCCTCGATCGACGGCAGCGGCTTGGTATCGCGCAGGAAAATGCGCAAGCCTTTTTGGATGCGCGCTGCCGCCTGCTCCAGCGGCTCGACGGCGTTGATGCGCACGCGCACGTCCTCGCCGTCGACGCTCGCCTGCACGCTGACGAGCACAGACGCGCCTTTTTCGAGGAGATCGCGATATTGGTTTAGCGTCTCGTTGAACAGGATCGCTTCGTATTGGCCGGACTGATCCGACAGCATCACGATCCCGATTTTGCCGCCGGTGCGGGTGCGCCGTTCGTAGCGATCGAGCACGGTCGCTGCGAGCCGCGCCGCGGAGGCCCCCTGCTTCACGGCGCGTGAAAAATTGACCCAACGCTCGACGCGCAACTTTTCCAACACGCGATCGAATGCGTCGAGCGGATGGCCGGAGAGGAAGAAGCCGACCGCATCGAACTCGCGCCTGAGCCGCTCGGCCACCGGCCAGGGCTCCGTGTTCGGCAAACGGATCGGATGTGAAGCGGCCTCGCCGAACAGCGCCACCTGCCCCGCCTCACGATCCTCATGGCCGCGATGGGCTATCGCAAGCAGCGTCTCGACGGCGGCGAACACTTTGGCGCGATCGGGCTCGATTTCGTCGAAAGCCCCGGCCGCCGCGAGGCTTTCCAGCACCTTCTTGTTGACCTCGCGCGGATTAAGCCGGCGCGCGACATCGGCGAGATCCGCGAACGGCTCCTCAGCCCGGGCACGCACCAAGGCGGCTGCCTGCGCATCCCCGACGCCCTTGACCGCGGAAAGGGCGTAGCGGATGCCGAGCTCGCCGGATGCATCCGCATGCACCTCGAAATCGACGCCGGATTCCTGGATCGACGGTGGGTCGACCCGGATGCCGAGCCGGCGCGCCTCGTTTCTGAATTCGGCGAGCTTGTCGGTATTGCCTTTGCTCAGGGTCATGGACGCGGCAAAGAATTCGACGGGGTAATTCGCCTTGAACCATGCTGTCTGATACGCGATCAGCGCATAAGCCGCGGCGTGGCTTTTGTTGAAGCCGTAATCGGCGAACTTCGCCAGAAGATCGAAAATCTCGTCGGCCTTGTTGCGCTCGATGCCGTGCTCGACGGCGCCGCGCACAAAGCGTTCGCGCTGCGCGTCCATCTCGGACTTGATCTTCTTACCCATGGCGCGGCGCAGAAGATCGGCTTCACCTAGCGAATAGCCAGACAGGATCTGCGCAATCTGCATTACCTGTTCCTGGTAGATGATGACGCCGTGCGTCTCCTCAAGGATGGCTTTCACCTTCGGGTGAATATAGTTCGGTTCGATTTCTCCGAGCTTCACCGCGCAATAGACCGGTATGTTGGCCATCGGCCCCGGCCGGTAGAGCGCGACAAGCGCGATGATGTCCTCAAATCGGTCGGCATGCATATCGACGAGCGCCTTGCGCATGCCGCCGCTTTCCACTTGGAATACGCCGACGGTCTCGCCCCGGCCGAGAGCTTCAAACGTTTTCGTGTCGTCGAGCGGAATTTTATCGAGAGCAATGTGGACGCCGCGCCCGGCGAGCAGCGCCACGCAGGTCGAAAGCACCGTCAGCGTCGTCAGTCCAAGAAAGTCGAATTTCACGAGCCCCGCGGGCTCGACCCATTTCATGTTGAATTGCGTCGCCGGGATTTCCGAGCGCGGATCGCGATAGAGCGGCACAAGCTCGTCGAGCGGCCGGTCGGCGATGACGATGCCGGCTGCATGCGTTGAGGCGTTAGAATAAAGTCCCTCCAGCGTCTGCGCGATCTTCAAGAGCTGCGCGACGCGCGGGTCGTTCTCGGCGGCTTCGCGCAAGCGCGGCTCGCCGTCGATCGCCTCCCGCAAGGTGACGGGCTTTGCCGGATTCTGCGGGACAAGTTTGGCGAGCTTGTCGACTTGGCCGAGCGGCATTTCAAGGACGCGGCCGACATTGCGCAGAACGCCGCGCGCCAGGAACGACCCGAACGTGATGATCTGGGCGACACGATCGGCGCCGTAGCGGTCGCGCACATACGCGATCACCTCGTCGCGCCGGTTTTGGCAGAAGTCGATGTCGAAGTCGGGCATCGAGACGCGCTCGGGATTGAGGAAGCGCTCGAACAGCAAGCCGAAACGCATCGGATCGAGATCGGTGATCGTCAGCGAGTAGGCGACAAGCGAGCCCGCGCCCGAGCCGCGGCCGGGCCCGACCGGAATGCCCCTGGATTTCGCGTGCTTGATGAAGTCCGCGACGATCAGGAAGTAGCCCGGGAACTTCATCTTCTCGATGACGTCCAGCTCGAACGCGAGCCGCGCTTCGTAATCTGCGATGGTGAAGCCGGGCGCCGGACCATGCGCGGCGAGCCGCTCGGCCAGCCCACTCTCGGCTTGGCGATGCAATTCGGCGGCTTCATCGGCGCCGTCCCCCGTCGTGAATCGGGGCAGGATAGGATTGCGCGTCACGGGCCTGAAACTTGCGCGCATAGCGATCTCGACGGAATGGCGCGTTGCCTCCGGCAAGTCCGTGAATAAAGCCAGCATCTCCGCGCGGGTCTTAAAGCGATGTTCGGGCGAAAGCTGGCGACGGTTGCGATCGCTGATTAGCGTGCCCTCGGCGATGCAGAGCAGTGCATCATGCGCTTCGTGATCGGAGCGCGCCGCGAAGAACGGTTCGTTCGTCGCGACCAGGGGTAACCCGGCACGGTAAGCAAGATCGACAATCTGCGGCTCGACGCCGCGTTCGCCATCGAGACCGTGCCGCTGCAGCTCGACATACAGCCGACCATTGAAGAGCGGCGTCAATGCGTCGAGGCGCGCGTGCGCGACCTGATGCCGGCCCGCAACGCAAGCGCGGTCGAGAGGCCCGGTCGGTCCACCCGTCAGCGCAATGAGCCCTTCCGTATGCCCCGACAGACGCGGGAGCGGCAGGTGCGGGAGCTCCCCTGCCGTTTCCAGGTAAGCGGCCGAGGCGAGCTTCATGAGATGGCGATAGCCGATCTCGTTCTGCGCGATGAGCACGAGGTTCGCCCAACCGGCGCGGTTTTCGAAATGCCGCGCCCCCAGCGCCTGGCCGTCGCCGAAATCGAGCGTCAGCTGCAGACCGATGATCGGCTGGATTCCCTCCTTCGCGGCCTTCTCGGAAAATTCGAGCGCGCCGAACAGATTGTTGGTGTCGGTGATCGCGATCGCCGGCTGCCGGTCGGCCGCGGCAAGCTTGATGAGCTTGGCGATCCCCAGCGCCCCCTCGCGCAGGGAATACGAGGTGTGCACGTGCAGATGCACGAAACCGACAGAATCGATGACGCTCAACGCGGGCCTCTCCCAACGAGCGCCGAAGATAGGCGCTCACCGGTCCGGTCGGAACCCGCTGTGGCAGCCATGCACAGCCGGTTCGCGTTACGGCCGGACCGCGCATCTCCTGATGCGCAAGCTTCCCGGAAACCGGATGCGCACCGGGCGGTGCGCCGTGCATCGCTAGGCCACTTCGAACAGCCCCGCTGCCCCCTGGCCGCCGCCGATGCACATAGTCACCACCGCGCACTTGGCGCCGCGGCGCCTGCCCTCGATCAGCGCGTGTCCGGTCAGACGCGCGCCGGAGACTCCATAGGGGTGCCCGACGGCAATGGCACCGCCATCGACATTGAGGCGATCATCGGGGATGCCGAGCTTGTCGCGGCAATAGATGACCTGTACGGCGAACGCTTCGTTGAGCTCCCAAAGATCGATGTCGTCGATCTTGGTGCCGGTGCGCTCAAGCAGCTTTGGGATAGCGTAGATCGGCCCGATGCCCATCTCGTCCGGCTCGCAACCGGCGACCGCGAAGCCGCGGAAGATCCCGAGCGGCTTCAGACCTTTCTTCTCGGCGATCTTGGCGTTCATCACCACGACCGCTGCCGCCCCGTCGGAAAACTGGCTCGCATTGCCGGCCGAAATCACGCCGCCCTCGATCGCCGGTTTGATCTTCGACACGCCCTCGTAGGTCGTGTCGTGGCGAATGCCCTCGTCGGAATTGATCGTCACCTCGTGGTGGGAGACCTCCTTTGTTTCCTTGTTGACCACCGCCATGGTGGTGGTCACCGGCACGATCTCTTCGCGGAATTTTCCCGCCTGCTGTGCGGCGGAGGCGCGGTGCTGGCTGCGCACGCCGTATTCATCCTGCTTCTCGCGCGGAATGTTGTAGCGCTCGGCGACCTTTTCCGCGGTGCGCAGCATCGGCCAATAGATTTCCGGCTTCTTTTTCTCCAGCGTTGGATCGCGCAGCATGTGCGTGTTCATCTCGTTCTGAACGCAGGAGATCGACTCGACACCACCGGCGACGAGAATGTCGGCCTCGCCTGCGATAACGCGCTGCGCGGCAAGCGCGATCGTCTGCAGGCCCGACGAGCAGAAGCGGTTGACCGTCATTCCCGGGACGGTGACGGGGCAGCCCGCCGCGATGGCGATCTGACGGGCAATGTTCATACCCGTCGCACCTTCCGGATTGGCGCAGCCCATGATCACGTCTTCCACTTGGCCCGGATCGAGATTTGCCCGCTCCATCGCCGCCTTCACCGCATGCGAGCCGAGGGTTGCCCCATGCGTCATGTTGAAGGCACCGCGCCAGGATTTGGCGAGCCCGGTGCGGGCGGTGGAGACGATCACGGCTTCGGTCATACGGGCGTTCCCTGTTCGGATTTTTCGGATGTGAGCCACGATTAGCGCAGCCCCGTTCCGAAGGCGAGCGCTCCGGCTGCACTCCGCCTATTCGCCGGGCGCGGGATGCGGCGCTTGCGCGCCGGCGCCGTGTTCCTCGACCAGCGGCGGCTGCGCCGCGGCGCGTCCGCCGCCGTTGGTCGTCAAGCGCGAGAAGACCCGCCGCATCCCGCCCTCGTAATCGTCCATGAGCGCAAAAAAGGCGGGCACGAACAGCAGCGACAGGAAAGTCGAGAGGATCAGACCGGCAATTACCGCAATGGCCATCGGCGAGCGGAACTCGCCGCCGGCGCCGAAGGCGAGCGCACTGGGCAACATGCCGGCAACCATGGCGATGGTGGTCATGACGATCGGCCGCGCGCGCTTGCGGCCAGCCTCGACGATTGCCGCTGTCCGCTCCACCCCGGCGCGGCGTGCTTCGATGACGAAGTCGACGAGCATGATCGCGTTTTTCGTGACTATGCCCATGAGCATCATGAAGCCGATCACGACCGGCATGCTGATCGACTTGCCGGTGAGCAAAAGGCCGAGGATTGCGCCACCGACGGAAAGCGGCAAAGTGATAAGGATCGTAATCGGTTGCAGGAAACTGCCGAATAACAGGATGAGCACGGTAATCACCATAAGCAGGCCGTCGCGCATCGCCGTCGCGAAGCCCTCGAACAAATCCTGCATCGTCTCGGCGTCGCCGGCCTGCTTCACATTGATGCTCGGCGGCTTGTTTTTCACGAGCGGGAGCGCGTCGATCGCGGCCATGACCTCGCTGAGCGCTGCGGAGCCGACGAGATCGGCCTGGATTGTTGCGGCGCGCTCACGGTCGTAGCGGCTGATGCTGATCGGGCCTTCGCCGAGCTGGATGTCGGCAATGGCCAGCAACGGAACACCGGCGCCGCTAGCGGTCGGGACCTTCAAGCGCTCGAGCACCTGCCGGTCAGCGCGGGCACGCGGATCGAGCTGCACGCGTATAGGCACGAGGCGCCCGCCCGCGTCGAACTTCGCCAACGCGGGACCGACATCGCCGATCGTTGCGACGCGCAGGGTTTCGGAGAGGCTTTCGGTCGAAATACCGAGCCGTCCGGCAATATCGCGGCGAGGGCGGATCAGCAGTTCGGGCCGGTCGAGTGTTGCGGCGGGCACGACATTGTCCATCGTGGGCACGCGCCGCATTTGCCGCGCCAATTCGGCCGCGAAATTGTCGACCGTGATGCTGTCGAGGCCGGTAACGATGAGCGACACCGGCCGCTGGCCATTCTCGTCGAGAAACCAGTAGCGCATATCGGGCAGGTCGGCGAGTTCGCGGCCGATAGTCAGTTCGAGATCGTGCACCGACATTGCGCGTTCGTTTTTCGGCGAGTAGTTGATGATCAGCGCCGCCTTACGGGTCTCGCTGGTTGCCGGCGGAATCCGGCCGCCGTCGACGAACACGCTCTGCACTTCCGGATGGCTTTTCAGCTTGTTGACGATGTTTTCGGTGACCGTCTGCGTTCCGGAAAGCTGCGTCCCCGGCGGCAATTCAATCGCCAGCAGCGAACGCGCGGTATCCTGCGGTGGCAGGAACCCCGAGGGCAGCAGCCTCGTGCTGGCAATCGACAAAACGAAGAGCATGACGCCAATGACGACGGTGAGGTAGCGGTGCTCGACCGACCAAGCGACGATCTTCGTGTACGATTCGAGCAGCCGCCCGCCGCGCTTCTCCTCATGCGCCCGGTCTTTCATGAAATACGCTGCAAGCATCGGCGTGACCAGCCGCGCGCATAACAGCGAGAACAGCACCTGCACCGAGACGGTCAGACCGAATTGCTTGAAGAACTGCCCGGCAATGCTCTCCATGAAGCTTGCCGGCAGAAAGATCGCGATGATGGTCGCGCTGATCGCAACGACGGCGAGGCCGATCTCATCGGCGGCCTCAAGCGCCGCCTGGTAGGCTGATTTCCCCATCCTGATATGGCGAACGATGTTCTCGATCTCGACGATGGCGTCGTCAACGAGAATGCCGGTCGCGAGCGTGATCGCGAGCAGGCTCACGAGATTGAGGGAGAAGCCGAGCGCGTTCATCGCCCAGAAAGCCGGAAAAATCGAGAGCGGCAGCGTGATTGCGGCGATGAGGGTCGCGCGCCAGTCGCGCAGAAAAATCGCCACCACGATGACGGCGAGAAGCGCGCCTTCGAACAGCGTCTCCATCGCCGAGTGATAATTGCCAAGCGTGTAATCGACGGACGAATCGATGCGCTTCAAATCCACATCGGGATTGGCCTGCCTAATATCGGCGACGGTCGCCGCGACAGCTTTGGCGACGGACACGTCGCTCGCGCCCTTGGCACGCAGTACGCTGAAGGCGACGACCGGCCCACCGTCGACACGAGCAAATGTACGCGGCTCGGCGACGGTGTCGGTGACCATTCCGAGATCGTCGAGGCGCACCGTGCCGCCCGCCGGTAAAGCGATCAGCGTGCCGGAGAGTGCGTCGAGCGTCTTGGCGCCGGCGAGCGTGCGGATCGCCTCGTCCCCGCCGCCGATCTCAGCGCGGCCGCCGGCGACGTCAATATTGGTGCCACGCAGGCGCCGGTTGACATCAGCGGCGGTCAAGCCGACCGCTTGCACACGGTCGGGATCAAGCGAGACCAGGATTTCGCGCTCGACCCCCCCAATGCGCTCGACACGGCCAACGCCGCGGATGCCCTGCAGGCGTCGTTTCACGATCTCATCGACGAAATAGGACAATTGCTCCGGCGTCTTGCCCGGCGAGATCGCGGCGTAAGTAACGATGCCCAGGCCGACGACATCGACGCGTTGAATCAGGGGCTCGTCGATATTGCGCGGCAGGTTGGCGCGCACGCGTGTCACCGCATCCTTTACGTCGTTCAACGCGCGATCGGTGTTCGTCTCGAGCCGGAAGTCGATCGTGGTCACAGAGAGGCCGTCCGTGATTGACGAGCGTATGTGACGCACGCCTTCGACTCCGGACGCCGCGTCCTCTACTGATTTCGTGACTTGCGCTTCCAGTTCCGCCGGCGCCGCACCGAATTGCGAAATCGTCACCGATACGACCGGCACGTCCACATTGGGCAAGCGGCTGATGGGCAGCTTGGTGAAGGAGAGCGCGCCCAAAAGCACCGTGACGATCGCAAACAGGATTGCCGGTAGCGGCCGCCGAATCGACCAGGCGGATATATTGAGTCTCATCGTAGTCTCATCGCGAACTCGTCTGCCCGAACTCGTCCGCAAAGATGGGGGTGACCCTCTCGCCCTCGCCCAGCGACGTTCCGGCGTAGGCGACGAGGAGATCGCCTGCTTTTACTCCCTCGAGGATCTCGGCGTCTTTATCCGAAGTGAGACCGACACGTACATTGCGTGCTTCCACGGTCCCCTCTTGCACGACCTGAACGCTCGCGCCGCTCGTCCGATAAGCGATGGCCGAACGCGGCACAGATACGCCGCAGCGGCGCGTGGCATCGATGCTGGCTTTGGCGAAAGCGCCCAAGCGAAGGCTCGCCGACTGATCGAGTGAAATTCGTACGCGCCCCAGTTGAGTCGTGGGATTGATCTCGACCATCGCACGTCGCACGTGGCCCAACATTTCGGCTGCGCCTGCGACCTCCACGCCCGCTGGTTCACCCGCCTTCAGCTTGTAAAGCTGAATGCCCGGCAATTCGGCCTCAAGCTCGATCTGTCCGTCGACGGCGATGCGGAAAAGCGGCTCGGCGCGCGGCGAGGTGATCGAGCCAATTGCTGCTGACATCTTGATCACCGTGCCTGCGATCGGCGATTTCAATGTGATTGGCCCGGCACTTGCGGATTGCGCGGCCGACGCTTGCTCACCAGTGAGCCGCACCAGCCGCGCCAATTGCTGCCCGGTGGTGACGCTATCCCCCTCGGCCACGTTCACTTCCGTGATGCGATAGCCCTCGGCTTCAAACGGGATTTGCATTTCCTGACGGGGCACCAGATAGCCGCTGAGACGAACCGTATCGAAGAAGCATCCCTGCAGGGCCCGTGCGACGAGAACGTATGTACCCGCAGGCTTTGGCGCCGCATTCTTCTCGGCAGCCGATGCATGGAATAGCGCAATGATCGCGGCCGCGATGAGCGCGGCAGGCAGACGCCAGCGCCGGAGAAATACGGAAACCGCACGCCAATGAACCGAGGAAAATGCCAATCTGTGCGCTCACTCTGTCCAGGCTCGACGATCAGCTCGCATCGCCGGAAACCGGACGCACGATGTCGCCTTCTCTCAGGAAAGTTCCGGCGCGTCTGACGACCACATCGCCAACGGCGAGGCCTTCGGACACCTCCGCGTCTTCCCCAGCCATAAGCCCAATGCGCACGAGCTGCGTCTGAATTCGGCCGTCGCGTACGATCTGCACCACCGCGCCTTCCGCACCATAGAGAATGGCGCTCAACGGAATGGAAGCGCCGCAATTTCGCCCGCGCACGATTGTCGCTTTGGCGAAACTGCCGACGTGCAGCGCGGTATCGGTCTTGAAACTGATCCGCAGATGGGCGAGCTGCGTCGCGGCATCGACCTGCGGCGAGATGGCGCGAACGCGTCCAGGGCCGGCTCCTGTTCCGGCGATATCCACCTCCGCCGATTGACCGACGGAAATCCGCGGCAGGATCAGCGCCGGCGCTTCGATATCGGCTTCGATCTCGCCATTGACGATGATCCGGAACAGCGGCTCCGGCCGTTGCGCACGCGGTGAGGGCGGCGCTTGCCCGAGGACAATGCCCGCGGCCGGCGCGGTGACCTGAACCGTCCCCGTCGGTCCAGGCAGTCCCTCGGTGCGCGCAAGCCGGGCGAGAACCTGACCCGCTGTGACTTTATCTCCGTCCTCGGCGAGCACCTGCGTAAGGCGCAGCCCTTCCACATCGGGGCGCACGGGAATCTCCTCTCGCGCAACCAGCCGGCCGGTGAGCTGAACGGTGTCGTCGAAGCAGAGCTGTCGTGCCTGGACAACGCTGACAGCCATGCCTGCCTTGTTGAGCTGCGCGTCGACAGCACTTGCCGAAAAGGTCCCGGCAAAAACCGCGGCGAGCAGGGCCGCTGCGGCGATATAAGTGGTGGCTTTTGAACTGCTGAACAAAGACGTCCTTGCAAACCGGTTCGAAGTATTGCGCGAGCAGCTCTAAAGCATTTTTCGGCGTGGAGGAAATCACCCGTCGGCCCGCACAGATCACGCTGGAACAATGGCGTGCGAGTGTCGTTACCCGACCTCACCCAATCACTTGTAGGAGGTTCTCAATGGCAGGCGAACTCGATGGCCGCACCGTCGCGGTACTCGCAACCGACGGCTTCGAACAGGCGGAGCTGACGGAGCCTGTGAAGGCGTTGAAGGACGCAGGTGCCAAGGTCGAAATCGTGTCGCCGAAATCAGGCGAAGTCCAGGGCTGGAAGCATCACGAGAAGGGAGAGAAAGTCAAAGTCGACACCGCCCTCTCCGGTGCCGATCCGGCCCGCTACGATGCTCTGGTCCTACCCGGCGGCGTGATCAATCCCGACGCGTTGCGGCTGGACCAGAAGGCGATTGCCTTCATCCGCCATTTCGTCGAGGCGAAAAAGCCGATCGCGGCGATCTGCCATGGCCCTTGGACACTGATCAACGCCGGCGGAGTGAAAGGCAAGAAGATGACCTCCTGGCCTTCGCTCGAGCTGGATCTCAGGAATGCCGGCGCCACTTGGGTGGATGAGCCGGTTGTCGTCGATAACGGTCTCGTCACCTCGCGCAACCCCGGCGACCTGCCGAAATTCAATGCCAAGATGATCGAGGAGATCCGCGAGGGCCGTCATGATCGCGCTCATCGCAGCGCCGCCTGAGGCGCTCCCCGATGGCGTAAGCGGAGCGGCTTGCGCCCGTACCCCCGATTGAGTAGGCCTCGGCGCCTCTCAATCGCGGGTCCGGCGCCGCCCAGATGCGGATTTTCGTTACCGGCGCTGCCGGCTTCATCGGCTTCCATCTCTGCCGCCGACTTCTCGACGAGGGCCATGTCGTCGACGGTTTTGATGGGCTCACGCGCTTCTACGACCAGGGCCTGAAGGCCGAGCGGCGGGCGCTGCTCGAGGCTCGTAACGGCTTTCGCCTGCACGTGGGCATGCTGGAGAATGAGGGGGCGCTCGCCGCCGCGCTTGCCGCCGCGAAACCCGAGGTGGTGATCCACCTCGCCGCTCAGGCGGGGGTGCGCTACAGCCTCGAGAGTCCCCGCGCGTACGTAGGGTCGAACATTGTCGGCACGTTCAACTTGCTGGAGGCGTTGCGCGAGAATCCGCCCGGCCACCTTCTGATCGCATCTACCAGTTCGCTTTATGGCGCCGGCCGCCACATTCCGTTCGTTGAGCATCAACATACGGATCAGCCGCTAACCCTTTACGCCGCCTCGAAAAAGGCGACGGAAGTGATGGCTCATGCGCACGCCCATTTGTGGAGACTTCCCACCACCGTCTTTCGCTTCTTCACCGTGTACGGTCCGTGGGGGCGCCCCGACATGGCTCCGTTGAAATTCGTGAACGCCATCGAAGCCGGGCGACCGATCGATATCTACAATAACGGCGCTATGCGGCGGGATTTCACGTACATTTCAGACCTCGTCGAGGCTATCGTCCGGCTGATCCAGTGCGTGCCCAGGCCAGCGGAGGAAGACGTCAGCGACGAGCCGGCACTGTCGCCGGTCGCGCCATTCCGCATAGTCAATATCGGGCGTGGCGCGCCGGTAAACCTCCTCGACTTCATTGATGAAATCGAACATCAGCTCGGCAAGCGCGCGATCCGCAATTACCTGCCGATGCAGAAAGGCGACGTGCCGGTCACCTTTGCCGATTGCCATCTTTTAGAGCGGTTGACGGGCTACCGGCCCCAGACCGGCATCCAGGAAGGTGTCGCTGCACTCGTTGATTGGTATAGATCGCACGGCCCGCTGCAGCCGGCCTAGCTCCAGGATGAGATTTTGAGCTCAGCCAATAAGGCCAACTCGGTAGAAGCCGGCCTGCACGAAAGCTTCGACCGCGAAGAAAAGGTCAGGGGCTCTTCCGACCGCGGCTTTGGTTTCGTTTTTGCCGGGTTTTTCGCGCTGGTCGCGCTCGTGCGCTGGTGGAAGGCCGAAGCTTTCCCCGGCGGGTTCGCCGCGGCTGCTGTCGCGATGCTCCTGCTCGCGCTGCTTCGCCCATCGCTGCTCGCACCCTTCAACCGGCTTTGGACGAAGCTCGCGCTGCTCATTTCCAAAGTGATGAACCCAATAATCATGGGGATACTGTTCTTCCTGGTTGTCGTGCCGATCGGATCGCTCATGCGCGTTTTCGGCAAACGTCCGCTGGCGCTCGCCTTCGACCCCGCCGCGAAGACCTACTGGATCGAGCGAACGCCGCCGGCGCCCCTGCCCGGCTCGATGAAAAATCAATTTTGAGGAAACGCGATGTTGTCGATTTTCGCTGAGCTTTGGCAGTTCATCCGCGCGCGGCGCAAATTTGTGCTTGTGCCGATCATTCTGATGATGGCTCTGCTCGGCGGATTGCTGGTGCTGACGCACGGTTCGGCCGTCGCGCCGTTTATTTACACGATCTTCTGATGCGGCTGACGCCGCCTATCTCGGAATGCGCGGCGTGATCTCGCTCGGCGTCTCCGCTTTTTATCACGACAGCGCCGCCGCAATCGTGCGCGACGGCGAGATTATTGCCGCCGCTCAGGAAGAGCGCTTTACTCGCAAACGCCATGACAGCGGATTTCCGGCGCGCGCGATCCGCTATTGTCTCGAGGAAACCGGGGTCGATCTCGATGAGGTTGACCAGATCGCCTTTTATGACAAGCCGTTCCTGAAATTCGAGCGGCTGCTTGAGACCTATCTGGCCTTCTCGCCGCGCGGTTTTCGCTCGTTCCGCATGGCGATCCCGCTCTGGCTGAAAGAGAAGCTCTTCCAGAAGAAGCTGCTGGCCGATGAATTGACCGAAATCTCGGAGATCGAGGGCCTGGCCGACCGGCTTCTCTTCACCGAGCATCATCTAAGCCACGCAGCGTCGGCCTTTTTTCCCTCCCCGTTCGAACGCGCTGCGATCCTGACCATGGACGGGGTGGGCGAGTGGGCGACGACCAGCCTCGCGATCGGTAACGGTAGTGATATCAACGTAGTCAAGGAGATTCATTTTCCGCATTCGATCGGCCTGCTGTATTCGGCTTTCACCTACTACACCGGCTTCAAGGTGAATTCCGGCGAGTACAAGGTGATGGGCCTCGCGCCTTACGGCGAGCCGAAATATGCGCAACTGATTCTCGACAAGATCGTCGACTTGAAACCGGACGGTTCATTTCGCTTGAACCAGGCCTATTTCGATTATTGCACCGGCCTGACCATGACCAATGCCGCCTTCGACGACCTGTTCGGGGCCCCGGCGCGGAGTGCGAGCGAGTTGCTGACGCCGCGGCACATGGACCTCGCTGCCTCGGTACAGGCGGTAACCGAAGAGATCGTGCTACGTCTCACCCGCTCGATCGCCGCCGAGACCGGCGAACGCAATTTGTGTCTTGCCGGTGGTGTCGCGCTGAATTGCGTTGCCAACGGCAAGGTTTTGCGCGACGGCAAGTTCGACCGCATCTGGATTCAGCCGGCAGCAGGAGATGCTGGCGGCGCGCTGGGGGCCGCCCTCGCCGCCCAGCACATGCACGATTCGGTGCCGCGCACCGCCCACAACATGATCGATGCCATGAAAGGCGCCTATCTCGGGCCGTCCTTCTCCGATGATGTCGCCGCGGAGCGGCTCTCGGCTGTCGGCGCGACATTTACGCGCTGCGCGCTTGACGAGATGATCACGCAGACGGTCAACGCGCTGACCGGTGGCAAGGCGGTCGGATGGTTCCAGGGTCGCATGGAATTCGGCCCACGCGCGCTCGGCGCGCGCTCGATCCTGGGCGATGCGCGCTCGCCCGCGATGCAGCGCATTCTCAACCTGAAGGTCAAATATCGCGAGAGCTTTCGCCCGTTCGCCCCGTCGGTCCTGCGCGAGGATGTCGCCGATTGGTTCGAACTCGATGAAGATAGCCCGTACATGCTGCTTGTCGCTGACGTCGTCGAGCGGCGCCGTCGTGCAATGACTCTGGAAGAGCAAAATCTGTTCGGCATCGACAAACTGAACGTGCAGCGCTCCGAAATTCCGGCGGTGACACATGTCGATTATTCTGCGCGCGTGCAAACCGTGCATCGGGAGACCAATCCGGTTTACTGGCAGCTTCTGACCGCCTTCAGGGAAGCGACCGGCTGTCCCGTTCTCGTCAATACCTCGTTCAACGTGCGTGGTGAGCCGATCGTCTGCACGCCGGAAGAAGCGTTCCGATGCTTCATGGGAACGGAAATCGAAATGCTGGTCGTGGGAAATTGCGTTCTGCACAAGGATCGTCAGGACGCGGCGCTGAAGAGTACCTACTACGAATCTGTCGAGCTCGATTGAGCTCCGGGAGAAGAGATGATCGATCTTTACTACTGGCCGACCCCGAACGGGCACAAGATCACGATCTTTCTGGAAGAAGCGGGGATTGCTTACAATATTCACCCGGTCAATATCGGCAAAGGTGAGCAATTTGCGTCCGGCTTCCTGAAGATCGCCCCGAATAATCGTATGCCCGCGATCGTCGACACGGACCCGAAGGGCGGCGGCGCGCCAATTTCGGTCTTTGAATCCGGCGCCATCCTTCTCTATCTCGCGGAGAAGACCGGCAAGTTCTTGCCGAACGGTCTGCGCGACCGCACGCGCGTCAGCGAATGGCTGTTCTGGCAGATAGCTGGGCTCGGACCGATGGCCGGACAGAACGGGCACTTCAGTCTGTATGCGCCCGAGAAAATCCAATACGCGATCGATCGCTACGTGAACGAGACGAACCGCCTTTACGGGGTCCTCGACAAGCAGCTTACCGATAATCAGTTTGTCGCCGGGGACTATTCTATAGCGGATATGGCGAGCTATCCCTGGATCGTGCCGTGGAGGCGGCACGGACAAAATCTGGACGACTTTCCCAATCTGAAGCGCTGGTTCGAGACGATCCGCGCACGGCCCGCGGTCATTCGCGCCTATGCGGCGGGCGAGCCCTGGGTTCAGAAGCAGCCAATTACGGAGGAGGCGCGTAAAGTCCTCTTCGGACAGACGGCAGCGGCCGTTGGACGAGGCTGAACCGGATGGTTGGTACCCCGAAACCGCCTACATTCGACGACAGTTTCGTGCACAAGGGCCGCGACGGCTGGCTGTTCCTCGTCGGCGGCTCGAACTCCGTCAGCTCGCTCTACGATCGCAACAGCGTGCTCGCGGGCGACGCCACGATCCGCAAATGGGCCGACCTGATCGAGCAGCGCGCGCGGCGCTTCGAACAGATGGGTATCCAATATGTTCACATCAACGTTCCGGAAAAGCTGACCATCTATGGTGACAAGCTTTGGGACCCGCCGATTGTGGATTGGAGGCTCTCGCCCGCCGTGCGCCTACGCGAAATGCTGGCGCAGTCGCCCTATGGACACGTCTGGCTCGATCTGATCGAGCCGTTCACGACCGCGCCGAACAAGGATGACCTGTACTTCAAGACCGACTCGCATTGGAGCGGTGAAGGCTGTTACTTCGCCTACCGCCTGCTTTGCGAACGGATCGGACTCGAGCCCGAACCCGATCTCCTCAACCGCGCGCACCAGTCGATCGAGGGAAAGCTCGATATGGGCAGCAAGTTCGATCCGCCGATCTATGAGCCGGTCAAATTTTATGATTTCCGCATGAAGACGCAGCGCGTCTACAGCAACGCGATCGCCCGCTATCTGGAAACCCCGGAATTCGGCGCGCAGATACACGTGGGAACGCATGTGCGATATCGCAACGAAACGCCCGACGCACAGAGAAAGAAGATTCTTATCTTCGGTGACTCGTTCTCGTCGCAGCGCGGGGA
This sequence comes from Methylobacteriaceae bacterium, assembly GCA_019244955.1. Lineage (GTDB taxonomy): Bacteria > Pseudomonadota > Alphaproteobacteria > Rhizobiales > Beijerinckiaceae > JAFASC01. The sequence goes on along the minus strand of JAFASC010000154.1, from coordinate 5,142 downwards.
TGCGCTCACCGCCATGCTCGCCGAGACGGCGCGAGACGTGGAATTCGTCTGGTCGAGCAATCTCGACTGGGCCTTCATCAAACGGGTCAGGCCCGACGTCGTCGTCTACGAGCTCGTCGAGCGCTTCATGACGATTGTGGCGACCGACAAGCTCAGCATCCGCCGCACGATTGCCCGCCAATGGCTGAAAGCGCAGCGTCTGCATTTCGAAGCGCGGCGGCGTGCGGCGCGACAAGCGATCCGGGCCTGAGCCGGCCCGGGTAGCTGCGCCGGTCCACCGTCTTGCGCGCTCCACAGGAACCGCAAGACCTTAGCAACGTTTGTTAATTCGCTTCTGGCGTAAGGCGCTAGAATTGCCCGGCTCGAACGCGACCAAGGTACCGTGCACGCATGCATTGCTCGCGCCGCAGGCCCGCATTGGCTTTCGTCGTAATCGTGGCCTCGCTCCTGATCCTCGGCGGTTGCAAACGTGAGGTCCGCAACATCCATCCCGATCCCGCCAGCGCGGAGACGCCCGTCACCACCGCGATGGTGCCGTTCTCGCCGGGCGGCGGTCCGCCGGTAACGGTGCGGACCAAGAAAGGTCAGGATTACCAGGACAACGCCTACCAGCTTGCACAAGGTAAGAGCCTTTTCACCCAGATGAATTGCAGCGGCTGCCACTCACATGGCGGCGGCGGGATGGGGCCTGCCTTGATCGACGACAAATGGATATACGGCGGCTCGATTGAAAATATCGTCGCCACGATCCGCGAGGGCCGGCCGAACGGTATGCCGTCTTTTCGCGGCAAGATCACCGACGACCAGATTTGGCAGATCGCGGCTTACGTTCGCTCCATGGGCGGCAAAGTGCCGAGCGCGGCGGCGCCGTCGCGCAACGATTCGATGTCCAACCTGCCGAGCGAAAGCCGGCGAGGCTCGGACTTCGAAGAGCATGGCGGCCCCACGCCAAAGAAGGACTAAGGCATGATCCGGCGCATGCTCTGGTTGGTCCTGATATCCGGAGCATTGGCGGGCTGCCGCGATTGGCAGTCGGCGGCAAACCAAGCCGGGGCGGAAGCCGCGCGAATTTGGTCGCTGACCCTCCTCTTCACCATCGTGCTCGGATTGGTCTGGCTCGCGGTGATGGTCGCCGTGGCAATCGTGATCAGGCGCCGGCAGAATCCACCAGTCTCCCTGCACGATGCGACGCTCGAAGATGCCGGTCACCGGCGCAACAGCCGTGTCGTCGGTTCGTTACTCGCCGCCACCGCGCTCACCGTGGCGATCTTGACGGTGTTGAGCTTCATCGCGCAGCGGCCACTCTTTGCCGGGCGAGCTGCAACTGCCGGCATTCGTCTGATCGGGCATCAATGGTGGTGGGAGGTGCGCTATGACGGCGCGACACCAAGCCAGATGTTCACCACCGCGAACGAGATACACATCCCGGTCGGCACGCCGATCCGCTTGTCGCTCGAAAGCAACGATGTGATCCACAGCTTTTGGGTGCCGAGCCTCGCCGGCAAGCAAGACCTCATTCCCGGTCACAACAATTCGATCGAACTCCTTGCGCGACGGCCTGGACTCTATCGCGGACAATGCGCGGAGTTCTGCGGCCTCCAGCATGCACATATGGGATTGCTGGTGGTTGCCGAGGAACCTGACGCATTCGAGAAATGGCAGGCGGCTCAGCGCGCCGCGGCCGAGCAGCCGCAGGAGAGCGATCGGGCCACCGGGGCGCAGGTATTCGCCAGCAAGCCCTGCGCGCTCTGCCATACAATTCGCGGCACGCCCGCCGGCGGAACGGTTGGCCCTGATCTCACGCATCTCGGCAGCCGGGCCTATATCGGTGCCGATGTATTGCCGCTGACACCCGGAACTCTCGCCGCTTGGATCGCCGATCCGCACAGCGTCAAGCCCGGCGTGAACATGCCGCCGGTGCAGCTGCAGGGCGATGAGCTCAACGCCGTCACCGCTTATCTTATCGGATTGAAATAATGCCGCGCGCTGCTGCAATGCCCCGCCCTGCGAACCAGCGCGATACCGGTCTCGACGACGCGGAATTGCGCGAACGGCTGGCTTATACCTGGGGGCGGCGCCCCGGCATTGTCGGCTGGCTGTCGACCGTGGATCACAAGGAGATCGGCCGGCGCTACATCGCGACGGCCTTCGTTTTTCTGGCGCTCGGCGGTCTGCTTGCGGCGAGCATTCGCTTGCAGCTGGCGCGGCCGGAAGCGCATGTTGTCGGGCCGGACCTCTACAATCAGATTTTTACGACGCACGGCTCGAACATGATGTTTCTGTTCGCCGTCCCGGTCATGCAGGCCTTCTCACTCTATCTCGTGCCGCTGATGGTCGGGAATCGCAACATCGCGTTCGGGCGGCTCGGTGCCTACAGTTATTGGATGTTCCTCGCCGGTGGTATCTTTTTGTGGGTCTCGTTCCTTCTCGACATCGGCCCGGACGTCGGCTGGTTTGCGTATGTGCCGCTGTCGGGCCCGCAATACGGCATCGGCAAACGCCCCGACGTGTGGGCACAGATGATCACCTTTACCGAGGTGGCCTCGATGGCCGCGGCGGTGCAGACAATCGTCACCGTGTTCAAGCATCGCGCGCCGGGTATGAAGCTCACCGAAATGCCACTTTTCGTCTGGGCGATGCTGGTCACCGCGTTCATGATTATCTTCGCCATGCCAGCGGTGATGATCGCGTCGACGAGTCTCATCCTCGATCGACTCGTCGGCACGCATTTCTTCAATCCGTCCGAAGGCGGCAGCGCGCTTTTATTCCAGCATCTGTTCTGGTTCTTCGGTCACCCGGAAGTCTACATCATCTTCATTCCCGGCACCGGCATGGTCTCGGCAATCGTCGAGACGTTCGCCCGCCGGCCGGTCTTTGGCCATATCGCGATGATCATCTCGCTCGTCGCAACCGGCATGCTCGCCTTCGGGCTTTGGGTGCATCACATGTTCGCGACCGGCCTGCCGGAGCTCGGCGCGAGCTTCTTCACCATCATGAGCATGACGATCGCCATCCCGAGCGGGTTGCAGATTTTCTGCTGGCTGACGACGCTGTTCACTGGCACGCCGGTGATCCGCACGCCGCTGCTTTTCATCTTCGGCTTTTTCTTCATCTTCGTGCTCGGCGGCATGACCGGCGTCATGGTTGCCTCGATCCCGATCGATCTGCAGGTGCACGACACGTTCTTCGTCGTCGCGCATTTCCATTACGTGCTGATCGGCGGCGCCGTGTTCCCGCTGATCGGGGCGACCTATTACTGGTTCCCGAAAATTACCGGCCGAATGATGAGCGAGCGCTTGGGCACATGGAACTTCTGGCTCGCTTTCATCGGCTTCAACGTCGCATTCTTCCCGATGCACATCCTCGGCATGCTGGGCATGCCGAGGCGCGTTTACACTTACCAGCACGACGTCGGCTGGGAGGGGTTGAATCTCACCTCCAGCATCGGCGCGCTCATCCTCGCGGCGAGTTTCGCGCTATTCTTTTTCAATATGTGGCGCAGTGCGCGTACAGGTGCGCTCGCCGGCCCAAACCCGTGGGGCGCGGGCACCCTCGAATGGCTGGCCGAGTCGCCGCCGCTGCCGCACAATTTCGATCAGATCCCGGTCGTTACGCACGCGACGCCGCTCTGGGCCGAGCGCGAAAGCCTGCCGATCGTCTCGGGCATCAGCGTCAACAAGCGCGAAATCCTGGTCACGAGCCTCACCGATGCGCGGCCTGAAATACGCGAGGCCTCGCCGGATTCCTCCATCTGGCCGCTCATTGCGGCAATAGCGACGACGGTCGCCTTTATCGCATCGATCTTCTCGCCCTGGGCGGTGGTGTGGGGCGGCGCCCTCGTCGGCGTGACCCTGATCGGCTGGTTCTGGCCGAAAACGATCCAGGAAGATTTGGAATGAAGACGCGCGTCGTCGCCAACGTCTCGAGCTTGCCGACTTACGGCTTCGGCACCAGTGCCTCGACATGGTGGGGCACGCTCGGCTTTTGCGCGATCGAGGGTACTGGCTTTGTGCTCGCGATCGGCATGTATCTCTTCCTCGCGTTCAACAATCCGCATTGGCCGCTCGGCTTTGCGCCGCCGATGCATTGGCCGGGAACGGCGCTGACGGTCCTGCTCCTCGCCAGCCTCATTCCCAACGTGATGGTCGACCGCGCCGCGCACCAAGAAAACCTGCCCCGCGTGCGCTGGCTGCTGGTGCTGATGACCGCAATCGGTTTCGTCGCCATCGCCATCCGCTTCGTCGAATTCTACATGCTGATCCCGCGCTGGGACTCGAACGCCTACGGCTCTATCATCTGGCTCCTGCTCGGCCTGCACGCGACGCATCTCATCACCGACGTCGGCGATTCCGTCGTGCTGACCGCGCTGATGTTCACCAAGCACGGTCGCGCCAAGCGCTTCGCCGATGTCAGCGACAACGCCTTCTACTGGTATTTCGTCGTCGGTGCCTGGCTGCCGATCTACTACTTGGTCTACTGGTTCCCAATTCTGTGACGGGGAGCGGGTGGCGTTGACAGCTTTCCGCGGGAGGGGCTAAAAGCGCGCCTCTCGTCGGTCGCGGCGCCACGGCAAAACCTGAGCGGAGTCAAGTACATTTCGCTTGGGGGATAGTTCAACGGTAGAACAGCGGACTCTGACTCCGTTAATCTTGGTTCGAATCCAGGTCCCCCAGCCAGTTGAATTATCTACGCTTTCTCTCCTTCAGCACTAGAACAAACGAGCACATTTGGGTGCTCATTTGGATATTTTTGTTCCCGCTTCGAGCTTCTTAATGGCGTTTTCGCCAAGAACCGGATCACGATGCAGATAATGTGCATCGAGAATGCTTCTTACATCGCGGGTTGTATGTCCGGTGATCGTCGCGATCTCGGCCTCGGTGCAGCCGGCCAACGCCAACCGGGTTACGGCAGTGCCGCGCAGGTCATTGAAAGTAACACCCTCGATGCCAGCCCGCTTGCGCGCTTTGTTGAAAGACGAGCGGAAACCGTGCTCGTTCCATGGCTCGCCGCGCGAGTTTAGAAGGATGCGACCGGCATGCGTACTGAGGGCTTCGAGTGCGGCTTTGAGTGGTGCGCCGACGGGAACGACCACACGCATGCCCGTCTTTGATTGCTGGAGCCTAATGCGGGTACCGTCGTAGC
>JAFASC010000327.1 GCA_019244955.1 Methylobacteriaceae bacterium | reverse complement strand
TCTAACGGAAGCGCCTTCGCGAGTGATTGACACTTGTATTCGCCCCTGCTTGGCTCCAATGCGGTGTTCCCAACAGTCAGGAAGGTAGCCGGGTGCGCAGAAGTCGCCGCCGCGTTCTCGTCGGCTGTTGTACCGCGCTTGCGCTTCTCGCAATTTGGACGATCACCACCGTTGTCACGAGTCTCGTCAGCCCCGGCCGGTTTCCTTCTCCGCCGGACGTGTGGGCGGCGGCGCGGCAGATCGTCGTCGGCTATGCCGACGCGACGCTGCTGCAGCATGCCCTGCACAGCCTTCGCTTGGTGCTCATGGGATTTGCCGTCGCGGTCGCGATAGGTATGCCGCTCGGCACATTGATGGGTGCCTACCGGCGGTTGGATGCGTTCATAACGCCCGTATTCTCCATCGTTCGGCCGATCCCGCCGCTCGCCTGGATTCCACTCGCGATCCTGTGGCTCGGACTGGGCGACGCCGCAAAGATCATGGTCATCTTCTTCGCGGCTTTCGTGCCCTCCGTCATCAACTCGCATACCGGCGTGCGCACGATCGAGCCGCACCTCATCGAGGCGTCGCGCACGCTCGGGGTGCGCGGCTTCGCCCATATCCGTGAGGTGCTCGTGCCGGGTGCGATGCCGATGATCTTCACCGGCCTGCGGCTATCGCTGCAGGCGGCGTGGACGACGCTCGTCGCCGCCGAACTCGTCGGTGCGCTTGCCGGTCTTGGCCGCGTGCTCAACGTCGCGCAGCAGGACATCTATCCCGCGATGATCCTCGTCGCCATGGCATCGGTCGCAGTGCTCGGCTGGGGCACGACACGACTGTTGGAAATCGTCGAGAGCCGCGCCATGCCCTGGATTGCGGCGAGAAGCTGAGATGACGCCTCGCCCGGACGGTCGTCCTTCCCGTGCGGAAATTTGGGTGCTCGGGGCCGCCGGTCTCGCCACGTTTTTCGGCCTTTGGGCTGCATTGTCGGGGTTCGGTTTCGTCTCACCGCGCTTTCTTCCTTCGCCCGCTGCCGTGGCGATGCGCGGCATTTTCCTCCTGGCTCACCCTTTCGCCGGTGCGAGCCTGCCCGTGCATGTCCTCTCGAGTCTCGGGCGCTACGGGCTTGGCTTCCTGCTCGGAGCTTGCGTCGGCGTGCCGCTCGGGTTGCTTATGGGCTGGTACAGGCTGCTCGACGATATCGTGACGCCGATCTTCGATGCCTTGCGCTTCGTCGCGCCGATTGCCTGGGTGCCTTTCGCCGCGCTCTGGTTCGGCACCGGAATCGGCGGCCCGGTCATGGTGATCTTCGCCGGCGCCTTCCCGCCCTGCTTAATCAATGCCTATCGCGGCGCGCGCTTCGTCGACAAGAAATTCCTCGAAGCCGCGCGCACCTTGGGGGCCGGCAATCTGCGCATCATCGTCGAAGTCCTCCTGCCCGCGTCCGTTCCGTCGATTGTCGCGGGTCTGCGCGTCGGCGCCGGCCTCGGCTGGCAATCGCTTGTCGGCGCGGAGTTGATCGTCGCGTCGAGTGGCGTCGGCTACATGATGGTGCAGGGACAGAGCGCGGTTTCCACCACAACCGTTCTTTCCGGCATGGTGGCCATCGGGATCGTCGGCTACCTCGTCGACCTCGTGCTGCGCGAGATCCAAACTGCGACGCAACGTCGGCGGGGTCTGGCGTGAGCACGATCACCTTCGACAAGGTCGGTCGCATATTCGATTCCGTGACTGCCATCGAGGAGATCAATCTGCACGTGCGCGACAAGGAGTTTGTCGCGATCGTCGGACCGTCCGGCTGCGGTAAGACGACCTGCCTGCGCATGGCGGCCGGCCTGGACTTTCCCTCAAGTGGCGAGGTCCGCGTCGGCGAGCGCAAGGTCGCAGGACCCGGCCCAGACCGCGCCGTCGTGTTCCAGCAATTTGCGCTCTTTCCCTGGAAATCGGTTTACGACAACGTCGATTTCGGCCTGCGAAATAAACGCGTGCCGGCATCGGAACGCCGGGATAGGATCGCGGCGGTTCTCAAAGTCATGAACCTTGAGGGATATGAACGCTCGTTTCCGCATCAATTGTCCGGTGGCATGCAGCAGCGTGTGGCGATCGCGCGCGCCTACGTGCTAGACCCGGCGGTGCTGCTCATGGACGAGCCGTTCGGGGCGCTCGATGCACAGACGCGCGTCCTCATGCAGGAAGAGCTCGTGCGTCTCGCACGCGTCAATCCGCGCACGGTCCTCTTCATCACGCATGGCGTTGAAGAGGCGGTCTACCTCGCCGATCGCGTGGCGATCATGACGCGGCGGCCCGGACGCATCAAGGAGATCATGGATATCCGTTCGGTTCGTGAAGCCGAGCGCTGGGATAATCGTACACGCATCGAGGACGTGATGGATCTCGAAAGCTTCGTCCATCTGCGCACGGCAATATGGAGAAGCCTCCGCGAGGAAAAGACTAAGGAGACGACGTGATCGCATGCGAAAGGCCTTCTGCACGCGCGCGTCGAGGCAATCAAAGGGAGGAAAATGATGAAGAAAATCGTACTCGGGCTGCTTCTCGTTGGTGCTTTTGCCGGGGGCGGCCAGCGGCCCGCCACCGCGCAAACGGCGATCGGCATCAGCTATCAGCCCGCGCTTTATTGGGCGCTGCCCTTCTATGTCGCCACCGAGAAAAAATGGTGGGAAGAACTCGGATTGAAACCGAATTTCTCGACCTTCCCCGCCGGGGCTCCGCAGGTCGCGGCGGCGCAGGCTAAATCCTGGGACGTCGGCGGCGCAGGTTCGGTTCCCGCCGTCCTCGGCGCCGCGCGCTTCGGCCTCGTCACGATCGGCATCACCAACGACGAGTCCAAGGCCAACGCCCTCTACGTGCGTGCCGGCAAGTACGCCGAATTGTCCAAGGATCCCGCCAAGATGAAGGGCGACAAAATCCTGATCACCACCAACTCGACGGCCGATTATGCCGCGCAGGGCTGTCTGAAGAAGTGGGGTTTGAGCAAAAGCGATGTGCAGTTCGTGAACCTGGGTCAGGCGCAGATCATCTCCGCCATAACCTCCGGTAACGGCGACATCGCCGGCGTGTGGGCTCCAAACACCTATACGTTGGAGGAGAAGGATGGAGCCAAATACCTCTGCTCTGGCGCCGACACCGGCGCGATCGTGCCAGGGGCGCTCATCGCACGCGCCGATTACGTCAAGGAAAACCCGGAGGCCGTCGCCAAATTCCTCGCGGTCTATCTTCGTGCCTGGACCTGGATCAAAGCGCATCACAAGGAAGCGGTCGCGATGATGAAGACGTTTTACGCGCAAGGCGGCGTCGAAATCTCGGACCAAGCGGCGGAGACCGAATTCTCCACGCGGCCCATCTTCCTGCTCGATCAACAAGTCGCAATCATGGACCGCAGCAAGGGCGCGTCCGAGGTCGATTCCTGGTTCACCAATATCGCCGAGTTCATGAAGGGTAACCGCACGATCCCGCAGGTCCCGGCAGCGGCTTCGTACATCGACGATGCGCCGATGAAGCGCGTCGCGTCCGATCCGAAGCTGAAAGCCTTCGCGACCAAGGCGGACTGAGGCTGAGGCATTTCCGAATGGCGGTCGAATATCTGAAGCGCGCCGGTAAGAATCCCGAAACGGAAGCCGCCGGCGCGCAGAAAGTCGCGGCGGAAATGCTCGCCGCCATCCGCCAAGGCGGCGAGCAGGCCGTGCGCGACTACGCCCGAAGCCTCGACAACTGGACCGGCGACATCATCCTCAGCCAGGAAGAGATCGAACGCCGCACGCGCGAGATCCCGGCGGACGTGAAGAGCGACATCGAATTTGCGACGAAGCAGGTTCGCCGGTTCGCGCAGGCGCAACGCGCCTCAGTGCGGGATTTTGCGGTGGAAATGCTGCCCGGCATGCAGGCCGGGCAGAAGCTTGTTCCAGTAAACGTCGCAGGCTGCTACGTCCCGACCGGCCGCTACGCGCATATCGCCTCGGCCTATATGTCGATAGCGACCGCGAAGGCAGCGGGCGTTCCGACCGTCATCGCCTGTTCCACGCCTTTTCAACCCGAAGGCATCCACGAACATGTTCTTTATGCGATGCAGCAGGCGGGCGTGGATATCATTATGACGCTCGGTGGCGTGCAGGCGATCGCCGCGATGGCCTACGGGTTGTTTACAGGTAAACCGGCCGACATCATCGTTGGCCCTGGCAATAAATTCGTCGCCGAGGCGAAGCGCATGCTGTTCGGCGCGGTCGGCATCGATGTGTTTGCCGGACCATCGGAGATCGCCATCATTGCCGACGAGAGCGCCGACGCCGGGATTGTCGCTTGCGATCTCGTCGGGCAAGCCGAGCACGGCCCGGAAAGCCCGGCATGGCTGATCACGACGTCGCGCCGCATCGCCGATGAGGTGATGCGCCGCGTCCCGGATCTGATCGCGAAGCTTCCGCACGCGGCCCGTGATGCGGCTTCAGCGGCATGGCGCGATTACGGCGAAGTCGTCCTCTGCGAAACGCGCGAGGAAGCGGCGGAAACGTCGGACCGGTACGCGCCCGAACATCTCGAAGTGCAAGCTGACGATCTCGATTGGTGGCTCGCCCGCTTATCGAATTACGGGTCGCTTTTTCTTGGCGAAGAGACGACGGTTGCCTTCGGGGACAAAGCCTCCGGACCGAACCACATCCTGCCGACAAAGTTTGCGGCGCGATATTCCGCAGGGCTTTCCGTCCACAAATTCCTTCGGCCGCTGACCTGGCAACGCATGGACCGAAATGCCTGCAAGACGATTGCACAGGTCAGCGCGCGCATTTCGCGTTTGGAGGGCATGGAAGCGCACGCGCGAACCGCCGATGAACGGCTGCGCAAATATTTTCCCGGTCACAATGTCGACATGGGCAAACCGGTCGAGGCGTAGCTTGAGATGAAGGCGCTCGTCTACACGCGGCCCGGGGTGCTCGAATTCCGCGATATGACCGATCCGGTGCCGAAGCGCGATGAAGTGCTTGTCGCGGTGCGAGCGGTTGGCATTTGCGGCTCCGACATGCACGCCTGGCACGGTCATGACGATCGCCGGCCGGCTCCTCTCATCCTCGGCCATGAGGCGGCCGGGCAGATAGTCGCGGGCCCTCGGAAGGGCGAATGCGTGACTATCAATCCGCTGGTCAGCTGCGGCGAATGCGACGATTGTCTCTCCGGCCGTTCCAATATCTGCGCCGAGCGGCAGATCATTTCGATGCCGCCGCGGGACGGCGCTTTTGCGGAGCTCGTCAGGATACCCGAGCGCAACGTGGTGACGATCCCGCCGGGCATGCCGGTCGCGAAAGCCGCGCTCGCCGAGCCCGTGGCGGTCGCCTATCACGCCATCAAGCTTGTGCTACGTGCGCTGCACCGGCCGCTGCCGCGGGCAAAATGCGTTGTTATCGGCGGCGGTGCGATCGGACTTGCTGCGGCTCTGTGCCTCGAAATGTTTGGCGCAACCTCGATCGACATCTTCGAAACGAACATCGCGCGTCACGCCACGCTCGCTGCTGCTGGCTCTTTCAGGGTATATGTGCCTGGCGCTCACAACAGCGCGCCGGAAAGCGCCGATCTCGTCATCGATGCGGTCGGCTCAAACGCAACGCGCGCGTCTGCATCGCGCCTCGTACGCCCAGGCGGCGTGATCGTGCATACTGGGCTTCACGGCGGCGAGGGCGGGTTGGATATTCGCCGCCTCACCCTGCAGGAGGTGACCTTCATCGGCACATACACGTACTCGATGGTGGATTTCCGCGAGACGGTTGCCGCGTTGGCATCGGGCCAGCTCGGGTCGCTCGACTGGTTTGAAGAGCGTCCCCTTGCCGAAGGTGCGATGGCCTTCGACGATCTCGATCATGGCCGCTCCGCGGCGGCAAAAATCATTTTGCGGCCGTGAAGCTGCGATCTGGTCGCGGCGAGCGCGTGGCGTGAGCCGCACGCCGCACCGGCATTGCTTAGAAGGCTAGCCCGCAAATCTCTTGTCGTATTCCAGCACTGCCTCGAGCAGCACCTGCGCGCCGGCGCCGCATTCGTCGAAGCTTGTCGACTCCAATTCGTTGTGACTGAGACCGCCGGCGCACGGCACGAAGATCATCGTCGTCGGAGCGACTCGCGCGATGTAGGCAGCATCGTGTCCCGCCCCTGAGACCATCTTGCGCGAGCCGTAGCCGGATTTGCGTGCGCCGGCTTCCACGCATTCGATCAGCTCCGGCGCGAATTTGACCGCGGGCGAATGCCAGATGCGCTTTTCGTCGAAAGTCAGTTGCAACGGGTCCAGCACGCGCGCCAATGCGGCGCGGAACTCCTCCTCCATTCGATCGAGAACGGCATCTTCGGGATGGCGGAAATCGACGCAGAAGAAGACCTCGCCCGGTACCACGTTGCGCGAATTCGGGCGGTTCTCGATGAGGCCGACCGTGCCGACCGCGTCAGGCGCGTGCGCCAATGCGATCGCGTCGACTGCATCGACCATGCGCGCCGCGCCGAGCAGGGCATTCTTGCGCAGACGCATCGGCGTCGCGCCGGTATGCGCGTCCTGTCCGGCGACCGTTACCTCAAACCAGCGGATACCCTGTACGCCGGTGACGACGCCGATCATCTTGCCTTCCGCTTCCAGGATCGGCCCCTGCTCGATATGCAGTTCGAACATCGCGCCGATCTTGCGTGCGCCCGCCGTCTCTTCGCCGCGATAGCCGATGCGCTCAAGTTCCTCGCCGAATCTATAGCCTTCGCGATCCTCCCGCGTGAACGCGTATTCGCTTGTGAACACGCCGGCGAAGACCCCGGACGCGAGCATGGCAGGCGAGAAGCGCGAGCCTTCCTCGTTAGTCCAGTTGACGAGCATGATCGGCGCGTTGGTTTGGTAGTCGCTCGCGTGCAGGGTCCGCATGACTTCGAGGCCGCCGAGCACGCCGAGCACGCCGTCGAACTTACCGCCGGTCGGCTGCGTATCCAGATGCGAACCGATGCAGATCGGCGGCAGATCGAGCCGGCCGGCGCGTGTCGCGAACATGTTGCCGACCTCATCGACGCCGA
>JAFASC010000266.1 GCA_019244955.1 Methylobacteriaceae bacterium | reverse complement strand
ACGCGCTCGGCAACATCGCTCATCTGTTCATACCCTCGTTCGCTTGAGATTTCCGGAAACCGGGCCCCTGAGCCTCGCCCCGACGAATCCTGCACGAACAATCGAGCGGTACGTCTCGGCAACTTCCGGCGGGGTGGTAACACATCTTTGTCACGATTGCGAGAGGCGTGGCCCAGCTGCGCCAAAGCTTCCGGGACCTTCGTCAAGTCACTCAAATCATTGCCATCCCGCCGTTCACATGGAGCGTCTGACCGGTGATGTAAGCCGCTTCCGCGCTAGCGAGAAAGACGACGGCCGCCGCAACATCGTCGCCACTGCCAAGCCGCCCGGCGGGCACATTTGCTAGAATGGTGTCCCGTTGTTTCTCGTTCAATGCATCCGTCATAGGGCTCGAAATGAAGCCGGGTGCGACGCAGTTCACCGTGACCGTGCGCGCCGCCACTTCCGCGGCAAGCGACTTCGTCATGCCGATCATCCCGGCCTTGGCGGCGGTGTAATTCCCCTGCCCCGGATTGCCGGTCACCCCAACAATCGAAGTGATGTTGATGATCCGGCCGTAACGGCGGCGCATCATCCCTTTGACGGCGGCGCGGCAGAGTCGGAACGCGGAGGTAAGGTTGACCGCGATCACTTCATCCCAATCCTCGTCCCGCAGACGCAAAAACAGCCCGTCGCGAGTAATGCCGGCATTGTTGACGAGAATGTCCAGGCCGCCGAGCGCTGCCTCTGCGGCCGGAATAAGCGCCTCAACCTCCTGCTTGTCGGAAAGATTACAGGGCAGAACATGGACCCGCTCGCCGAGCTCGCCGGCGCGCTGATCGAGCGCCTGGCGACGCGTTCCCGAGATTGCGACCACTGCGCCCTGACGGTGCAACGCCGTCGCAATCGCGCCACCGATGCCGCCGCTCGCTCCGGTGACGAGCGCCTTCTTTCCCTCGAGATCGAACATTCAAGATGTCTCGTAAGAGTCAGGCGGCGCGCGCCGTATAAGAGGCAATATCGGCGGGCGTGCCGATTGCGATTCCGACCGCCCCTTGCGCGATTCGTTTTAGCAAGCCCGTCAGCACCTTGCCGGCGCCGAGCTCAAGGAACCGGTCAACACCTGCACTGCTCATGAAGGCGACCGACTCTCGCCAGCGCACCGTTCCCGTCACCTGCGCGACGAGGGAGCGGCGTATCTCATCCGGATTGCTCACCGGACGCGCCGTCACGTTGGCGATGACCGGGATTTTTGGCGCGGCGACCCGCACGTCGGCCAGCGCTTCTGCCATCGCTGTTGCAGCAGGCTGCATCAGAGCACAATGGAACGGGGCCGAGACCGACAATAGCATCGCACGACGCGCACCCTTCCCTTTGGCGATTTCGATCGCCTGGTCGACGGCTTTCTTCGTGCCCGAGGCCACCACTTGGCCGCCGCCATTATCATTGGCGATCGCGCAGATCTCGTGATCACCGCTGGCTGCGCAGGCTTCCTGCGCGACCGAGACGCCGGTCTCGTAATCAAGACCGAGTAGCGCTGCCATCGCGCCCATTCCGACTGGTACCGCCTTCTGCATTGCTTCGCCGCGCAGCCGCAGCAGGCGCGCAGTGTCGGCAATCGTCAGTGCGCCCGTGGCCGCCAGGGCCGAATACTCGCCCAGCGAATGGCCCGCGGCGAAACTGGCGTCGCGCGCCACGTTGAACCCGGCCTCCGATTCAAGAACACGCAAAGCGGCGAGGCTCACGGCCATCAGCGCGGGCTGCGCGTTGGCCGTCAGCGTAAGCTCCGATTCCGGCCCTTCGAACATCAACCGCGAGAGCTTCTGGCCAAGCGCCGCATCGATTTCCTCAAACACGGCCCGAGCCATTTCGAAATCACCTGCGAGCGCCTTGCCCATGCCGACCGCCTGCGAACCCTGCCCCGGAAAGACAAGAGCCATGCTCATGTCGCGCCCTCCCCATTTTGCGCCCGCACTCGCACCGGTGCGCCGACTCGTCAAGCTCAAGCGAGCACGTCTGCGGGGCGGGCGCCATGCGGAACCGAAGACGCTAGCTCAAGTTCCTGTGCGCATCAGAGGTTCACTCCTGGAGATAAACAAATGAGGAAACATCTCTTCGCCGGCACCGCAACGATTGCCTTGCTCGCCGGCATATCCTTCGCGCTCGCGCAAGGTGCCGGCGGTGGTGGTGGTGGCGCTGGTGGTCCCGGCGCTGGCGGCGGTGCCGGCGCTGGAACGGGCGGAGCCCCGAGCGGAGGCGGCGGTGCGGGCGCACGCGGCGGAGCAGGTGGCGGCGCCGCAACCGAGTCTCGACCGGGCGGTGCTGCAACCGGAGCTGGTGAGCGCGGCAGCACAACAGGTGCTGGCGAGCGTGGAACAAGTGAACGCGGCGCAACCGAACGCGGCGCTGGCGAGCGGCCCTCCTCGGCTCAACCCGGTCAGACCGGCCAAGGCACCGCGCCTGGTCGTACAGGCGCGGGCGAGAAAGCCGCTCCGACGGGTCAGGCGCAGCCCAACCGTAGCGGAACCGGGGCAAGCGAGCGCAGTGGCGAGCGCGCCGGCGAACGTAGTGGTGAGCGCAGCGGCGAGCGTAGTGGGGAGCGCGGCGGTGAGCGCGCAGGAGCTGCGGCGGGCGCGCGCGGCGGCGGCAGCGGACGCGCAGCCAACATCAGTACCGAGCAGCGGACGCAGATCCGTTCGACCTTGCTCCGCAGCGGCAACGTCAACCGGGTGAGCAGCCTCAACGTTCACGTCTCGATCGGCACTGTGCTGCCGCGTGATGTCGTCATCCGGCCGCTGCCGCCGGACATCGTCACGATCGTACCTGAGTACCGCGGCTACGATTACGTCGTCTACAACGACGAGATCATCATCATCGAGCCATCGACCCGAGAGATCGTCTATATCATCCAGGGCTGAGGCAGCTCGCTGCGTTAGGGGGCCCGCCGTTCAGGCGGGTCCTTCTTTTTGGTGGACTTGCAAGCTGCGCCCGATTGCGCCGCGGAGGCGATTCTTTCACACTGGCGGCGATTCTCGTTTGAGACCGTATCACCGTCCACATGCTGAAAATTCCTGGAAAAAGCTGCGGCCCCTGCACCCATTGCTGCAAGGTCCTCTACATTGAAGAGCTGAAAAAGCCGGCTGGACCGCTTTGCAGCAATTGCATCGCGGGGGGCGGCTGCAGCATTTATGTGAGCCGGCCGGCGGTTTGCCAGGACTACGAATGTCAGTGGCTCTACGACCGCAATCTGCCCGCCACCATGCGTCCGGACAAAGTCGGCACGCTGCTCATGGATGATGCCGATTCCGACGAATATCACGCGGTCTGCGAGATCGAGAAACCGTTCGCCTGGCGCAATCCCCTCGTCTTCAAGCATCTCGTCTCGATGGCAAAAAGCGGCCGCATCGTCGTTGCCAAATCGGGCCTGCGCGCCTGGCGCATCTTTGACGACGGGCGCTGGGGCGAGTGGGCGTAAAAGAAGCACCATCCTACCGCTGGCGCAGCGGCCTCACTTGATTCCCGCGGGCGCTCCAGCCTCAAAGCCGAACGAAATCACAAATTCGGTGCCCGTCTCGTGCCGCTTCACGTCGACAGTGCCGTTGAGCTGCCGGGCGAACGCGGCCATGAGCCGCATGCCGAGCCCAGTGCTTGTCGTCTCATCGATACCTGGGGGCAGGCCGATGCCTTCATCGCGTACGGACAGCGTGATTATGCTTCCCTCGCGAGACACATTCACCCATGCCCGGCACTTACCCTCGGGGTAAGCATATTTCGCGATGTTGGTGATGAGCTCGTTGATGAGGAGCGCGACGGTGATCGCGCGATCGGTCGACAGCACGATGTGTTCGGGTGCAGACACGGATATCTCACAGCCCGGTGTCGCCTCACAGAAGTCGGCACACAGGTCGCTGAGATATGCACCGAGATCAAGCTTGGTGAATTCATCCGTGCGATAGAGCCGGTTATGCGCACGCGCGATCGCGGTGACGCGGCTCGATGCCTGCTGAAGCTGATGCTGCACTTCCGTGTTTTCGCTGCGCCTGCCTTGCAGATGCAGCATGGAGCCGACGATCTGCAGGCTATTGTTCACACGATGGTTCACTTCGCGCATGAGCATTTGCTGGCGGTCGAGCGCGCCGCGCAAATCGCGCTCCATGCGCTGGCGCTCGATTGCCATGCCGAGCAGGTTCGCGGCGCCTTGCAAAAAGGTGATGTCCTGCTCGGAAAATTCGCCTTCCGAGCGGCTGTCCACCTCGAGCACGCCATACGGGGCCCCCTCGCCTTGCAAGATCACGTTCATCGCGCGGTAGATGCCGTATTCGAGCAGCAATTCCGGCGTCCTGAAGCGCTCTTCGTTTTCGAGGTGGTTGGAAATGACGGGAACGCCGGTGCGCAATGCGTAGCCACCCGGCGATTCGAGATCGGCGCCTATGCTTGCCGAGCCGACGACGCCCGGGCCCCAGC
>JAFASC010000245.1 GCA_019244955.1 Methylobacteriaceae bacterium | reverse complement strand
CCAGATGTTCGGCCGCTCCATCATCACCGGCTTTGCGCGTTTCGATGGACGCGCGGTGGCGCTGCTCGCGAGCGATCCCTTCCATTATGGCGGCGCGTGGTCGGCGGAAGCCTGCCAGAAGATCGTGCGCTTCGTCGATCTCGCCGAAACCTTCCACTTTCCCGTCGTCTATCTCGCCGATTGTCCCGGCTTCATGATCGGACTTGAGGCGGAAAAGTCCGCGACCATCCGGCACGGCGTGCGCGCGATGGCGGCGCTCAATCAAACGAAAACGCCGTGGTGCACAGTGATCATCCGCAACGCCTATGGCGTCGCCGGCGCTGCGCATCAGCCGGCGGGACGATTGTCGCTGCGCTATGCGTGGCTTTCAGCGAGCTGGGGCTCGCTGCCGCTCGAGGGCGGCATCGAGGCCGCCTACCGCGCCGACATCGATGCGGCGGATGACCCCCAAGCGAAACTCGGCGAGATCGAGGATCGCCTGAATAAACTACGCTCGCCGTTCCGCACGGCCGAAAAATTCTGGGTCGAGGAGATCATCGATCCGCGCGAGACGCGGCCGCTGCTCTGTGATTTCGCAAGGATTGCCGAGCCGGTGCGGACACCGGGCCCCGTGCATTTCTCCATGCGGCCTTGAACCACGCCTCCCGTCATTGCGAGGAGGCGAAGCCGACGAAGCAATCCAGCGCAAAAGCTGCAATCGCTGAACCGTTTGCTCCTGGATTGCTCCGCTCCGCTCGCAATGACGCACTAAACCTTCGCCACACCCCATTCGTCCTTCGCCTGCGCGGCGGTGCGGTTGAGATGCACTTGCGTGTCGACGGACGCGACACTGTCGAAATGAATATAGCGATGCTCGCCCGGCGCCGCCGGATCGCTCCTCGTCAATTTGATGCGCTGGCCCTCGACCTTGTCGACGGTGCCGACGTGCTGACCGTCCGAGCCCAACACTTCCATATGTTCCCTGATGTTTGCCGTATCGGCCATCTGCCTCTCCTTTGTGCGCACCTCTCGCAGTCGTGAGCTGAGCCGCGGCTCTTCACTTAAGGTAGATCGTGACGATTGCGATTGTAGCTCCATATGCTAGCGCGCCAGACCGCGAAGGAAAGGCGATGAGCAAGCCGAAGCCGCCATTCCCGGACCAGAAGCAACCGATGCCCGGCAGCGAAGCGGCGATGGACCCGAAGCCCGACTATGGTGAAGATTCGTACAAAGGCAGCGGCAAGCTGAAGGATAAAAAGGCGGTGATCACCGGCGGCGACAGCGGCATCGGCCGCGCCGTCGCGCTGGCCTTTGCGCGCGAAGGCGCCGACGTGCTGATCAGCTATTACAACGAGCACGAGGACGCGGAGAAAACCAAGCAGGTGGTCGAAGACGCCGGACGCAAGGCGATCCTCATGCCGGGCGACATCAAGGATTCTAAGCATTGCCGCGCGATCATCGAGAGGGCGGTGAAGGAATTCGGACGCGTCGACATCCTCGTCAACAATGCCGCGCATCAGGCGAGCTTTCAGGACGTCGAGGAAATCAGCGACGAAGAATGGGACGTGACGTTCCGCACCAACATTTACGCGATGTTCTATCTGGTGAAGGCTGCCGTGCCGCATATGCAACAAGGCAGCTCGATCATCAATACGGCATCGATCAATGCCGATACGCCGAGCCCGCAGCTCCTCGCATACGCGACCACCAAAGGCGCGATCCAGAATTTCACCGGCGGACTAGCGCAGCTGCTCGCCGATAGGGGCATCCGCGTGAATTGCGTCGCGCCGGGTCCGATCTGGACGCCGCTCATCCCATCGACCATGCCGCAGGAGAAGGTGAAGAATTTCGGCAAGCAGGTACCGATGCAGCGCCCCGGCCAGCCGAAGGAAGTGGCCGTCGCCTATGTCCTGCTCGCCAGTTCCGAGGCGAGCTACATTTCCGGCGCGACGATCGCAGTCACCGGCGGCAAGCCGCTGATCTGATCAGGGATCCGGCGTTGCGTTGTCCTAAGCCGCCCGCGCGAGCTCGTGCAGCTTCTCCCAGGTCGTCGCCTTCATGCTCGGGCGCGCATTCATGCGCTCGACCCATGACCTGATGTTCGCATGCGGCTGCAGCATCGCCGCGCCTTCGGGAACTTCCGCAAACATGGTCAGCTGCGGCGCGAGCAAGAGGTCGGCGATCGACAACGCCTCTCCCGCCATGAAGGGCTGATCGCCGATAAGCCGGCTGATCTCGGTCACGCAAACCTCTGCCCGCGGAATTGCATCCGCAATTCGCGCTTCATCGACCGGCCGGCCGATTTTCGGCGCAACTATGCGCTGGAACGTTATCGTCGCAGATACCTGCGGCATGAAATACCAATCGGTGATGCCGCAAATCTGGTTCATGCGCGCTTCGGCCCGCGGATCGCGCGGCGTGAGGCTCGGCTCGGGGATGATGCGATCGAGATAGCGCAGAATCGCCTGCACTTCGTAAAGCCGGAAGTCGCCGTGATCCATGACGGGAATGCGACCGAAGGGATGGCGTTGCAGATGTTCCGGAGCCTTGAAGGCGCCGAAGGGCATGGCGTGCAGCTGCCACGCGCAGCCCTTCTCTTCAAGCCCGAGCAGCGCCGCGCGAACATAAGGACTGCCCGGCACGCCGTAGATCGTGAACTCGCTCATTGCCATTTCTCCCTGCCGCAGGGATCAATCCGAGGTTAAATGGCGCTCCTGTCAAGCGCGATCAGCCCGACAGGAGCGAGCGCCGGGCGCGCCCTTTCGTCGCTTTGCGCCGAAAGATTCCGACGATCTCCACATGCGGCGATTGGCGGAACTGGTCGACCGGCGTGATCCTTTCGAGCCGATAACTGCCGCCAACGAGGATAGCCGCGTCGCGGGCGAAGGTCTGCGCGTTGCACGAGACGGAGATGATCAGCGGGACCTCGCATTTTGCCAGCGCATGCGCCTGCGCCTCCGCCCCCGCGCGCGGCGGATCGAAGACGACCGCCTCGAACGAAGCAAGCTCTTCGGGCGCGAGTGGCCGCCGCATGAGATCGCGGCGCTCCGTCGTGATCGGTCGCAGGCCTGCAGTCGCACGCGCGGCATTGGAAAGCGCATCGAGCGCCGGCTGATTGCCGTCGACCGCGAGAATTTCGGCGCGCTCGGCAAGGCGCAAGGCGAATGTGCCGATGCCGCAGAAGAGATCGGCCATGCGTTTCGAGTTCGCGGCGGCTTCGATGACCAGCGTTGCGAGCGTGGTTTCACCTTTTTCCGTCGCCTGCAGGAACGCGCCGGGCGGCAGATGCACGATGCGCGGCCGATCTGCAGCTGTGCCGCTCTGCGTTCGACGATCAAATGTCCGTGCTGGGTGAGTCGCGCCAGGTCCAGGCGCTCGGTCGCCGCGATCAGCTTGTGCGTCTCGCGCTCGCCGAGTGTTCCAGTGCCGCGAATGTCGAGATCGAGTCCCGACGCTGTCGCGGTCACCAGAATGTCGAGCGGCTTGCCTAAATGGGCGAGCTCTTCTGCAAGCCCGCGCGCCGCCGTGACCGCGCCCTCAAGCGACGGCGCGAAAAGCGGACAAAACTCGATCGCGACGAGCTGGTGGCTGCGCGCCTGCATGAAACCGACGCGGGCTTTTCCTGCCTCGACACGCGCATGAAAGGTCGCGCGCCGGCGACCCTCGCCATGTGCGTCGATCAGCGGATCGATTTCGGCCTGAATGCCGGCATGCGCGATCGCGTCGACGAGGAGGCCGCGCTTCCATTGACGGTAGGCGCCTTCGCGATAGCCCTGGATCGCGCAACCGCCGCAGGTCCCGTAATACGGACAGAACGGCGCCTCGCGGTCGGACGAGCGCGTGATGATGTCGATCAACCGGCCGGTTTGCCCGCTGATCGCGGCGCAGACGGTGTCGCCCGGAATTGCATATGGAATGAAGACGTTGCCGCTGGGCGTCCGGGCGACGCCTTCGCCGCGCGTGCCAAGCCGCTCGATCGTCAGCTCACGCGCCTTGCTCACCCGCGCCGCGCTCCGATCAGGAATTCGCGGTTGCCCTCGCCCCCGAGAATTGGCGACATCTCGATGCCGATCACGTTCCAACCAAGCACTTCGATCAGCTTCGAGAGGTGATCGCAGATTTGCTGATGCTGACCCGCATCTTTGACGACGCCGCGCTTGCGTCGCCCGACACCTGCTTCGAACTGCGGCTTGATCAACGCGACTGTTTCAGTCCCGGGGGTCGCGAGCGCCAGAACGGGCGGCAGGATCTTTTCCAAACCGATGAAGCTCACGTCGCACGCGATAAACATCCTTGCATCGACGCGCATGTCGGCTTTCCGAGCAGCGGTTTCGATCGTTTCGCGCGTGAGCATCCGCGCATCCGTTTTCTCCAAGGATAGAACCCGCGGATCGTTCGCAAGACTCGCATGCAATTGTCCCTGCCCGACATCGATCGCGATCACGAGCGCCGCGCCACGCAGCAGCAGAACCTGCGTGAAGCCGCCGGTCGATGCGCCCACATCGAGACAAAGCCGGCCTGCCGGAGCGAATCCAAAAACATCGAGAGCATGCGCCAGCTTGACGCCGCCGCGCGATACCCAGGGATGCGGCGCGGTTGCGGCGACGCGCGCATCCGGCGCCAGCGCCTCGGAGGGCTTCGCCACGCGCACCCCATCCGCCGTGACGAGTCCGGCCTCGATAGCTGCGCGTGCTTTGGCGCGACTCTCGAACAAGCCGCGCGCGACCAGCGCGACATCGGCGCGAATGCGGGACGCCATTGCCGATCTCCACCTGCGGTCTTAGGTTCGTCAATCGCCGAAGCTCGACGAGGGAAACCATGACGCTTCCGAACGACCCTTCCTATCGCACCATGCCGCCGACTTCCCCCTCGCTCGGCGGGATGAGCGAGCGCCTGCGCCATCGCTGGGGCTGGTTTGTCGGCTTCGGCGCCCTTGCCGCAATCCTCGGACTCGCGGCCCTGGTCCTCGTCGTCTCGGCGACGATCGCCTCGGTGCTAACGATCGCGATCTTCATGATCATTACCGGCGGCACCGAGGTCGTCATGGGCTTCGGCAGCAAGACCTGGGGCCGCTTCTTCCTGTTCATCCTGCTTGGGCTGCTCTACATCATCGCCGGGGCCTTTGCGCTGGCGCAGCCGCTGCTTGCCGCGGCGGTGCTGACGCTGATGCTCGGCTGGGCCCTCGTCGCGACCGGCGCGGTGCGCATCTGGCTTGGAACGCATCTGCCGCCGGGGTCGAAATCGATGATGATCCTCGCCGGCATTGCGACCCTGCTCTTCGGCCTCGTCATCGTCCTTGGCTGGCCGGGCAATTCGTTCTTCGTGCTCGGCATCATTCTCGGCCTCGACCTGCTCTTCTACGGCGCGAGCATGATCGCCTTCGGCATGCGGCTAAAGAACGCCTGAACCGGGCGCGAACTCGGCCGTTGATCAGGACGGCCGTTTCGGCCAAAAGCGCCTCTCGGAAAGCGCCAGCAGAGTGCGTTAAGAAGCCGCCGCGATCGGCGGCTTCTTCGCTCAATGGAACGGGTTGGTATGGCAAAGTGGGTCTACAGCTTCGGCGGCGGCACCGCCGAAGGCAAAAGCGAGATGCGCAATCTCCTCGGCGGCAAGGGCGCCAACCTCGCCGAGATGGCCAATCTCGGCCTGCCCGTGCCACCCGGCTTCACCATCACGACCGAGGTCTGCACCTATTTTTACGCGCACGGCAAAAAATATCCGGACGAGCTCGCCGGGGAGATCGACGCGGCGCTCGCGCAAGTCGGGAAGCTGACCGGCCGCTCGTTCGGCGACAACGAGAACCCGCTGCTTGTGTCCGTGCGCTCCGGTGCGCGCGCCTCGATGCCGGGCATGATGGATACCGTGCTCAATCTCGGGCTCAACGACGTCACGGTGAAGGCGCTTGCCAAAAGCGCCGACGATGAACGCTTCGCCTACGATTCCTATCGCCGTTTCATTCAGATGTATTCGAACGTGGTGCTCGGCATCGAGCACCATAATTTCGAGGAAGTGCTGGAGCTGCACAAAGGCAACAAGGGCCACGAACTCGACACCGATCTCAGCGCGGCGGAATGGCGGGAGGTGATCGGCGAATATAAGGGGATCGTCGAGCGCGAGAGCGGCAAGCCTTTTCCGCAGGAGCCGCGCGAACAGCTCTGGGGCGCCATCGGCGCGGTCTTCGGCTCGTGGATGAATCAGCGCGCGATCACCTATCGCCGTCTCAACAACATTCCGGAGAGCTGGGGCACGGCCGTCAACGTGCAGGCGATGGTCTTCGGCAACATGGGCGAGACGTCGGCAACGGGCGTCGCCTTCACCCGCAATCCATCGACGGGCGACAAAGAACTTTACGGCGAATTCCTCGTGAATGCCCAGGGTGAAGACGTCGTCGCCGGCATCCGCACCCCCCAGAACATCACCGAAGCGGCGCGCAAGGCGGCGGAATCCGACAAGCCGTCGATGGAGACGGTGATGCCTGAGGTGTTCGCGCAATTCCTGGAGACGACGCAGAAGCTCGAGCGCCATTACCGCGACATGCAGGACATGGAGTTTACGGTCGAGCGCGGCAAACTCTGGATGCTGCAGACCCGCAGCGGCAAGCGCACCACGAAAGCAGCCCTGCGGATCGCCGTCGAGATGGCCAACGAGGGGCTGATTACGCGCGATGAGGCGCTTCTGCGGATCGAACCTCAGGGGCTCGATCAATTGCTGCATCCGACGATCGACCCGAATGCCGAGCGCAATGTGCTTGCGACGGGCCTCCCCGCGTCACCTGGCGCGGCCTCAGGGGAGATCGTGTTTAATTCGGATGAGGCGGAAACGCTGAAAAGCTCG
The DNA here is from genome assembly GCA_019244955.1 of Methylobacteriaceae bacterium. Taxonomy (GTDB): domain Bacteria; phylum Pseudomonadota; class Alphaproteobacteria; order Rhizobiales; family Beijerinckiaceae; genus JAFASC01. The sequence continues at coordinate 3,575 of JAFASC010000245.1, read as the reverse complement.
GGCCGCAATATCATCCTCGTGCGCGTCGAGACGAGCCCGGAAGACATTCACGGCATGCATGCTGCTGAAGGCATCTTGACGACGCGCGGCGGCATGACCTCGCATGCCGCGGTCGTCGCGCGCGGCATGGGCAAACCTTGTGTCTCAGGTGTCGGCAGCATCCGCGTCGACTATGCCAAGCAGACGATGTCCGTTGCCGGCAAGACGTTCAAGAAAGGCACGATCATCACGATCGACGGCTCGACCGGCCAGGTGATCGAAGGCGCGGTCGCGATGCTGCAGCCGGAACTCTCGGGCGAATTCGCAACGATCATGGAATGGGCGGACAAGGCGCGCCGCCTCGGCGTGCGCGCCAATGCCGACACGCCGAACGATGCGCGGGTGGCGCGTAAATTCGGCGCGGAGGGGATCGGCCTTTGCCGCACCGAGCACATGTTCTTCGAAGGCGATCGCATCGTCGCGGTGCGCGAGATGATTCTCGCCGATGATGAGAAGGGCCGGCGCGCCGCGCTCGCGAAACTGCTGCCGATCCAGCGCGCTGACTTCGCCGATCTCTTCGAGATCATGTCGGGCCTGCCGGTCACGATCCGCCTGCTCGATCCGCCCTTGCACGAATTCCTGCCGCATACCGACGCCGAGATCGCCGAGGTCGCCAAGGCCATGGGCGCGGACGCGGACAAACTGAAGCGACGCGCCCAGGAGCTGCACGAATTCAATCCGATGCTCGGCTTCCGCGGCTGCCGCATCGCCATCGCCTTCCCCGAAGTCGCCGAAATGCAGGCCCGCGCCATTTTCGAAGGGGCGGTCGCGGCGTCGAAACAGACCGACAAGCCGGTGATTGCGGAAGTGATGGTGCCGCTCGTCTTCACCCGCGCCGAATTTGATCTCATCAAGGCGCGCATCGACGCGATGCATGAAGCGGTCGAGAAGGAGACCGGTGTCGATGTACCGTTCCAAGTCGGCACGATGATCGAGCTGCCGCGCGCGTGCTTGCGCGCCGCCGAGATCGCCGAGACCGCCGAATTCTTTTCCTTCGGCACCAACGATCTCACGCAGACCGCGCTCGGGATTTCGCGCGACGATGCTGCCTCCTTCCTCGGTTCCTACACGTCCAGGCACATCCTCGCCGCCGATCCGTTCATCACGATCGACCAGGAGGGGGTGGGCGAGCTCGTCGAGATCGGGGTCGAGCGCGGCCGCCGCACCCGGCCCGACATCAAGCTCGGCATCTGCGGCGAGCATGGCGGCGACCCCGCCTCGATCGGTTTTTGCGATCGGGTCGGGCTCGACTACGTCTCCTGCTCGCCGTTCCGGGTGCCGATCGCGCGGCTTGCCGCAGCGCAGGCCGCCCTTGGCAAAGAAGTCGCGAGCACGGCGTAGCGCCGGCGCCACACCTTCCCTGTCGCAGCGCCGTCATATTGCCGCGCCGCAACAGCGCTGGTAAGACCCCGCGGCGAGCTTGGCTGCGGAGCTGGAATGAAAATCCTGGCGGGAAACTCCAACCGCGCCCTCACCGAGGCGATCGCCGCCTATCTCGGCCTGCCCCTCACCAACTGCCAGGTCCGGCGCTTCGCCGACATGGAGATTTTCGTCGAGATCCAGGAAAACGTACGCGGCGAGGACACTTTCGTCGTCCAGTCGACGTCGTTCCCGGCGAACGACCACCTGATGGAGCTTCTGATCATGGCCGATGCGCTGCGGCGCTCCTCGGCCAAGCGCATCACCGCGGTCATCCCCTATTTCGGTTATGCCCGCCAGGATCGAAAATCCGGTTCACGGACGCCTATCTCGGCCAAGCTCGTCGCCAACCTGATCACCCGTGCCGGCGCCGACCGCGTGCTGACGGTCGATCTCCACGCCGGACAAATCCAGGGTTTTTTCGACATCCCAACCGACAACCTCTTCGCCGCACCGGTCATGGTGCGCGACATCAAGGAGCGCCTCGACGTGAAGAACGTCGTTGTGGTGTCGCCCGACGTCGGCGGCGTCGTGCGCGCCCGCGCTCTGGCAAAACGCATCGACGCGTCGCTCGCGATCGTCGACAAGCGCCGCGAACGCGCCGGCGAATCCGAAGTCATGAACATCATCGGCGAAGTGTCGGGACGAAGCTGCATCCTCGTCGACGACATCGTCGATTCGGGCGGCACGCTCTGCAATGCAGCCGACGCGCTTCTGAAGGAAGGCGCGACCGAGGTGCGCGCCTATATCACCCACGGCGTGCTCTCCGGCGGCGCGGTGGCGCGCATCTCCGCCTCGCATCTGAAGGAGCTTGTCGTCACCGATACGATCCATCCGACGGAAGCCGTGCGCGTTGCGAAAAACATTCGCACGCTGTCGATCGGCCCGCTGATCGGCGAAGCGATCGCGCGGACGGCCAAGGAAGAGAGCGTGTCGAGCCTATTCGATTAAGCGCTGCGGCGGCTTTTCCGGTAAGCCACGACCGGCAATGCGTTGAGCAGCAAAGCCCAGAGCGCCTGTTGCGGGGCGAACGGCGCAATCACCGCGGCCAAAACGCAAGAGACCATCAGAACGATGACGCCTTGGCGCCGCTCGCCGCTGGTTTCATGCGCGTCCCGCATGGATAAGACCATCGCGAGCGCGGTGAGACCGTTCAGTCCGAGATTGCCGACATAGACCCAGATCGCGAGCGGCACATCGGCATAGCGCCCGACGAGCATTGTCGAGAACGGCACGCAGGTGACGAGCAGCAGATTGACGAGCCAGAAGACCGCATAGGTGCGGGTGACATGCTCGGCCGCCATGCGAACACGAATCTTAGACAGCCAGCTGTTGCCAAGGACGAGGAAGCTCAGCAGGTAGGGAAAGAATTTCGGCCAGAGGTCCTTCAGCGCCTGCCAGAGCGCAGCATTGTCGACGAGCTCCTGCTCCGGCACCCGCAGCTCCAGCACAAGCAACGTCATGGCGACGGCAAAAATGCCGTCAGTCAGCGCGTCAAGCCTCGCCTTTGGATACATTTGCAAAACCCGCTTCGTGTCCGCTATAAGCCGCGCGCGTCCGTTTCCGACACCCCTGGAGGCGAGGACGCTCAAATCCCAAGAAGGACATCGCAATGGCCGAGGCAAAGCAACTCGCGGCCGCGGTGCGTAGCGGGAGCGGCAAGGGGGCCGCCCGCAGCGTTCGCCGTGAAGGTCGTATTCCGGGTGTAATTTATGGCGGGGGCGAGGCCCCACAGCCGATCTCGCTCGATCACAAGACACTCAATCACCTGATTTACCAGGGAAAATTTCTGACGACGATCTTCGAGATTGAGGTCGAGGGAAAGAAGCAGCGGGCGATCCCGCGCGACTACCAGCTCGATGTCGTGAAGGACACGCCGCTGCACGTCGACTTCCTGCGGCTGAAGCCCGGAACCCGGATTCGCGTCGATGTGCCGGTCCGCTTCATCAATCAGGAGGCGGCACCGGGCCTGAAGCGCGGCGGCTCGCTTAACGTGGTGCGCCACACCGTGCAGATGCTGGTGCCGGCCGACAACATCCCGAACTCGATCACCGCGGACCTCACCGGCCTCGATTTCAACGATTCGCTGCACATTTCCGCGATCAAGCTGCCGGAGG
>JAFASC010000016.1 GCA_019244955.1 Methylobacteriaceae bacterium | reverse complement strand
CATGCGCGGCGGCGAGCTCGTCACGAAACGGCGCGCCGGCGCGTTCGCGATTGGCGAAAGCCAGCCGGTACTTATGGGCGGTGCGCTTCAGCGCCTCGGCCATCGAGATGATCGGCGTGATGCCGATGCCGCCGGCGACGAGGAGATAGTCCGGCTTGCCGAAAACGAGGCTGAAATGATTGCCCGGCTCGGTGATTTTCAACCGAGCACCCTGTTCGAGCGACCACATGTAACGCGAGCCGCCGCGGCTGTTATCCGAGCGCTTCACCGCGATCTTGTAACTGCCCTCGCCGCTGCCGACGAGCGAATAGGAGCGGTGATCGGGCAAATCATCGATCAGGACGGCGATATTGATGTGGCTGCCGGGCGGGAACGCCCGCCACGGCACGCCGACCGGCGCGATCTCGAATTCGCACACGTCAGGCGCGACGTTCCGCATGCCGACGAGGCGCGCATCGCTCCAGTTGAGTATCTGCGGCATCCGCGCCTCAAATCACTCCGCCGCTTGCAGGGTCGGCCGCGGCGACTCCTCGGCGATCATCTTCTCGATCAGCCTGCGACACCACATCGGGCCGGCATCGATGTTAAGGTTATAGAAGGGCTGGCGGGGATGGCGGCCGATCGCGCGTTGTTGCGCCTCGAGGAAGACCACGTCCTCGTCATAGACGCCCTTGCCGTTGCTGACATGCGCCGACTGAATCTTGCGCGTGAGTTCCTCATCATCGCGATGGAAGAGGCGCACGAAATTCCAGTGATAATGGCACGTCGTCTCGCTCTCCGGCGTGATCGCGGCGAGAAAGGCGCCGTTGACGCCCTGGCTGCGGTCGCCCTCCGGCGCGCCGGTGCCCGCAGGCGCGACGCCGACATCGCCGACGACGATATGCGGCACCTCGCAGCGGATGATCTGCCAGCGGTCGACATTGCCGTCCCTGCCGAGCTGACGCGCCCAGAACGGCGGCGCCTCGATGTTCTTCATCCAGCGCGTCACCGTCACGACTCGATCGGTGTACGTCACCTCGAATGGCACATCGACGATTGCGTCATGCCCGATGCTGCCGGCATGCACGTAGGTCTCGTGCGTGAGGTCCATGAGATTATCGATGACGAGACGGTAGTCGCATTTCAGTGAGTAGAACGTGCCGCCTTCACCGACCCATTCGGTGCCGTCGTTCCAATGAAAGTCGGGCATTTTGGCGGGATCGGCGAGCGCCGGGTCGCCCGGCCACACCCACACCATGCGGTGCCGCTCGATGACCGGAAACGCGCGCACGCAGGCTGACGGGTTGATCGTCTTTTGCGCCGGCATGAAGGTGCAGCGGCCTTCCGAATTGAACTCGATGCCGTGGTAGCCGCACTGCACGTCGTCGCCCTTGAGGCGCCCGAGCGACAGCGGCACGAGGCGATGCCAGCAGGCATCCTCGAGCGCGGCGGCTTGGCCGTCGGTGCGCCGGTAAAGCACGATGTCTTTGTTGCAGATCGTGCGGGCGGTGAGCTCGCGTTTGATCTCGTGGCTCCAGGCGGCGGCGTACCAGGCGTTCATCGGGAAGCCGCGCGGCGCCGCGGCATTAGCGGGACCGGTGATCGCGGGCTGCGTCGCCGCCATGGGATGTCTCCTCAAAAATCGTCGTTTTAAGCCGGTATGTTGCGCGCCCGAGCCAAGTCAATAAAGCGCGCCTGCCGGTCATGGCAAAGCCGGAACTTCGATAGGCGCGATGTGTTGGAGAGCTGCAAAGCCATCTCGCAAAAAGGGAGGTTACCCATGAGATCGCTTCTGACTGCAGCAGCGTGCGGAACGCTGCTCGCTGTTGCGTATTCTGCGCCGGCTTCGGCTGCGCAATCCGCGGATTGCGGTAAGTACGGCATGACCTGTGCGCCTATGGCCAAGAGTCCCAACTATACGAGCGGCGTGCAAGCCAAGGATTGCGGCCAGTACGGCATGACCTGCGCCAAGTCCGCTACGACCGCCAGCGCAACGCCGGCGGCGGGTGCGTCGCGGTCTGAAATCACCACCGGACGGTCGGCGGCACGTACCCGCATCAGCACCCGGCGTGAACGCGTGCGAAGTGCGGCCGCGCCCGTGGCGACGACGAGGATCGCGGCTGCTCCGGCGACCACGACGACCGTGCGGACCGGCTACGGCTACCAGCCGCAATATTGGGGCTACGGGTATGCGCAGCCGGCGCCCGCCGCTTACGGCTACTACCGTGCGGCACCGGCAGCCACACCCGTCGTGACCGGGCGTTCGGTCTCCGTGACGACGGCACCCGCGCCCGCACCGGCTGTCGCGGCGGCGCCTGCGGCTGCGGCTCCGTATTGGGGCGGCTGGTATCAGCCGGCACCCTCTGCGTGGGGCTATTACGCGCCCGCACAGCCCTGGCCATGGTTCTGGTGACCTAGCCCGTTAGCGAGCGCTCCGCCTCCTCAAGGCGGAGCGCTTTAACGCCGAAGCCGGAAAAACTCCCGCAGCAAGGCGGCCGCCTCCTGCTCGCGGATGCCGCCATAAAGCTCCGGAGCGTGGTGGCACGTCGGCTGCGAAAAGAAGCGCGGCCCGTGCTCGACGGCGCCCCCCTTCGGATCGGGTGCGGCCCAATAAAGCCGCCGGATTCGAGCAAACGAAATCGCCGCCGCGCACATCGCGCAGGGCTCCAGCGTCGCGTAGAGATCGCATTCGGTGAGACGCTCGCTGCCGAGCCTTGCGGCAGCCGCACGGATAGCCAGAAGCTCGGCATGCGCCGTCGGATCGCGCGCTGCAAGCGTGCGATTGCCGGCGGCCGCGATGATGCTGCCCTGATGCGCGATGGCGGCGCCGACCGGCACTTCGCCACGCCCGGCTGCGTCGCGTGCTTCGGCAAAGGCGAGCGACATGGGATCGGCGCTGTCGTATTGCACGCGCCCTTGCTATCAGACGAGGATGCCCGACCGAAACAAGCCCCATCGAACGCTGCCCAAGCGCGCGTCGGCGAAGTCGCCGCGCGCCGTACAAGAGGCGGCAGAGCAATCGCCGCGTCGCGGCGAGCGCATCGCGAAGTTGATGGCGCGCGCCGGTCTCTGCTCGCGGCGCGAAGCGGAGACCTGGATCGCTGCCGGGCGCGTGGCGGTGAACGGGCACGTGCTCGCCAGCCCGGCGCTGAACGTCACCCCAGAGGACAAGGTGGTGGTCGACGGCAAGGCTCTTGAGGCGCCGGAGCGCACGCGCCTCTTCCTGTTCAACAAGCCGGCGGGTCTGGTCACAACGGAGCGCGATCCGGAAGCCCGCCCGACTGTTTTCGGTTATGTCGCCGAGCGCTTCCCCGATCTGCCGCGGCTGATCAGCATCGGGCGCCTCGATATCACTACCGAGGGGCTGCTGCTGCTCACCAATGACGGGGGCCTAGCGCGCGTGCTGGAGCTGCCCGCGACGGGCTGGGTCAGGCGCTATCGCGTGCGGGCGAACGGCACGACGGACGAAGCGGCGCTCGGGCAGTTGCGGCGGGGCGCGACCGTCGAGGGGGTGAAATACGCGCCCGCGGAAGTGACGCTCGACCGGGTGCAGGGCGCGAATGTGTGGCTGACACTCGGTCTGCGCGAGGGCAAGAACCGCGAGGTGAAGCGGCTCCTCGAGCATATCGGCCTGCAGGTGAACCGCCTGATCCGGCTTTCCTTCGGGCCGTTCCAGCTTGGACATCTCGCCGATGGCGATGTCGAGGAGGTCAACACCCGCGTCTTACGCGACCAGCTCGGCCCGACCCTCGCGGCCGCCGCGGGGGCGAGCTTCAGCCGGCCGACTCGACCGGAGATGCAGCGGGAGATGAACACGCATGACGGACTCGGAGATCGCAAGCGCAAGCATGTTCGCACCTTGCGGGCCGAGCGAGAGAACCAGTCGGAGGAGGCACCGCGCCGCCGCGTCCTACGCAGCGCGACCGAGGATCGGCACGGGCGCGAGATCGCCGTCGAGCGCGTGGTGCCGAGCCGCCCGCCCCGTGCGCCCGCCCAAGCGAGCCGCAATGCGCGTCGCTTCGGAGCCGAGCGGCAAGGGGGGCCCCGTCCCGCAACCGGCAACACTGCCCACCGCGCGGGCAAGCGGCCAGCCGGCAAAGCGCCGCGCCCGAAGCGCTGAGGATGCGCGTGACCGGCGGCCGCTTCGGCGGCCGTATCCTGAAGGCGCCGGCGAGCCGTGCCATCCGGCCGAGCGCCGACCGTTTGCGCGAGGCGCTCTTCAACGTGCTCGTTCATCGCCCCGATTGCCGTCTCGCGGGCGCGGACGTGATCGACCTCTTCGCCGGCACCGGCGCACTCGGGTTGGAGGCGCTGTCTCGCGGCGCGGCCTCGGCGCTTTTCGTCGACAACGGCGTCGAGGCGCGCGCGCTGTTGCGCGCCAATGTCGAGGCGCTCGGGGTGGCCGGGATCACCCGCATCTTCCGCCGCGATGCGACGCGGCTCGGCGAGGCGCCCGAGCCGGGCCGGTTCCGGCTTGCCTTCCTTGATCCGCCTTACGGGCAGGAACTCGCGCCTGCGGCGCTGCGGGCCCTGCGCGATGGCGCGTGGCTCAGCCGCGAGGCGTTGGCGATCATCGAGGAAAGCGCAAACGTGGCCGTCGAACTGCCACAGGGCTTTATCCTCGACGAGCGTCGCGTCTATGGCGACACGCAAATCGTTTTCGCCTCGTTCACCTCGCCTGGTTTGTGCTAAAGCACACGACCAAAGCGCCCGTTTCAAATAAAACACGGCGGGCGAAGTCTGCGCGGCAAGCTGAATGCCGCGCACACTGGAGGGGCACGCTTGAGTCGCGCGCCTGTCAGCAGAGGGGTTTCGCGCGGATGCGGCTTCTACGGGCCGGCATGATTGCGGTTTTCGCACTGTTCGCCGTCTCGTCGATCATCGGCGCGCGGGCGAAGACGTTTCGTGCCGCCGACATACAGGCCGAAGACTATCCGACCGTGCAGGCGATCCGGTTCATGAACGACCGGCTCATCGAACGCACGAACGGGCGGCACCGGATCGCCATTTTTCCGGCGCGGCAGCTTGGCGAGGAAGAAGCCACGATCGAGCAGACGCGCGCTGGTGCAATAGATATCGACCGCATCAGCATCGGACCGCTCGCCAGCTTCATTCCGCCGTTGCGGGTTCTCAGCCTGCCGTTTCTTTTCCGGTCGAAAGAGCACTTTCACAAAGTGCTCGACAGCGACTTGGGGGAAGAGATTCTCGCGAGCTTCGACTCGCAGGGCTTCGTCGGATTGACCTATTACGATTCCGGCGCACGATCGCTCTACAACCGATTGCGGCCGGTGCGTACGCTCGCCGATCTCAAGGGCATGAAAATCCGTATTCAGCAATCCGAGGTCGCCGCCGAGCTCGTGCGCGCGCTTGGCGCCGAACCCGTCGTCCTCGCTTACGGTCAGGTGCTCACCGGATTAGCCACCGGCCTGATCGACGGCGCCGAGAACAATTGGCCGTCTTATGTCACGACCGATCATTATCGCGCGGCCCCCAATTACACGCTGACTGAGCACACGATGCTGCCGGAAGTGCTGATCATGTCGAAGAAAGCCTGGGACGGGCTCAGTCCCGGCGACCGCGCGATCTTCAAAGACGTCGCGCGCGAGTCGGCGAAGTTCATGCGCCGCCAATGGGAAGCATGGGAGGAGCAGGCGCGCAACGTCGCGGAATCGAACGGCGTCAAGGTGATCAGCGAGTTCGGCCGCGCGGCATTCGTCGATGCGACGAGACCGATCTACGACCGCGTTTTGTCCGACCAGGCGTCGCGCGATCTGGTCGATAGAATACGCCAGGTGCAATGAGTCGCTCGAGCGTCGACGCGTCGCCAGGCTCTGAACCCGTCGGCATGCGGCCGGCGAGGGCGCATCGCCGCGCCGTTCCGGCCCTGCTGCGGCGCATACCGATCCGCTGGCGAATCCTCTCGATCGCCATCGTCAATGCGGCCGTCGTGCTGATCCTTGCCGGGTTGCTGGGCGACAGCGCCAGCATCGTCAACGACACCTGGTCGGACCTGGTCAAGGTGCGCGCGTCCGAGCGAGTCGTCTCGCAGATCGACGCCGAGTCGGGTCGCATCCAAAGCCTGATCCATCGCTATTTCACCCAACCGAGCCCCGAGCTCCTGGCGGAGGTCGAGAGCCGGTGGAACGCGTTGCAAAGCAATCTCATTCCGCTCGCCGCAGCGGATCCGGTGCTGCGGCCGGCGACGCGCTCGCTTTCCGACCTCACCAACAGGCTGGTCAGCGGCTTCGACGCGCTGCGTACCGTGCGCGACAAGATCGCTGAAATCTATGACGGCGAAGTGCTCACTCCGACAAAGGAGATGACCGGCCTCTACGCCATTATTGAAAGCACAATCGAAGGGCGCAGCTCGCTGCTCAGTCCGAGCCTGCGGAAGTCTCGCGAGAACTTTTCCGCAGCCCTCGTCGCGATCAATTCGTACTATCTCTCATTGTCCGCCGCCTCGGCACGCGAGGCGGTGACCAACCTCATGGCGATCGAAAACACGCTTCCGGTGATGCTCGATCTTGCCGATACCGAGATTCAGACCGCGAGCCTGAAAGCACTGCAGATCCGCGCCACGCAATTGCGGCGCGGCGTCGACAGTCTGGCGGCGGCGTTCGACAAGCAATCCGAATTGCTGCGCGACGAAGTCGACAAGAGCCAAGCGGAGGTCAGCGCGGCGACCGCAAAGCTCACCGCCGAAATGCAGGCGCGCGAGAGTACCGCGCAGGAGCGTCTCGATCAGAGTCTCAAGACGATCTACGTCCTGATTGCCGGCGTGACCGCGCTGTTTCTGCTTTTTATCGTCGTATTCGGCATTTTGATTGTGCGCAGCATCATCGCGCCGCTGCAGGATCTGGCGCAATCGATGGACGCGATCGTTGCCGGCGATCTGCACAACCGGGTGCGCGGAGTCGACGCCAAGGATGAGATCGGCGTCATGGCACGCGCCATCGAAGTCTTCCGCGAGAACGCGATTGCGAAGGTCGAGGCGGAGGAAGAGCTGCGTCGATCCAAGCAGCGCACCGAATTGGCGTACATGGAACTGCGCAAGACGCAGGACAGCCTGATCGAGGCTGAGAAATTAGCGGCGCTCGGCGGGCTCGTCGCCGGGGTCGCGCATGAGGTCAACAATCCCGTCGGGATCAGTCTGACAGTAGCCTCGTCTCTGGCGCGGCGCTGTGAAGTGTTGGCCGATGAACTTCAGCGCGGCGAGCTGAAGCGCTCGCGGCTCACCGAATTCATTCAGGGCAATCGCGAGGCGGCGATGCAACTCGTCTCGAACCTGCAGCGGGCGGGAGAGCTGATCCAGTCGTTCAAGCAGGTCGCCGTCGATCGCAGTCACATCGAGCGGCGAGTCTTTGATCTGAAGGAACTGACCGAGCAGGTGATCGCAAGTCTGCGGCCCGGGCTCAACAAGAGCCGTGTGAAGCTCGCTTTCACCTGCGAGCCCGGAATCATGATGGATTCCTATCCCGGCCCGTATGGACAGGTCGTGACGAACATCGTGCTCAACGCCGTTGCCCACGCATTCGAGCCGGGTGAGGCCGGATCCGTTGAAATCCGCGCCGCGCCAGAAGACGACAAGCAGATTGCGATCGTATTCTCCGATAACGGGCATGGCATGCCCGCCGAAGTGCGACGCCGCGCATTCGAGCCGTTCTTCACGACCCGCCGCAGCCAGGGCGGGACCGGCCTTGGGCTGCACATCGTGCACAACATCGTGACTGGCCGTCTCGGCGGCCGCATCAGCGTGTCGTCGGAGCCCGGCAGCGGCACGACTTTCCGTGTCGTCATCCCGCGTGTGGCACCGCACGAGAGTGCACCGTAGGAATAGTAGAAATAATGGGAATAGCAGGAACGTGAATGGCAATGGCTGAGGAAAGCGACGTCATCGAATTCGCCGCCGAAGACAGCGGCCTGGAGGCCGCCTCCGCGGCGGCGCGTCCATGGAAGGTGGCGATTATCGACGACGATCGCGCCGTCCACGAGGGGACGCGCTTCGCTTTGTATGATTATTCGCTGAATGGCAGCGGGCTCGCGCTCTTGTCGGCATATTCCGCCGAAGAAGGGCGGGCATTATTGCGCGACCATCCCGACGTCGCAGTCGTCCTCCTCGACGTGGTCATGGAAACGGATTCGGCGGGCCTCGATCTCGTCGGTTTCATCCGCCAAGAGCTCAAGAACGACACGGTGCGTATCATCCTTCGCACCGGCCAGCCCGGGCAAGCGCCGGAGCGCCGGGTGATCGTCGATTTCGACATCAACGATTACAAGGCGAAAACCGACCTCACCGCCGACAAGCTGTTCACGACCCTGACCGCGGCCTTGCGCGGATATCAGCAGCTGCAGCGGATGGAGGAGACCCGGCGCGGTCTCGAAATCATCATCGATGCCACGCCTACCCTGTTTGATTTCAAGTCGATGCAACGGCTGGCGGAAGGCGTCCTGACGCAGATCGCGTCGCTTCTCGTCCTCGATTGCGCGGGGATTTTGGTCTTGCGCGACGTAGATGCGGCGAGCCAGCACTTCTCCGTACTCGCGGGGTCGGGGTGCTATCGCAGCTATACCGGTTGTTCCGAGGTGAAGCTGCTTGCGCCCGAACTAAAGGACGCCATCCAACGCGCGTTCGAGCAGCGCAAGACCGAATTCCTGCCGACGCGCTCGGTTCTCTACATCGGCACGCAATCGGGCAGCGAAGTCGTCGTCTTGCTCGAGACCGGCCGGGAGCTTTCCGACACGCACCGTTCGCTGGTCGAGATATTCTGCTCGCGGCTCTCAGTTGGATTCGACAATGTCGCGCTCTACGCGCAGCTCGAGCAGGCAAACCGCGAACTCGAGCGGCGCGTCGCCGAGCGCACGCAGGAATTGACGTTCGCCAATCGCCGGCTCGAGGCTCAATGGGAGCGCGCACGCCGCACCAACGCGTTGCAGAGCGAAATCCTGGAGACCGTCGCCCACGATCTGAAGAATCCGCTGAGCGTCATCCTCGGGCGAGCCGAGATGCTGGACGAGCTTGTCACGTCGGGGAATGCCGCGGCCGACAAGATGGAGGCCCAGGTCGTTCAGATCAAAGCATCGGCGCGTCGGCTGACCGAAATGGTCAATCAGCTGATGAGCGATGCCTCGACCGGCGTGCTCGATATTTCCGTGCATTGGGAGGACCTCGACCTCGCCAATCTCGTGCGCGAAGTGGCGGAATCCAATCGCACCCTCGCGGCGCGGAAAGGCCAGAGCATGTCGCTGGCGATTTCCGACCGGCTGATGATGCGCGGCGATCCGGACCGCTTGCGCGAGGCGCTCGACAACGTCATCGGCAACGCCGTGAAGTACAGCCCGCTCGGCGGCGAGATCGCCGTCTCCGCCACACAAGAGGCGGGCGAGCCGATCGTTCTCGTCAGCGACAGCGGGCCGGGTTTCGCGCCCGAAGACAGAGAGCGCATGTTCGGGCGCTTCCAGCGGCTGTCGGCGAAACCAACGGGTGGGGAATCGTCGACAGGCCTCGGCCTGTCGATCACCAAACGCATCATCGAGCTGCACGCGGGCGACATCTCGGTTGAGTCGAATGGCGGGACGAGCGGCAGCACGTTCGTGGTGCGGCTGAAGTCGGCAGCGGACGCGCCGGGCCCATGACCTCGCCGCGAATTTTCGTTGTCGACGACGAGGCTGCCGCCCGCGAGATGGTCGGCGACTATCTCGGCATGCACGGCTTTGAGGTGACGCTCTGCGATGGCGGCGCCAGTCTTCGACGCGAGCTCAACGACCAAAGGCCCGATCTGGTCGTGCTCGATTTGAACATGCCGGAGGAGGATGGGCTTTCGATCGTCCGCTACCTGAAGCAGACCTGCCCGGTGCCGGTGATCATGCTGACGGCGACGGCGAGCGCGATCGATCGCGTCGTCGGACTCGAAATGGGCGCCGACGATTATCTCGCGAAGCCCTGCGAGCTGCGCGAACTCCTGGCCCGCGTCCGCTCAATCCTGCGGCGGCTGCAATGGGCGCCGACGCAGAAAGCGGAGCGGCGTCTGGCGGCGATCGTTTCCTTCGATTTCGTCGGGTTCGGCAAGTACATCCAAGAGAACGAGCCGGAGACGTTGGCGGCGCTAGATCGCATTTTCAGCGGCTTGATCATTCCGAGCCTGGCGCGCTTTCGCGGCAATCTCTTCAAGATGCTCGGCGACGGCGCGTTGGTCGAGTTCGGCAGCGTCGTCGATGCTGCCGAATGGGGCGTCTTCTTCCAGCAGTCGGTCGCGGAGTTCAGTACCGGCAACTTTTCCGCCGGTCCCGTCCGTTTCCGGGTCGGCATCGCCATCGGCGACGTGGTCGTGCACGAATCCGACCGGCTAGGTGAAGGCGTCACACTTGCGGTGCGCGTCCAGGAATGTGCCTTGCCGGGCGGTGTCGCCCTCTCTGACAGCGCTTACAGCCTGATCCGCGGGAAGACGCAGAATGCGTTCCAGGATGCAGGCTTGCAATCGCTGAAGAACGTCGCCGATCCGATGCACATTTGGGTCTGGCAGGGCTGACGCGGTTCACTTCTGCGCGATGCGCGGCAGAATGAAGCGCTCGACCGCTTCCGCGAATGCATCGCTGTCGTTGCTCTTCGAGCACACAACCGAAGCCGCGGCCTTTGCCGCATCGCTCCCATTTCCGACGGCGATGCTGAAGCCGCTCTTGCGGAACATGCTCACATCGTTGTCCATGTCGCCGATCGTGACGATCTCTGCCGCCGGAATGCCGAGGCGCTCGGCGAGGGCGTCGAGGACAGTCCCCTTGTCCACCCCCGGCGGCGTGATGTCGAGATAGTAGCGCTGTGAGCGCGCCGCGGAGGCGCTCGCGCCGAGCGCTTTTTTTACGGCGGTTTCGCATTGGGCAAGCCGGTCGAAGTCGCGGCTCACGCCGACAATTTTGCAGAGATCGGCGAGATGCGATTCGTAATTCGCGGCGAATGTAGGCTCCGCGCCGACCGTGCGTCGCTCGCGCTCGACGTAATCGCCGTTCGGATCGGAAAGCCACCAGCGCTGCGGCGAAAACAGCCAGATGCCGACGCCGAAAGACTGCAGGATTTCAATGCCGTGGGCCGCGGCGGCGACGGGAATGCGGTGCCGCGAAATAATGGAGAGATCGGGCGCGACGAGACAGCCCCCGTTGAAGGCACCAAGCGGCAATTGCAAGAGCAGCCGCTCCACCAGCATGCGTAATCCGAAGGGCGGACGGCTGCTTGTCACGGTGAACGGGATGCCGTGCTCGGCGAGGGACCGGACGGCACGAACCGTCGTTTCGGTCAGCTGTTTCTCGGTCGTCACCAGCGTGCCGTCGACGTCGGAGAGAACGAGCGAGATGCGGCTCAAACCGGCCGATCCGTGTTTGCCGCGCTGCTCAACGCGGCCAGGATATCGGCGACGATTTCGCGCGGCGTGCCCGCGACTGAGACGGTGATCGGGTGCTCGTCGGCTGCCGGCTCTTCCAGCGTGGCAAACTGGCTCTCGAGTAGCTCCGGCGGCATGAAGTGGCCATGTCGCGCCGTGATGCGCTTGGCGATGAGCGCCTTGTCGCCTTTCAAGTAGACGAAGCGGACGGTGTCATGCCCGGGGCGCGCGAGAATATCGCGATAGTTGCGCTTCAGTGCGGAGCAGGCAACGACGCCGTGTCCACCTTTCTCGCGCAGGTCCTCGATCCAGGCAGCAATCGCTTCCAGCCACGGCTGGCGATCGGCATCGGTCAGCGGCGTCCCGCTTTCCATCTTCGCGACATTGGCCTTGGGATGAAACCAGTCGCCGTCTTCAAAACGCCAGCCGAGTTCCTGCGCGAGCAGCGCGGCGATGGTGGTTTTTCCGGATCCCGAGACGCCCATGACGACGAGCGCGCAGACGTTCTTCAGCGCACCGCCAAGCGATTGCGGTCCCGCGCGTGTCATGCCTCCGGTCCAGCGGCGGCCCGATCGGCAAGGAAGGTGAGATCGCCAAGTGGATGCAAGCGCGCCGCGGGAACGTCGGTACTTCGCGTACGCACTGCTCGTAGGATCTCGCGCTTCGCCGCGCCGGAGACAAGAAAAGCGATGTGGCGGCTGCTTTCGAGCGCCGGGTAGGTGAGCGTGATGCGCGTCTCCGGCCGGCCGTGAGCGACCGCCGCGACCCAGCGCTTGCGCTCGTTCAGCACGGGCTCGCCGGGGATCAGAGACGCGGTGTGACCATCCTCGCCAAGCCCGAGGAACTGCACGTCGAAGAGGAACTTGCCGGGCTCGAGCGCAGTCGCGCCGTAAAAAGCCTGGAGCTCGCGCTCATAGGCGCGTGCGGCCTCGTCGACTTCGATGCCTTCCGTCTGAACGGGATGGATATTGTCGGGCGGCACGGGGACCTTCGACAAGAGCGCCTCGTTGGCCATGCGGAAATTGCTCTCTGGATTGTCGTGTGGAACGAAGCGCTCGTCGCCCCAGAAGAAATGCATGCGCGCCCACGGGAATTCGCCCCTGAAATCGCTGCCCATCAATTGAAACAGGCGGCGCGGCGTCGAGCCGCCGGAAAGGGCGATGGCGATGCGGCCTTGAAGCGGCGCGATCCGATCCTTCAGCCAGAGCGCAGCGCCGCGCGCCAGCGCCTCGCCGTCGGGAAAGACGACGAGATTGCCGAACTCACCTTTCATCCGATTCCCGCTTCATCAGAGCGGACGCCATTTGCGGCCGTCACGCGCAAGCAATGCGTCCGCCTCCTTCGGCCCATCGCTGCCGGCTTCATACATTGCAAGCGGCGGCTTGCCGGTCTTCCACACGTCAAGCAGCGGCTGCACGACTTTCCAGCCGTCCTCGATATTATCTGCGCGCTGGAACAGCGTCGCGTCGCCGTACATGGCGTCGTAGAGCAGCGTCTCATAGCCGGTGCTCGGCTGCACCTTGAAGAAATCCTTGTACGAGAAGCGCATCTGCACCGGCTGCAGCTCCACATGCGGCCCTGGCACTTTCGCGCCGAACTCCCACAAAATACCCTCGTCCGGCTGAATATTGAGGACGAGCCAATTCGGGATCGTCTCTTGCACGCCGGTGCTGCGGAAAATGCTGAGCGGCGCCTGCTTGAACAGAATGGCGATCTGCGTCTTTCGCTTCGTCATCGACTTGCCGGTCCGCAGGTAGAACGGCACGCCCGCCCAGCGCCAATTGTCGACCGAGAGCCTCATCGCAACGTAGGTCTCGGTCTGTGATTGCGCGCTCACATCGGGCTCGGCGCGATAATCGCTGACTTCTTTGCCCTGCACTTTGCCATGCGTGTACTGTCCGCGCACGGCTTCGCGTTGCGCCTCCTCCGGCGACATATGGTGCGTCGCACGGAGAACATCTTCCTTGCGATCGCGTACCGCATCGGCGTCGAACGAGGCTGGCGGCTCCATGGCTGTCAACGTGAACAATTGGAAAAGGTGGTTCGGCACCATGTCGCGGAGCGCGCCGGTTGCTTCATAGAAGCTGCCGCGCTTCTCGACGCCGACGGTCTCGGAGACGGTGATCTGGATGTGATCGATGTGATCGCGATTCCAGATCGGCTCGAAAAAGCCGTTGCCGAAGCGCAGCGCCATGATGTTCTGGACCGTTTCCTTGCCGAGGAAATGATCGATGCGGAACACCTGCGACTCGGACACGACCTCGAGGATTTGCTT
>JAFASC010000325.1 GCA_019244955.1 Methylobacteriaceae bacterium | reverse complement strand
CGGCGTCCTCCCTCCCCTTCAGGGGAGGGTCGAGCGCGAACCGATCGGGGTGGGGTCTGACGAATGCCGATGGTTGGCGCAGACCCCACCCGCCTCGCGTTCGCTCGGCACCCTCCCCTGAAGGGGAGGGAGGTCGTGCGCCGATTGCCCGCCCTGTTTCTCATCGCAGTGGTGTTTTGCGCGACGGCATTTGCCGCGCTTGCGGCGCTGCACTTTCCCGAGCTCACCGGCCGCGTCGTCGATCAGGCCAACGTGCTCCCCGCCGCGACCCGTAGCGCGCTCGAAACGAAGCTCACCGATCTAGAAAACAAATCCGGTATCCAGCTCGTCGTCGCCACCGTCGCCTCGCTCGAAGACAACGATGTCGAAACCTACGCGAACCAGCTCTTCCGCGCCTGGAAGCTCGGCGAGAAGCAGAAGAACAACGGCGTCCTGCTCCTTGTGGCGCCGAAAGAACGCAAGGTGCGCATCGAGGTCGGCTACGGGCTTGAAGGCGTGCTGACCGATGCCCTCTCCAACGTCATCATCACGAACCAGATTGTGCCGCGCTTCAAGGCCGGCGATTTCGCCGGCGGAATTGAACGCGGTGTCGACGGCATCATTGCCGCGCTGACGACCGACACAAGCGACTGGCAAAAGAAAAAGCAAGTGCGTACGGATGATCAAGACAGCGCATGGGCGGCGCTGTTGCCCTTCCTTATCGTCGGCCTGTTCATCTTCATCTTCTGGATGATGCATCGGCACGCGCGTGGCCGCCGCGGCGGTTGGGGAGGCCCCGTGTTCATCCCGACTGGGTCGTGGGGCGGCTCCTCTTGGGGCAGGGGCTCGTCATGGGGTGGCGGGGGCGGCTTCGGCGGCGGCTTTTCCGGCGGCGGCGGCTCATCCGGCGGCGGCGGCGCCTCGGGAAGCTGGTGATGGCAATCTCTGCCGAGGACCACGCCCGCATCGCCGCGGCGATTCGCGCCGCCGAAGCAAAGACGAGCGGCGAGATCGTCTGCGTGCTCGCGCGCTCGTCGTCGGAATATCATGCGGTGCCGGTTCTCGCCGCCGCATTGTTGGCGCTCATCGCGCCATGGGCACTCGTCTTTCTGACGCAATGGAGCGTCGAGCGGATCCTCGTCGCGCAGCTCGCGATATTCGTGCTGGTCACACTAATCTGCGCGCTGACGCCGCTTGGCATGATGCTGGTGCCGTGGCGCATCCAGCGCATCCGCGCGCATCGCGCCGCGATGGAGCAATTTCACGCGCGCGGGCTCGGCCGGCTCGAAAGCCGCGCCGGCGTTTTGATCTATGTGTCGCTGGCCGAGCGCTATGCTCGCATCATTGCCGACGACCAGCTCGCAGCAAAAGTGCACGCGGGCGAATGGCGCGGCGCCATCGATGCGCTCACCGCGCACATGAGAGAGGGGCGCGTTGCCGAGGGCTTTGTCGCGGCGATCGATCGCTGCGGGGCCGTTCTTGCCGAATACGCACCAGGCGGGCATAGCGGCAAGCTGCCGGACCGGCTTTATGTCGTGTGAGGGCTGCCGCTTCCCGCCAAGCAATTGTGAAGAAAAGGTAATGATGGCCGTGTGAAATCAAACCTTCACGTCGATTTGTACGGTGCGGCGAAAGTGCTGTCTTGCGCGCACCTGCTCCGATACCCACATTCTCCTCACGAGACACGCCTAGGCGCCCGGCCTGATCACCCGCGAGCGGCGTAGCCCAAACGGGCGGGCGTGTCTTATTTCCGTTATAGGACTATCTTGCGCTCCTCACTGCTGAGGGTGCCATGGCAAGCCACATCACCAAGCGATCTGAAACGCTGCCCTTCGCGGGCATCTTGGCAATCGCCGTTGGCGCTGCAGCTTTCGGCGTTCTTGCTATCGGCGCATTCGCGGTTGGCGGAGTTGCTGTAGGACGGCTTGCAATTGGACGGGCGCGTATCGGCCGACTTGAAGTCGACGACTTGCGCGTGCGGAAGCTCACTGTCGTCGAGAGAACCGACCCGACCGACTAACGCTTCCCGCTGGCGTCCGCGTCCGCCGGCAGATTGGTCGGCGTGACGATGTTCAGCTCGCGCAATTCGTTGGCGGTGAAAATGAACAGCCGGTGCTTCGGCGTCTCCATCGCGTGCACCCACATTTTTAGGTCGACGCCCATGTCAGCAAGATAGCGCTGGCAGCGCGCGGAGACTCGCTGCGCCTCGCTCATTGTGTCGTGCCGCGCGCCTTCCGCCGGGTCGGGCGCAAACACCTGATGCACGCCGATGATCGCGTTGGCGCCGGCAGCGCGTTTGGCGCCACCGACAAAAACAAGCGGGCACGAGGACACGCAGATTTTGTGCTGCTCGACCTCGGTCGCAAAACCTTTCGTCCGGATCAGCCGGCCCATTTCCAGCGCATCGCCGACCGAACCACCCGGCGAATTCAGCACGATGGTCTTGATGTACTCGCCGCGCGCATTCACTTCCGCCGCGAACGCCTCGGCGCTGCCCGGCGCGACCATGCCCGTCGCGATCAGGCGCCCGTTCCTGCCGAGCGAAAACGTCATCGGCTTTGCCAGCGCGCCGTCGGCCTTGCGCGCCGGAACGATGCGGCGATCGCGACCGGGCGCGTCCGGCACTTCGACTGTGGTCGGCACCAGCTCGGGAAGGACCGGCTGCTCGGTCACTTCGCGCCAAAGCGAGTCCGGGTTGAAACCGGTCATCGCCGAGAGATCGAGCGCGAGAACGCTCGCCGTGGCAATCAACAAAACGCGCAGAAGCCAACGCAGCACTTGTGCTTCGGCATCGCCGGCGACCCACTGATGCAGCCGCTGCCGCAGGGCGAAGTCGGGCACTTACGTCGTCTTGCCGGCGCGGGCCGACGAGAGCGGCGTCACGTTCTTATCCTCCGGCGCGGCCCTTTCCGGTTCGGCTTCCGTCGTCGCTGCAGCGGCCGCGGGCATGTCGGCTGGACGTTCCGTGCCGCGGCGCGTGTCTTCGAGCTCGCGCGCGATCTGCAGGGCCGCAGCGAGATCGCTGGCCGTCATGCTCGACGCGCTGAGGGCCGGGCGCCCTTCCTGCCGGATCGCAGCATGCACGACACAGAGAATCAGCACCAAAACTGCAGGCATGAGATCAATCGAGATCGCGCCTGCCCAGCTGGGGATGAAGTCGCCGGCATAGCGCAACACGGCTTCCGCCGGCGAGATCGGCTGGAAGCGCGCCGGCTCGACGCGTGGCATCGCCAAGATCTTGTCGGCGGCGTCGGCGAGCGACGCGGCTTGCGCGGCGACGGAGGCTTCGACCTTGCTAACAACCGCGGTTTGCCGGTCGGCGAGGTCGGCCGTGCGCCCGCCTGCTGCCGGCGCGATGAAGCCCGAGGAGAGCGACACCGCGGTGCGCTTCACCGCCGGCGCGACGGACGTTTGCTGCAAATTGGCGATGATGCTCATCAGCGCCAGCGATTCGGTTGCGAACGCATCGCTGCGCGTCGCGATGGGGCCGCGATCGGAGATCAGCTCACGCATTTTGTTAAGATGTTTACTGCCCTGGTCGAACAGGCCGCCGACGCGCTTGCCCGAAGCCTGCACTTCCTGGCCGAGGCCATCGAGCTGCGTAGACATTTGCGAGAGGAGCTGCACGACGGTGCCCGAGCCCGAGGTGCCGGTGAGGGAGCCTGCACGCTCGGCCTCGGCAAGCTTGGCGAAACGGCCGGAGGCGAGCTGGATATCAGGCAAGAGGCTTTGCGCGGCGATGGCGTTGGTATTCGCGATATCAAGATCGCGCGTGTAGTTCTGCACGGTGATGGCGAGATGCTGCTGGATCGCCGCGGCGCCGGCGAGCGCCGATGCATTCAGCCACGATGACATCGCCACGATCATCAGCGAGCCAAGCGCCATGCACCCGAACATCAGTGCGCGCCCGCGCGCGCTCACCACATGCGGCATGAACTGCATGAGGAAAATCCAGAAGGCGTAGATGCCGATGGAGACCGCGACCGAGTAAATGACCGCGGCAAAGAAGACCATTGTGGCGTTGCCGTTCAGAAGCTCGCGCACGCCGAGATAGGTGTAGACGCCGGCGGCAAGGGCGAGAATCGCGGTCGTGACTTTCAGCGTGACTTCGAGGCGCTGCAGACCGGCCGAGAGCTGCACAGAAGGCCGCGCAAATACGGAGGAAGTGCGTGCGAGCATGATTTGTCCCTGCGCCGTCGCTAAACCCGCGTCGGCAAACGGCCCCGGCTTCATTCGAAAGTTATCTCGGGGAGAAGATTCCGCCCATATTGTGTCGGGGCTTTACCGTTGCAACATATTCCGCGATCGCGCCAAGACCTGCCCACCGGCTTAGCTGGGTCTTGGGCGCTCCGACCTGGAACTCACGCCAAGGCTACGAACACAGCCAGCATGCCTACGTTTTGCTTTTGGGAATTTCGGTCTTCGCGGCTTATGCCGGCAGCGCCCCAGATATCATTGCTCAGCTGCGCAAGCAATTGCCCACGGATTTCGGAAATATTCACGCGTTAACGCGGCGGCTTTTTGTTCTGATGTTGCGGAACGTGATCGAGTAATGCAAGCTCTCGGCTTCAGGAATGCTGTGCTCCCACTCGCTCCGCGCCGACCCACGCAGCAGGTAAGCGGAGCGCCGTTGCAATGCCCATTCGGTGCGTGCTCAGCCTTTCTCGAGCTTCTTGCGGAAGCGGAAACGGCAGCCCGACAGCAGCGAGATGCCGACCACGTCATCGAAACACAGGCCGATCCTTGTGCCAGCCGATCGGCGCGCCGATGCTGTATTCGGAGAAGAGCACGTGCGGCAAGTCCTCGGGCATGAGCCCGGCAAAGCAGGCGGCCTTTGTGCGCAACGGCAGCAGGAAGTCCGGTATCTCGGCGGCCGGTTCCAACTTAGTGTGCGCGAAATCGTAATGCAGGCCGAAGGAGACGACGCGGCGCTTGCCTCTATAGCCTTGGAATTCGAACTCTCTCAATGGCAAGCCTCTGACGCGTTCCAACAATGCCGTCTCCTCTTCCGAGGAGATCAGGTCAGGACGATAAAGGAAGCCCTCCGGCGTGGAGGCGGACTGCTCTAACAGGCTGAGTTGGCGTGGTGCCATGTCACGCACTGGTACCGCCACCCCGGCTCGAACGGGGGACCCCCAGATCCACAATCTGGTGCTCTAACCAACTGAGCTATGGCGGCATCAAAAGCGGCGCGAACCTAAAACTCACCCCCCGTGATTGCAAGCGAGCGCGGTGCCGCAGCGCGGCTCCTCAGCGTTTCGGAATATCCGACCGCGCCAGAGCCCCGAGCTCGCGTGTCTGCTCCTGGATCGCGGTCGTTTGTGCCCGCAAATACTCGGATTGGAGCGCGAGCACTTCCTGCATGTCCTTGGCATGGACCAGTTTTTGCGCGAAATCGAAGGCCGCTTTGACGTTGCTTTCGGCGAAGCTCATCGCTTTCGCGCCGAGGTCTTTGACCGGCACAGGCATTGCAAACGGCGAGGCTTCCATCGCCCCCGCTGCCTTCTGCGCCGCGCCGATGAATCCTTCGAAGGCCTTGCGCGCCTGCTCGACGCTTTTCTCCGCAAAGTCGCGCATCTCGCTCGGTACTTCGTAACCCATTTTTGCCCCCGATCGCGCGCCGCGCTCCCAAGCGGCGGCCGCCGCGCGTTTAGCATATTCGTTGTTAGCCGTGCACGGACGGCCGCAATTGTGGACGCTCTGAAGCTTCGCTCTTAATATTCTGTTTACCTCAACCGCTTCGGGCGGAAAACCACGCGGGGCCGGTAACCGGCCCTC
Organism: Methylobacteriaceae bacterium; assembly: GCA_019244955.1. Lineage (GTDB taxonomy): Bacteria > Pseudomonadota > Alphaproteobacteria > Rhizobiales > Beijerinckiaceae > JAFASC01. Next base: position 9,778 of record JAFASC010000325.1, on the reverse strand, counting down.
ATCCCCAGTGGAGAGCAGGGAAAACATGGCCGGACCTTCGGACGCGCCCGGGCCCGGCGAGCCGGAAATCACCCAGCTCTTTCATGAGCCGGCTTTCCGCGAGCTTGCCGAGCGCGGCAGTCCCGCATTCGTCGCCTCGGTGCCGGACGGCGCGATTGCCTGGGCGAACGAAGCGGCTCGCCGGCTGCTGGGCGCCAATCTTGCCGGCATTCCGGCGCGGCTGGCTCCCGGCGCGAACGGGGCCGCACGCTTGAAGCGGCTCCTGGTCGAAAGCGGCGAGGGCGTGGTGCCGCTGACGTTCCTGACAAAGCGCCGTTCGCTGACCGGAGGGGGCCGCGAGTTGCTGGTCGCGGCGATCCTCGCCGCCCCGCCAGGGGCGATCGCAGTGCCGGAGGCGCCGGCCGAGACGGCCCCCGAAGCCGGCGCTGCCATATCGCCCGAGGCCGAGCTCGCATCCGCGACCGCCTTGCTGAAGGCCACGGAGGTCCGCACCAAGCTCCTGAACAGCCACCGAAACCCAACGGTCCGGTTTCTTTGGGAGACCGACGAGGCTGGCCGGGTCGCATCGGTGACGCCGGCTCTGGCGGAGATCGTCGGGGCGGAAAACGCCGATATCGTCGGGCGGCAGCTCGCCGCGATTCTGGAGGCTCTGCAGCTCGATCCGAGCGGCCGGCTTCTGTCGGCTATGCAGGTGCCGGAGACGTGGAGTGGCATCGAAGTCGCCTGGCCAATCGCCGGCGCGGCCGCCGCCGTGCCGGTCGATCTCGGCGGGTTTCCCGTGTTCGATCCCGGCCGCATGTTTCGGGGCTTTCGTGGCTTTGGCGTGATGCATCTCGATCGAGTCCGGGACGCAGAGCCGCCGCGACAAACAGACGAGACGCAGGCCGTTCCGGTGGTTGAGGCGCAGACAAATCCTGAAGCGGCACCCGCTCCGGTCGATAGCCCGCCGCCGCTGGAGACGCGTACCGAGCCGGCAATGAGCGCGATGAACGTCGTACCGCTGCGCCCGTATGCGTCGCTCCCCGCCCCGTTCGGATTGCGCAGCCCGGCATCCGATGCGCCGGCACCTGCAATCCAAGAAACCCCAGCCGAACGAGCGGCAAGAGGCCTGTCCGAGAGCGAGCATGAAGCGTTCGACGAGATCGGCCGAGCGCTCAACGAGCATGCCAGCAGCGGGGCGGCACCAGTTGCGCCGGGAGAGGCGTCTGCGAGGGCAGCCTCAGGGCAGGCAAATGTCGGCAATGCAATCGCCATCCTCGATCGCTTGCCGCTCGGCGTGCTGATCAGTCGCGGCGCGACCCCGCTCTATGCCAATCGCGCGCTGCTCGACATCGCCGAGCACCCATCGCTGGACCACCTCCTTGCGGCGGGGGGACTAGAGCGCCTTTTCCAAGGACCGGCCGATCTCGCAACGGGCCCGGGCACTGCCGCGATCGTCACCGGCAACGGAGGCGTCGTGCCGGTCGAAAGCAAATTGCAGGCGATCTCCTGGGAGGGGCAGCCGGCGAGCCTCATCACCGTGCGTCGGGCCATCGGAGGCGAGAATGTCGCCACTGCGCAGACATTGCAGTTCGAGTTGCAGCACCGCGACGCCGAGTTGCGGGAATGGCGCGCGATTCTCGACGTCGCCACTGATGGAGTCGCGATTCTCGATGCGGATGGACGCATCCTGTCCCTGAACCGCTCTGCCGAGGCGCTGTTCGGGTATCGGCAAAACGAAGTTGCAGGCGAGCCGTTCAGGATGCTGATCGCGGAGGAAAGTCGGCGCCTAGTTGAAGGTTACCTCAAAAAGCTGAAATCCGGCTCGGTCCGCCGCGCCGATTATGACGGACATGAAGTGCACGCCACCGTGCACCAGGGCGGAATGATTCCCGTATTTCTGACGCTGGACCGCATCGGCGGCGATCAGGGGCCAGCCAAACTTTGCGCCGTCATTCGTGACATGAGTTCATGGAAACGGGCCGAGCATGAAGCGCACGAAGCCCGCGAAGAAGCCGAGCGCGCCAGCGCGATCAAAACCGATTTCCTGGCCAAAGTGAGCCACGAAATTCGCACGCCGCTAAACGCGATCATCGGTTTTGCCGAAGTCATCATGGACGAGCGACTCGGACCGATCGGGACCGAACGGTACAAGGATTACCTGCGCGACATTCATAAGTCGGGCACCCATGTGATGAGCCTCGTCAATGACCTCCTCGATCTGTCCAAGATCGAGGCCGGCAAGATGGTGCTCGACATCAAATCAGTCGATGCAAATGCGATCATCAGCGAATGCGTCGCGCTGATGCAGCCGCAGGCCAACCGCGAGCGCGTCATCATGCGCCTCGCGCTGGCACCCCGGCTCATTCAAATCGCCGCGGATGAGCGGTCGGTTCGGCAGATAGTCCTCAATCTTCTTTCGAACGCGGTGAAATACAATGAGCCCGGCGGCCAGGTGATCGTCTCGACGGCAATAACGGAAGCTGGCCATGTCGCGATCCGCATCAAGGATACGGGCATCGGCATGTCGGAAGCCGAAATTGCTCTCGCGCTCGAGCCGTTCCGTCAGGTGGCCACTGCGCGCACGGTCACCGGCACCGGCCTCGGCTTGCCGCTCACAAAGGCACTCGTCGAAGCCAATCGCGCGAACTTCACGATCCGCAGCCGCAAGAACGAGGGTACGCTTGTCGAGGTGATTTTCCCGCCGGCACGGGTCTTGGCCGAAAGCGCTTAAATTCGGACCCCGCGCGTCTTCGGGGTTCGCGCGGCTTTACGCCGTTTTGCGCCAATCCGCGCTTTGCTGGGGGGCGCCGTGGATATAGGAGAGCCATAGCGCATTCTTGCCGAGGAGCTCGACAAACCGGGCATGGGAAGACATCTCGTCGGGGGTGACACGCGGCTCGAGCGGCTGCAGCCGCTGACGCACGACGATAATTTCCGGGCGCTCGACGCGAATGTCGCCTGCCGCGAGAAGGAGTGCCGCTTGGCGCCCGCCATTGAGCTCGGCATAGACCTCGGCGAGGATCTCAGCGTCGAGCAGCGCGCCATGTTTGGTGCGGCGCGAATTGTCGATGCCGTAGCGCGCGCAAAGAGCGTCGAGGCTGTTCGGCAGGCCAGGATGGCGGCGCCGCGCTAAGGTCAATGTGTCGACGGCGCGATCCGTGCCGATCGCCGGGCGCCCGGCGCGCTGCAGCTCGGAATTCAAGAAGCTCATATCGAATTCGGCGTTGTGGATGACGAGCTTGGCGTCACCCACAAAAGCGAGAAACTCCTCGGCGATGTGCTCGAACAGCGGTTTTCCGGCCAGGAACTCGCGAGAGAGGCCGTGCACCTCGTAAGCCGATTCTGGGATGTCGCGCTGCGGATCGATATAGCGGTGGAAGACCTGACCCGTCGGAATGCAGTTGTAGAGCTCGATGCCGCCGATCTCGACGAGACGATGTCCGTCGCTCGGGTCAAGCCCGGTCGTCTCCGTATCGAGAACGATCTCCCGCATGTCACTCCGTTCGGCCGGACCGGCCGGCAATGGCGCGCAGGACCGCGCGGACCCGGCGCTCGGCATGGGCGAAGCCGAAGCCCGTCTCGATGAGAAAATGCGCGCGCCGGCGCTTCTCCGAATCGGGCATCTGCTTGCTGAGTATTGCGCGGAATTTTTCCTCCGTCATGCCCGGCCGGGCAAGGACCCGCTCCCTTTGCACAGTTTTGGATGCCGTCACGAGCGCCACCGCATCGGCGTCTCGTTCGCCGCCGGTCTCGAAGAGCAGTGGGATGTCGAGAACGACGGCCGCCGCGTGAGCATTGGCGGCAAGGAATTTATCGCGCTCTTCGCGCACGAGAGGATGAACGAGGCGCTCGAGAATGCGCAGGCGCGCTTCATCTTCGAACAGCACCTTGGACAGCGCCGTCCGATCCACCGTGCCGTCGCTCACCGTTCCTGGGAAGGCTGCCGCGATCAACGGTGCCGCGCGGCCGCGATAAAGGGTGTGGACCACCTCATCCGCGTCGTGAACCGGAACGCCCGCGGCGCGAAACATCGCCGCGGTGGCCGACTTCCCCATGCCGATGGAGCCGGTGAGGCCAAGTTTGAACATGCGAGGAGTCTAGCCCAATAGGCTGCCGTTTCGGCGCAAAAACGCGAGGAGCGGAATGAGCGGCAGACCGAGAATCGTCGAGTGGTCGCCGGCGATGCTCTCGAAGAGGTGGATGCCGAGGCTCTCGACCTGGTAGGCGCCGACGCTCGCGGTCAACATCGCGCCCGCCGTATCGGCATAGGCGGCGAGGAATGGCTCGCTCAAGCTGCGCATCCTCATGCGAGCGGTTTCGCTGGTCTCGAACAGAACTTTTCCAGCGCGGATGAGGCAAATCGCGGAATAAAGAGCGTGTTCTTGGCCGGAAAGCGCGCGGAGTTGGTCCAGCGCCTCATCGCGGTTGAGGGGCTTGGTGAACATGCGATTGCCAAGGGCCAGCGTTTGATCTGCACCGAGCACGATGTGCTCTCCGTGATTTGCGGCAACGGCCTGAGCTTTGATGCGCGCGAGATGTGCCCCGATCTCTCGCGCAGCCGCACCCGATTGCCGCAGCGGCGCTTCGGCTTCACGCTCATCGACATCGGCTGCTTCAATGATGAAGGGAATATGGGTTTGCCTGAGGAGCGCCGCGCGCGCACTGCTTTTCGAGGCGAGAATCAGAGGTTTTACCTCGTGCCAAAACGCGTTCGCCGGCTCACTCATGCCTGCGTAATGAATTGCATGCTGTGGGCGCGATGCAGGTCGATGATCGCAGCGGCGGTCTCCTCGATCGAGCGGCGAGTCACATCTATTGTCGGCCAGTTGTGCACAGCGAACAAACGGCGCGATGTCGCGACCTCGTCGGCAACCGACATTCGATCGACGTAAGGCGTTTCGATCTCCGCGTTCAGTGTCAGGAGACGATTCTGTCTGATTTGCACGATGCGCTCGGGCGAGGCCAGAAGCCCAACGATCAGCGGCTTGCGCAAGCTTTCCACATTCGGCGGCAGCGCCACGCCTGGAATGAGCGGCACGTTGGCCGTTTTGATTCCTCGATTGGCGAGGTAGATGCTCGTCGGGGTCTTCGACGTGCGGCTGACGCCGAGTAGCACCACGTCGGCCTCCTCGAGGTTGTCGGAGTGCTGCCCATCGTCATGCAGCATCGTGTAATTCAGCGCGTCGATGCGCTTGAAGTAATCGGCGTTCAGCATGTGCTGCGCGCCGGGACGCGCCGTCGAAGTCGTACCCAGGTAGGAGTGGAACAAGCTCGAGATCGGCTGCAGGACAGAGAGGCTCGGCGCGCCACATTCGCGGCAGGCCTCTTCAAGCTGGTCGATCAGCGCCTGATCGACTAGCGTGAACAGAACGATGCCCGGAGCCGCCCGGATTTCCGCGATGATCTTGTCGAGCTGCGCTTGGGTGCGCACAAGGGGATAGATGTGCTCGATCGAGGCGACGCCCTGATACTGGGCCGAGACGGCGCGGCTGACCGCGATCAGCGTTTCCCCGGTCGCGTCGGAGACGAGGTGCAGGTGGAAATAGCTGCGGCCCAAAGGCGCTCCCGATTCGGCCTTGAACGTGTGGACAGGACTCGGACCGCCGCCTGCTCGCGGCGCGGCCTGTGCGCAGTTTTGCGCGGTCGGGCGCGATGATCAACAGCTTTGATCGAGGCCTAGCGAGATCGTGCGCATGTGTGATGTGTGGGGATGGGGAGACTCACCCCGGGCGGAGTTCGACCGAGCCAGAGGCAAACCCCCGTTCTCCCCGCTATGCACGCGCACGAAAGCTCACAGGCATTTCCAAGATCGCGTGTGGAGGGTATGTGATCCCCTCCGAATGACAGAGTGGAGCACCCCTAGGAGTCAAAACAGAATTCCATTTAAAAAAAATTTGGTTTTGAAAAGATCGCTTCGGCGCCTAACAATTCGCCGTGAAGAAGGTTTCACGAAGATGGACGATGACAATGGATTATTACCTCTGGCTGAAGTCGCTGCACGTCATGGCGATCGTCGCGTGGATGGCGGGGCTCCTCTATCTGCCGCGGCTGTTCGTCTATCACGCTGGCGCGCCTAAGGACTCGGACCAGGCACGTACGTTCGAGATCATGGAGCGCCGGCTTCTCAGAGCGATCATGAATCCGGCGATGATCGTCGTCTGGATCACCGGTGTGACGCTGGCGATCTGGGGTGGTTGGTTCAAGTCGGGCTGGCTGCACGGGAAGGTCGTCCTTGTGATCGGCTTGAGCGCTGCCCATATGTATTTTGCGCGCAGGCGCCGGCTGCTCGCCGAGGACCGCGACGACAAGACCTCCGGCTTCTACCGAGCGCTCAACGAAGTGCCGACGCTTTTGATGATCGGCATTGTCATCCTGGTCATCGTTAAGCCGTTCTAAGCGCCGAGAGCGGGTCGCGCCCTTGGCCCGCGCCTTGCCAAATCACCGATTTGGCGCTAATCCCAAACTCCCTCCCCCAAGGCGATATCGTTTGAAGCCGCCTCGAGCGCTTGACGATCGTCCGAGCTCTTCTTCTCCCGAGCCGGCCCGCCCTTCACATTTCCAATCGAGACCCAACACGTGACAGTGCAAGACATTGCCAAAGAAGCCACCGAAGAGTCCCCGACCGCTTCCGGGCGGGTGATTAAGCTCCAAGACCTCAAAGCCAAGTCGCCGACCGAGCTTCTCGCCTTCGCCGAGGAGCATGAGGTCGAGAATGCCTCGACGCTCCGCAAACAGGAGCTGATGTTCGCCATCCTGAAGAACCTCGCCGCGCGTGACATCGAGATCGTCGGCGAGGGGGTGGTCGAGGTGCTGCAGGACGGCTTCGGCTTCCTGCGTTCGCCCGACGCCAATTACCTGCCCGGCCCCGACGACATCTATGTCTCGCCTTCGCAGATCCGCCGCTTCGGCCTCAGAACCGGGGATACGGTCGAGGGCATGATCCGCAGCCCGAAAGAGGGCGAGCGTTACTTTGCCCTCTTAAAGGTCAACACGATCAATTTCGAGGATCCGGAAAAGGTCCGCCACAAGGTCAACTTCGACAACCTCACACCGCTCTATCCCGACGAGCGGCTGAAGCTCGAGATCGAGGACCCGACGCGCAAGGATTTGTCGTCGCGCGTCATCGACATCGTCGCGCCGATCGGCAAAGGCCAGCGCGCGCTGATCGTTGCCCCGCCGCGTACCGGTAAGACCGTGCTCCTGCAGAACATTGCCCAGTCGGTCACCGCGAACCACCCGGAATGCTATCTGATCGTGCTCCTGATCGACGAGCGGCCGGAGGAAGTCACCGACATGCAGCGCTCGGTCAAAGGCGAGGTCGTCTCCTCAACCTTCGATGAGCCGGCGGTCCGGCACGTGGCGGTCGCGGAGATGGTAATCGACAAGGCGAAACGCCTGGTCGAGCACGGCCGCGACGTCGTGATTCTCCTGGATTCAATCACCCGCCTCGGCCGCGCCTACAACACAGTCGTGCCGTCCTCCGGCAAGGTGCTGACCGGCGGCGTCGACGCCAACGCCTTGCAGCGGCCAAAGCGCTTCTTCGGTGCAGCGCGCAATATCGAGGAAGGCGGCTCGCTGACGATCATCGCGACTGCGCTTATCGACACGGGCTCGCGCATGGACGAGGTGATTTTCGAAGAGTTTAAGGGCACCGGCAACTCCGAAATCATCCTCGATCGCAAGGTGTCGGATAAGCGCATCTTCCCGTCCATCGACATCACGCGCTCTGGCACCCGTAAGGAAGAGTTGCTGGTGCCGCCCGACATCTTGAAAAAGATGTATGTGCTGCGCCGCATCCTGAATCCGATGGGCACGGTCGATGCGATTGAGTTCCTGCTCGGCAAGTTGCGAGAGACGCCGAAAGGCAACTCGGCATTCTTCGAATCGATGAATACCTAGAGTTCCTGGATCGCGCACCTCCTGGTGCGTGCTACCATTAGCGGCCCGTCGCCGCTTCCTGCATTCTCGTCCGAATTTCCGCCGGCTCATAGACGGGCGGCAGGCATTGCGTGCGCGTGCAGACAAGCGCTATTGCGCGCTCGGCTGCGGCGGTTTGCACCGCGGCGACATGCGAGTTCGGTAGCGCCGCCTTCGTCGCATCAACGAAGGTGCGGTTGACATACGACGTGGTCAGCGCCGCATCGCGTAGCGGCTCTGGATGGCGACCGGCCACAACGATCTCCATGCCGTTCTCGCGAAGATCGGACGCGTTCAGGACACCGCAATGCGCCAGTGGATTCTTGAAAACGGGCCCACGTAACGCTTCGAACAGACGGTCGGCGCGGTCAAGCCAGCTCTCATCGCCTGTATGCGATGCGAGCCGCACGAGATTGTCGAGATGCACAGAGTGCGCGTTTGGAATCGCATCGTCGGCGGTCGGCGCCAGACGCGTTAGAACATCGTTTGCAGCGCGGCTGTTGATCGAGATCAATCCGCTCGCGGAATCGCTATAGTCGCTTTCGATCGTTTCGGTCCATTTGGTTGCATCGCCGAGGAAATCGATCTGCCGGTGTTCCGGCCTGAGATGTGAGCGCACTTCGTGCAGCGCGAGAGCCGCGCGCACCATCGCGGCGTGATCCAGCGCGAACCCGGGCACGACCATTGTGCCGTTGCGCCAGGAATGCGCGAGTTTCACGCCCGTCTCGCAGCTCGGATCGCGCATCGTGGCGCGGACAAACGCATAAGCGCGCGCCGCTTTAGTCAACCATTCCGGCCGGTCGAACAGCAATGCCGAGCGCGCCAGCGCCGCAATCATCAGCCCGTTCCAATCGGCGAGCACTTTGTCATCGAGCCCAGGACGCGTGCGCTTGTCGCGGGCCGCAAACAACATGGCACGCAACGCCGTCAGCCGCTGCTCGTCTTCCTCGTTTGTGTCCGGGGCGGTCAGCCGGTTGAGGATCGTGACGTGATCGCCGGTTTGTTCGTGATGCCAGTTGCCCCCAGGCGTGACGTCATAGATGCGCGCAAACAATTCTGCATTGGTAGTGCCGAGAATATCCGTGATCTCGTCGACATGCCAGACATAGAACTTGCCTTCGACGCCTTCGCTGTCGGCGTCGAGGCTCGCGCAAAAAGCACCTTCACGCATCGTCATCTCACGTTCGAGCCACGCAACCGTCTCGCACGCACGCTGGCAGAAGAGATGACGTCCGGTCTCGGCGTACGCGGCTGCGAGCAGCTCCAATATTTGCGCATTGTCGTACAGCATCTTCTCGAAATGCGGCACGAGCCAGCGCTCGTCGGTGGAATAGCGCGAATACCCGCCACCGAGATGATCGTAAATCCCCCCCTCGCTCATGCGATCGAGCGTCAGCGTGACCAGCGCGCCGATTTGGCTGTTGCCGCTCCGCAGCGATGCGCGCCACAACAATTCGAGAATGGGCGGGTTTGGAAATTTCGGCGCGCCGCGAATGCCGCCATGGGTCCGATCGATAATTCCAGCAGCGCGAGACGCAAAATCATCGAGGAATGCCCGCGAATAGGTTTCGCCGCCGGCGGGCAATGCTGCCTTGGACAGTGCGTCGCGTAGCCCATTCGCGTTCTGACGCACCTTGTCGGGCTCGGTATGAAATACGCGCGCGACACTGCGCAAAACATCAACAAAGGCCGGGTGTCCGTAGCGTGCGGTCTTGGGAAAATACGTGCCGCCCCAGAACGGCTCTGCGTCGGGCGTTAGGAACATCGTCAACGGCCAGCCACCCTGCTGACCCAGCGCATGCAGCGCGCTCATGTAGATATGATCTATGTCCGGCCGCTCTTCGCGATCGACTTTGATGTTGATAAAAAGTTCATTCAT
>JAFASC010000284.1 GCA_019244955.1 Methylobacteriaceae bacterium | reverse complement strand
CGGTTATCCAGCCCGGCGGCTCGGTGCGCGACAAGGAGGTCATCGCCGCCGCCGACGAGGCCGGGCTCGCGATGGTGTTCACCGGGCATCGGCACTTCCGGCATTAGGCTTTTCAAGCCGCAAGGCAGTGACTGTCGCCAAAAGGGCACGCGGGTGGGTGAAGAGCCCGGCATCGGCCCGCTCTGTGCCACTGCGCACCGCTGAGCCCTAGCAGGGCGCTATCGTTCATGACGAGTTCACTACGGCTGCGCTCAAGTGCTGCCACGAACTCGTACCTGGCCTGCCTTTCCCCTGCCGTTAAGGTCTTGGAAAGACGACGGTCTCTAAAAAGAAGGACAAAGAGGCAAAGCAAATGCGCATCAGTTCAGGCGAGATGATCGAGGGTAGCCGGATTCTGTATCCGATCGGTCGGATCACCGCGGCGTCCCCCTGGCACGGTGAGGCGCTCGCCTGCAAGAGCCACGACTTCGAAGAAAAGGCGCTCGACGCTCTGATCCGCAAGGCCGAGGATTGCGAGGCCGACGCGATCATTGGGCTCGATTACAAGATCGATAACGTCGAGGGCGACGAAGTCCCCGGTGTGGCGCTCCGCCGTGTCGCGGCAACCGGCATCGCCGTGAAACTCGCGCGCGGTTAGACGCCCGCGCTGCTCCACGCTAACTTCATTTCATGACCGAAATTCGTGGCGCCGTGGCGCTTGTTACCGGTGCGTCGCGCGGCATTGGCAAGGGAATCGCGCTTGCCTTCGGCCGCGCCGGCATGCGCGTTGCGGTAAACTACAATTCCCGCGCCGATGATGCGGAGGCGGTGGTCGCCGCTATCAAGAACGCCGGCGGCGATGCGCTCGCGCTGCGCGCCGATGTCTCGCGAACGGTTGAGGCCGAGCGACTCGTAGCCCACGTCGAGAGTGCGTTCGGCGCCATCAACGTGCTCGTCAACAATGCCGGCATTTTGGGCGTGCTCAAATACGATGACGTCGACGAAGCCGAATGGGAGCGCGTCATTCGCGTCAATCTCACCTCGGCCTTCCTGGTCACGAAAGCGAGCTTGCCCGGCATGCTGAAAGCGGGGTGGGGCCGCATCATCAATCTATCTTCGGTCGCCGCGCAGACCGGCGGCGCGACGGCACCCCATTACGCCGCATCAAAGGCCGGCCTTGTCGGCATGACGCATTCTTACGCCGCGCGGCTCGCGAAAACTGGCATTACCGTCAACGCGATCGCACCGGCCCTGATCGAAACCGACATGGTAACCGGCGGGCTTGGAGCTTCCCCGGAGCGTATTCCGATCGGCCGTTTCGGGACGCTCGAAGAGGCAGGCGAGACCGCGCTGTTCCTCGTTCGCAACGGCTTTGTCACGGGACAGACGATCAATCTGAATGGCGGTCTTTACATGAGCTCGTGATCGCTCGATGAGGCTCAGAAGAACAGATTGCTCAACCCGCCAGTCCGACGCTGAGGCATAACCCGGCGACGCCAGCAGGACGAGCAGCGCGATGAAACGGCTCTCCCGCCACGCCTCCATCGACCTGTTCTTCATGCGGCGAGCACCCGTGTATAATGCCGTGTCAATCTGTATTCGTTGAGATCGATAGAGCCAGAAGCCTGCGCCGGGCATTGCTCCTGCAGCAGGCGACCGATAGGCAAGGTGATCAAGAATTGCGAGTCCTGATCCTCGACTTCAAGATAATCCTCGCAGCTTGAATGGTCGCCCGCATCGGCCTGTGCGGCCCAACATTTCGTCAGCACTTTCGCAACTGTCCGGCCATGCGGCATCACATCTCGAAGCGACTCGAGCATAGCTCCCGCGTCGTCTTCATAGCGCGACGTGCCGGTGATCACGTGAAAGAAGAAGCGCCTCATCAGAGGATAGCCTAAGGCATGCAGAATACCCGGCTTTCACAAAGGTGAATCGCAGAGCTGTTCTTGTTGTCAGGCGGATTCAGCGCCTCGCACACAGTTTGCGCCCGAGCACGGCACCGACGAGCAGGGCGATGGCGATTTTCGCGAGGCCGCGATGGCCCGATCGTAGCGGCGGCTTTGCGCTGCTTTGTCCCGGCGTACCCGCTCGTGGCCGCACCGCCGCATACGGGAACAAGGCCGCCCCGATGACCGTCGTCGCAAACCGTGCGTAGGCGTCGAGAATGACAAACCCGTCATGCAGCGCGGTATCGACCAGACGCGAAGTGGGATCGGAACGGCGCCCCTCACCCGGCTTTTCTGAAGGCATTCTCGTCCACCACGGCGTTCAACGCTGCCAGCCAGAGGTCGGTATATCACCCGATGTCCGAGCGGCGCGAACCAGTTGGCCGGCCATTCGTAGAAGGCGGGAAAAGCGCCGTCTTAGCGGAGGTTAAGCAGGGGGCGGAGGGCTGCACGCCAATGCGCAGGCGCGGCAATGGAGCCAACTGGCCGGCCAGGAGCTAGCGGCTCTATTGCCGGCCTTGCTTGCCCCCTTCGGCGCGGGCCGATAGCCTCGCATCAGCCGATAGTGGCAGGAGGGGCATTTGCACGAGGCTCAGGAACGCGAGGGCGAACGCGAGGACCTCGCGATCTTCCGGCAATCGGCGCGGCGCTTCTTCGAGCGCGAATGCGCGCCGCATGTCGCGCGCTGGGACCGCGAGGGTGTCGTCGACCGCGAGGTCTGGACGAAGGCGGGCGAAGCCGGCCTGCTTTGCCCTTCCATGCCGGAGGAATATGGCGGCTCCGGCGGCAATTTCCTGCACGAGAAGATCATCATCGAGGAGCAGGCGCGCGCCGGCGCGTCGGGCTTCGGGGTGAGCCTGCATAACGGCATCGTCGCCCCCTACATCTACCATTACGGCTCGGAGGAGCAGCGCCGGCGCTGGCTGCCGCGCATGGCGACCGGCGAGATCGTGACCGCAATCGCCATGACCGAGCCCGGCACGGGCTCCGATCTGCAGGCGGTACGCACGACGGCGAAGCGCCAGGGCAACCAATATTCGATCAGCGGCGCCAAGACCTTCATCACCAACGGGCAGACGGCGAACCTGATCTGCGTCGTCGCCAAGACCGATCCGAAGGAGCGCGCTAAGGGCGTCTCGCTCATAATGGTGGAGACAGACGAGGCCGAAGGCTTCCGCCGCGGCCGCAACCTCGAAAAAATCGGCCATCACGCGCAGGACACGTCGGAACTGTTCTTCGACGACGTGCGCGTTCCGACAAGCAATCTACTCGGAGCCGACGAAGGGCTCGGCTTCAAGCAGCTGATGAGCCAATTGCCGCGCGAGCGGATGATCATCGCCGTGCAGGCAGTGGCCGCGATGGAGCGGGCGATCGCCTTGACGGTCGATTACGTGAAAAGCCGGACCGCATTCGGCAAGCCGCTCATCGATTTCCAGAACACGCGGTTCAAGCTCGCCGAATGCAAGACTGAAGCGACGGTTGCCCGCGTCTTTGTCGAGAACTGCACACAGCGCGTTCTAGACGGGACGCTCGACGTAGAAACCGCCGCGATGGCGAAATGGTGGACGACGCAGAAGCAGAACGAGATCGTCGATGAATGCCTGCAGCTCTTCGGCGGCTACGGCTACATGAAGGAATATCCAATCTCACGTCTTTGGACCGACGCGCGCGTGCAGAAAATCTACGGCGGCACCAACGAGATCATGAAAGAGCTGATCGGGCGAGGCCTCTAGTGTCCGAGGCGCCGATCCTCGCGATCAACAATATCGAAGTCGTCTACGACCGAGTCATTCTCGTCCTCAAAGGCGTGTCGCTGACCGTTCCACAGGGCGGCATCGTTGCGTTGCTCGGCGCCAATGGGGCGGGGAAGACCACCACGTTGAAGGCAATCTCGAACCTCTTGCATGCCGAGCGCGGCGAGGTGACCAAAGGCTCGATCGAATTCTCCGGTGCGCGCGTCGACAAGCTGTCGCCCAACGAGCTGGTGCGGCGCGGCTGCATCCAGGTGATGGAGGGCCGCCATTGCTTCGGCCATCTGACGATCGAGGAGAACCTGCTTACCGGCGCGTTTACGCGACGCGACGGTCGCGCCGGAATCGCTGCGGATGTCGATGCGATTTATTCGTATTTTCCGCGTCTCAAGGACCGCCGCACTGCACTCGCCGGCTATACGTCGGGTGGCGAGCAGCAAATGTGCGCTATCGGCCGGGCGATGATGTCGCGCCCGCGCATGATCCTGCTTGACGAGCCCTCGATGGGACTGGCGCCGCAGGTTGTCGAAGAAATCTTCGGCATCGTGCACCGGCTGAATGCGCAGGAGCATGTTTCATTTCTGCTTGCGGAGCAGAACACCAACATTGCGCTGAAATATGCGACTTATGGCTACATCCTCGAGACCGGCCGGATCGTGCTTGACGGCGAGGCTGCTGCGCTGCGGGAAAACCAGGACGTCAAGGAATTTTATCTCGGCCTCTCCGGTCCGGAGCGTCGCAGCTTCCGAAACGTCAAGCATTACAAGCGCCGAAAAAGATGGCTTGCCTAATTCCGGAATTCCCGGAATCAATGGGTCCATGCCGACAACAAGAACACCAGCAGAGGACGAGCGGGATATCGCGGCTCGTAAACCTCTCCCGAGCGGTGCTGCCAGTTCCGAACATTACGACCGAGCCGAGACGCGTTCACCGGCGGCGCGCGAGAATACGCTGTTTCGCGACCTACGCGGGGTCCTGAAAATCGCCAAGCCGCGTGCGCCGGCGCTACGCGCCCAACTGAAGGGCATCGACATTGAAGGATTGAAGACGCGCGCCGATCTCGGCGCCATTCCACTGGTGCGAAAGTCCGACCTGAAGGCGATGCAAGAGGAGACGCCGCCTTTCGCTGGACTTGCGGCGTCGCGTGCATCTTCGTTGAAGCGTCTGCTTGTCTCGCCCGGCCCGATCTTCGAACCTGAGGGCCATGCTAAGGATTGGTGGGGCGCGGCGCGCGCCTTTTTCGCCGCGGGCTTCCGCAAAGGTGACATCGTCCTCAACTGCTTCTCGTATCACCTGACGCCGGGCGGGCACATCATGGAAAGCGGCGCATCCGCGCTCGGCTGCCCGGTCATTCCCGCTGGCATCGGCAACACCGATCAGCAGATCGAAGCGATCCGCTACTTGAAGCCGACGGGGTATTGCGGCACGCCGGATTTCTTGAAAATCCTGCTCGATCGCGCGCAGGAGATGAAGCGTGACGCGTCTTCGCTGAAGCGCGGGCTTGTCTCCGGAGCCGCGTTGCCGGCCACGCTACGCGAGGAGCTTGCCGATCGCGGCGTTCGGGTTTTTCAGGCCTATGCGACGGCCGACCTCGGCGTGATTGCTTATGAAAGCGAGCAATCCGAAGGAATGATCGTGAACGAAGGGCTCATAGTCGAGATCGTGCGCCCTGGCACTGGCGAACCCGTTGCGAATGGCGAGGTCGGCGAGGTCGTGGTGACGCGGCTCAATGCCGACTATCCGCTGTTGCGATTTGCGACCGGCGACCTTTCTGCGTTTTTGCCGGCGAGATCGGGGTGCGGGCGCACAAATACGCAGCTTAAAGGCTGGATGGGTCGCGCCGATCAGACGACCAAGGTGAAGGGCATGTTCGTGCATCCTTCCCAGGTTGCGGAGGTGCAGAAACATCATCCGGAACTCATCCGCGTTCGCCTGGTCGTCACGCGCAGAGGCGAGCAGGATATAATGACACTGCGGGCCGAAGCGAAAAACAACGGCAATGGTCTTTGCGAGGCGGTGGGATCCACGCTCCAGGCGGTGACCAAACTGCGCGGCACGGTCGAAGTCGTCGCTCCGGGTACTCTGCCGAATGACGGCAAGGTGATCGCCGACGAACGTGCGGTGGGGTAAGACGGCATTAGCGCGCCGAACGTTCCCAACGTCCTCTCCATCGCCGGCTCCGATCCCTCCGGCGGCGCCGGCATCCAGGCCGATTTGAAGACCTTTGCCGCGCACGGCTGCTACGGCATGGCCGTCTTAACGGCGCTGACGACGCAGAACACACAACGTGTCTGGCGTGTGCATCTGCCTCCGGCCGATATCGTCGCCGCGCAAATCGACGCGATTTTCGACGATATCGACGTGCATGCGGTGAAGATCGGCATGCTCGGTTCCTCCGAGATCGCGCGCGTTGTGGCGGATCGCCTGAAGCAAAAGCCTCTGCCCCGAGAACTGCCAATCGTGCTGGACCCTGTACTTGTCGCCACAAGCGGCGACGCGCTTGGCGCACCCGATCTCGTCGATGTGCTGCGCGACGAATTGCTGCCGCTCGCGAGCCTCGTCACACCGAACTTCTCCGAAGCCGTCCGCCTCACCGATCAGCCGTCGTCTCGCGATATCGCGGGAATGCAGGAGCTTGCGGAGCGGCTGCATCGGCTCGGCGCGCGCGCCGTGCTGGTGAAGGGCGGGCATCTCACCGGTGCGGAGGCAAGCGACGTGTTCTTCGACGGCAAGTCGCATCGGGTGTTCGCGGCGCCGCGCCTCGACACGGCGGGCGAGACGCATGGCACGGGATGCACGCTGGCCGCGGCGATCGCCGCCAATCTGGCGAACGGGCTTGCGCTCGGCGAGGCGATCGAAGCGGCGAAAAAATATCTCACCGAAGCGCTGCGCGCGAGCCGCGATCTGCATGTGGGACACGGCGCCGCGCCCTTGAACCATGTCTATGGCTGGAGCCGTCGCCTCGACGCGTGATCGGCTCGAACTATGTTAGGGCCAATGCTGGATAGCGTTTCCTCTCCCCCGCATGCAGAGAGTGGCCCACGCACGGCCGATCACCCGCCGGTCATCTCCGGTCTAATCGGGGTGCTCCTGGTCAATCTCGGCACGCCGGACGCGACCGATTATTGGTCGATGCGGCGCTACCTCAAGGAATTCTTATCCGATCGCCGCGTCATCGAGACGCGGCGGCTCATCTGGTGGCCCCTACTCAACCTCGTGATCCTGTCCCGTCGACCTCAGCGCAAGGGGCGCGATTATGCCTCGATCTGGAATCGCGAACTCGATGAGGGCCCGTTGAAGACGATCACGCGCGCGCAGGCCGACAATCTCTTCGACTGGCTGGCGAAAGGCGGCATCGGCGCCAACGGCGCACGCCTGCGAGTCGATTGGGCCATGCGCTATGGCAACCCGTCCATTGCGAGCGGCGTCGGGCGATTGAAGGAACTCGGTTGCGACCGAATCCTGCTCGTGCCGCTTTATCCGCAATATTCCGCGGCGACGACGGCGACCGTGTGCGATAAAGCCTTCGATGCGCTCGCAACGATGCGCTGGCAGCCGACGCTACGCGTCGCGCATCCCTGGTACGGCGATCCCGTCTACATCGATGCGCTCGCTGCATCCTTGCGCGACGGATTGGACGCGCTCGATTTCGAGCCGGAGGTGATCCTTGCCTCGTTCCACGGCGTGCCCAAGGAATACCTGCTCAAGGGCGATCCTTACCATTGCCATTGTCAAAAGACCGGACGTCTGTTGCGCGAGAAGATGGGGTTTTCGGCAGATCGCCTCATCATCACCTTCCAGTCGCGTTTCGGGCCGGCCGAATGGCTGCAGCCTTACACCGACGAAACCGTGAAAGCGCTGGCGCAACGTGGCGTCAAGCGCCTCGCCATCATCACCCCGGGATTTACCGCCGACTGCCTCGAGACGATCGAGGAGATCGGCGTCGAGAACCGCGACATCTTTGTTGAGCACGGCGGCGAAGAATTCGCGCGCATCGACTGCCTCAATGCGGACGAGAACGGCATGGCTGTCATTCGCAGTGTCGTTCGGCGTGAGCTGATGGGCTGGATATGACCGGCTTCTGCATCGTGCTGACGACGAGCGACACCGACGAGCACGCCGAGCGGATTGTCGAGGCAGTGCTGCAAGCCAAACTTGCCGCCTGCTTGCAACTCATGCCGATCAGGAGCCGCTATGTCTGGGAGGGCAAAATTGCGCGCGAGAACGAAGTGCTGATCCTGATCAAGGCGAAGAGTGCCGATTACGACGATCTCGCCGCCTGCATCCGCGCCGCGCACACTTACGAGGTGCCAGAGATTGTGCGGCTCGAGATAGCCGCCGGCGCGCAATCCTATCTCGACTGGATAGGTGCGGTGACGCGGTAAAGGAAGCTGCCTCACCGCTCCGCTGGCCTTCCCGGCCGGTTCATGTATAAGCGCGCCAGTGCGAGCTCTTGAGCCCGCGCTCAGCGACCCTGCTGGACGACATCCCGGCACGGCCGATCTGGACCAACCGGTCCCCTAATTCCCTGAATCGAAAGGAAAACCGATGTCGATCACGGCCGAGCGCAAGACTGCGCTCATGAAGGACTATGCGACGAAATCCGGGGACACGGGTTCACCCGAGGTCCAGGTGGCGATCCTCACCGAGCGTATTGCCAATTTGACCGAGCATTTCAAAACCCACGTCAAAGACAACCATTCGCGCCGCGGGCTTTTAAAGCTCGTCTCGCAACGTCGCCAGCTTCTCGACTACGTGAAGCGGCGCGATGAGGCGCGCTATAAGACGCTCATCGAGCGGCTTGGGATCCGCCGCTAAGGCGAGTCCTCCCCTGCGGCCGATCGGCCGCGGATGCCGAGGCTTGCGAGATCGCAAGCCTCTCACCGGCGGCGGCAATGGGGCCGTCGCAAGCTGAAAGCGGCACGTCATGGCCATGGCAGGATCGCCGGGCGCTGCGAGAGAGGTTCCGCTCTGCGGCGCCGCTCAGCGTCTCGCCATCTTGCTCATGGCTGTACGTATTGCCGCGCCACCAAAGAAAGATAGAGATGTTTGAGATCCATCGCGAAGAACTCGATTGGGCCGGCCGAAAGCTCGTGCTCGAAACCGGCAAGATCGCCCGCCAGGCCGATGGCGCCGTGCTCGCCAGTTGGGGCGAGACCACGCTGCTGGCGACGGTCGTCGGCGCCAAGGCACCGAAGCCCGGGCAGGACTTTTTCCCGCTGACCGTCAACTACCAGGAGAAGGCGTTCGCCGCCGGCCGCATTCCTGGCGGCTACTTCAAGCGCGAGGGACGCCCCTCAGAGCGCGAGACGCTGATCTCGCGGCTGATCGACCGTCCAATTCGGCCGCTCTTCCCCGAGGGCTACCGCAACGACACGCAGGTGATCGTCACCGTGCTCTCGCACGACCTCGAGAACGAGCCCGATGTGCTCGCGATGATCGGCGCCTCGGCGGCGCTGACGCTGTCGGGTATTCCCTTCATGGGCCCCGTCGGCGCAGCGCGGGTCGGCCATGTCGGGGGCAAGCTGAAGCTCAATCCCACGATCGAGGAGATGAAAGATTCCTCACTCGATCTCGTCGTCGCCGGCACGGCGGACGCGGTGCTCATGGTTGAGTCGGAGGCAAAGGAACTCTCAGAAGAGCAGATGCTCGAGGCCGTTATGCTCGGCCACCGCGGGTTCCAGCCGGTGATCGACGCGATCATCCGGCTTGCCGAGCGCGCCGCCAAGGAGCCGCGCGATCTGACGCTCGCCGACACGATGGCCGTCGACGAGGCCGTCCGCTCGATCGCCGAAGCCGATCTGCGCGAAGCCTACAAGATCACGCAAAAGGCCGACCGGTACGCCGCCGTCGATCGGGTTAAGGCGACCGTGCAGGCGCAATTATTCCCGGACGGCGTCGAGGGCGCCTATTCCAAGGAAGCCGTCGCGCACGCCTTCCACGACCTGCAGGGCAAGGTCGTGCGCAACAACATCCTCGACACCGGCACGCGCATCGACGGGCGCGACGTCAAGACCGTGCGCCCGATCCTGGCGGAAGTCGGCGTTCTGCCGCGCACGCACGGCTCGGCGCTGTTCACCCGTGGCGAGACGCAGGCCCTGGTCGTTGCCACGCTCGGCACGGGCGAGGACGAGCAATACATCGACTCGCTCGAGGGCACGTACAAAGAGCGCTTCCTGCTCCACTATAATTTCCCGCCCTATTCGGTCGGCGAGACTGGCCGCATGGGTTCGCCCGGACGGCGTGAGATCGGCCACGGCAAGCTCGCCTGGCGGGCGCTGCGCCCGATGCTGCCGAGCGCGGCGGAATTCCCCTACACCGTGCGCGTCGTCTCTGAGATCACCGAGTCGAACGGCTCGTCCTCGATGGCGACGGTCTGCGGCTCTTCGCTGGCGCTGATGGATGCCGGCGTCCCATTAAAGCGGCCGACGGCCGGCATCGCCATGGGCCTCATCAAGGAAGGCGAGCGCTTTGCGGTGCTCTCCGACATCCTCGGCGACGAAGACCATCTCGGCGACATGGATTTCAAGGTCGCCGGCACTGCCGAGGGCGTCACCTCCCTGCAGATGGACATCAAGATTGCCGGCATCACGGAAGAGATCATGCGCGTCGCGCTCGGTCAGGCCCGTGATGGCCGATTGCATATCTTGGGCGAGATGGCGAAAGCGATCACCGGCGCGCGCGAAGAACTCGGCGAGTTCGCGCCGCGAATCGAGACGCTGAAAATCTCGACCGACAAGATCCGCGAAGTGATCGGTACCGGTGGTAAGGTGATCCGCGAGATCGTCGAGAAGACCGGCGCCAAGGTCAATATCGAGGACGACGGCACGGTGAAGGTCGCTTCGTCAGACGCGAACTCGATCAAGGCGGCGATCAACTGGATCAAATCGATCGCCTCCGATCCGGAAGTCGGCCAGATCTACGACGGCACGGTGGTCAAGACTGTCGACTTCGGCGCCTTCGTCAACTTCTTCGGTTCGAAGGACGGGCTCGTGCACATCTCGCAGCTGGGAAAAGGCCGCGTCAACAAGACGACCGACGTCGTCAAGGAAGGTGACAAGGTGAAAGTCAAGCTCATGGGCTTCGACGATCGCGGCAAGGTGCGCTTGTCGATGCGCGTCGTCGATCAGCAGACCGGTGAAGATCTCGAAGCGAAGGAAAAGGCCGAGCGCGACAACGAGCAGCGGGCAGCCGCTGCCGGGGAGTAAATGAAGGCGCGCATTCGCAAGCTCGTGACGGTGATCGAGGAGACGCGCACCGAAATGGGGCGTGTCGTCGATCCGCCGACACGGCGCGCCGCTGCTGTTGCGGTCATCGAGAATCCCTTCGCCGGCCGCTACGTCGATGATCTCTCCGAGCTTATCGACATCGGCGAAGAGCTTGGCGCACTCTTGGCCGAACGCGCCGTCGCAGCCCTCGGCATCGAAGGGGCGCGCGCCGAGAGTTACGGCAAGGCGGCGGCCATCGGCGAGAACGGCGAGCTCGAACATGCCGCCGCACTCCTGCATCCGAAGATGGGCGCGCCGGTGCGCAAGACGCTAACAAAGGGCGCCGCGCTCATTCCATCATCGAAGAAACGCGGCGGACCAGGCGTGCCGCTCGACATCCCGCTCGGTCACAAGGACGCAGCGTTCGTGCGCTCGCATTTCGACGGCATGGAAGTGCGCGTCACCGATGCGCCGCGCGCCAATGAAATCATGGTCGCCGTTGCCGTCACCGATTCCGGCCGTCCGCTGCCGCGCGTCGGCGGTTTGCAGAAACACGAGATCAAAGGCGAGGACGGACTGCGCTAGCGGTCCAGCTCACCCCTTCTTGTTCTTCTCCAGTTCCGCCTTCAGCGCTGCGAGTTTAGCGAAAGGCGAATCCGGATCAGGCGCACGGTCGCGCGCGCGGGTTTCCGTTGTGAATTTGGTCGGCCGCGCTCCCCTGCGATCCTCGTGCCGATCGTTGCGGCGACGCTCGTCCTCGCCTTTGAAACGCGGACGCTGATCAGGCGCGCGCGCGGGCCGCTCACTTGTCTGCGCTTCGGCGCTCACCGTCTCGCCTTCAGGTTTATGGCCTTCGGTACGGTCCCGCCGGAACCGCGGCGGCGCGTTGAAAGCTTCCTTCAGTGGGCGCGGCGTGATGTTGAACACGCGCGGTTGGCGTTTGTGTTGACGCTCGGGCCGGCGCTGGAATTGCTGGCGCGCCATGCGCCACACTTCGATCATGACCGGTTCAGCCGGCGTCTCATCGGCTTGCTCGGCCGCTATTTCGGTAGGCTCGCCGGTCATCTCAGCGCGGTTTTCTTCTGTATTGTCCGAGCTGTTCTCAAGGCTTTCTGGCGCCGCAGCCCCGTTGCTCAAGACTGCTTCGCCGGAAGCACGTGCCTCTTCAGGCGCAATCGGCGCCTCGCCGAGCGCCACAAGCGTTTCGGCTTCCGCTGGTGCCGCAGATTCGGCAACAGCGTCGGTTGATTCAGTTGAAGCTCGTACAGGTTCCTCCACCGTCTCCGATGCGGGCGCGATGGCCTCATCAGACTGCTCGCGCTGCTCGTCGCCGGTAGGCTCTTCACCGATGCCCAGCGGCAGGAACGAATCGTCCGAACCGATCAGCGTTTCCGTTTCCTGTGCGGCACCCGCATCTGCATTCGTCGTGTCGCCCGAACTCGCCGCCTCGCTCGCGCTTGCGGCAACCGGTTGCGTCGGGGCAGCCGGCACGAGCGGCACGGTGATCGCGGGGCCGGGCCGGTTCTCCGCCACATAGCCTAGCGAACGCAGGATCGACGCAAATGCCTCGCCCGAACATCCCGCGAGCGACGTCATCCCGCCGGTCACAACAAACGCATCCTTGTCCGCGGTCCCGGGCGGCGGATTGCCGGATGTTACGCCGGGACGATAGGAAATCGCCGGCCGAATAAGATCGGCGAGGCGCTCCAAAATATCGACACGTACGGCGCGTTCGCCGCAAACGCGAAAACCGGCGGCGCGATAAAGTTCCGCCGGGATCTCCGGATCGGCAACAAACGATGTGCGGCCGGATGCAGCAAGGTGCGGCACCTCGTCGAGGCCTTTGACGTCCAGCCCGCCATTTTTCAAGGCCCACAATTGCGCAGCGAGCGCGCGCGGCGCCGGCTTCAAGAGCTGCGGCAAAAACAAATGGTAGGCGCCAAAACGCACACCGAATTTGCGCAAAGCGGCGCGCGCATCCTGCGACAGACCACGCACGTCCTCGGCAACGAGCGTGCGGTCGAGTACGCCAAGATGCTCGCCGATTTGGAACGCGATGCCGCGCGCGATCCCTTCAAGGCCCTCGCCGGCTTCGAGATCGGCAAGCGGGCCGAGATGTTTCTTCACATGCTGCGCGAGCCAAAGATCGAGCCGACGCTGAACTGCTTCGAGCGGTGAGCCCGTCAGTTGCTCGTCGGCAAGCACATGTGCTTTAGGCGCAAGGATGTGATCGCCCGCGGCGAGCTTTGCGATCGGTTCGCCGAGCCAGCGAATGGTGCCGTCGCGGGAGAGCACGAAAGCTTCGTCGACCGCTTCGCTCACGCGGGTTGCGCGCTGGTCCATTTCGGTTGCCAACGCTTTCTGCGCGGCGGCATTCAATGTTCTTGCCGCTTCTCCGGCGGCCTGCGGATCGGGCGTGAAGCGGAAACCTTGCAGGAGGCCGACATGCTGGCCTTCGACCATCACGTCGCCGGCATTGGTTATTTCCGCTTCAAGCATCGCATTCTCTCTGAGGCGGCGCATCAGCACGCTGGTGCGCCGGTCGACAAATCGCTGGGCCAGTCGCTCGTGCAGCGCATCGGACAGGCTGTCCTCTATCCGACGCGCGAGCCCCTGCCAATGTTCGGGGTCGGCGAGCCAATCCGGGCGGTTCGCGATATAAGTCCAAGTTCGTACCTGGGCGATGCGCGCTGCGAGAATGTCGATGTCGCCATCGATGCGATCCAGCGTCGCGAGCTGGCGGGCGAACCAGTCGTCGGGGATGACACCGGCCCGCACGATGTAACCAAAGACGGAAAGCACAAGTTCCGCGTGGGCCGCCGCTGCGACCTTGCGGTAATCGGGGATTTGGCAGACGTCCCAGAGCCGCGCCACATCGGCTCGGGTCTTCACGTTTCGGCGCACGCTTTCGTCGCGGCCCAGAATATCGAGGATGAGCTGATCCTCGACGATCGGTGCGCGGGTCAAACCTCGATCCTCGGGAAACGTGTCGAGCGAGCGGCCGAGGGCCTCGATGGACGTGAAATCGAGATCGGAATTGCGCCATTGCAAGACGCCGAGCGGATCGAAATCGTGATCTTCCAGTCGCTCGATCAACTCTTCGTCCAAAGGCGGACAGCGGCCGGTCGTGCCGAAGCTGCCGTCGCGCGTGTTCCGGCCGGCACGCCCGGCGATTTGACCGAATTCGGCAGGTGTCAGTCGGCGAAACTGACGTCCGTCGAATTTTCGGTCTGAAGCGAAGGCGACGTGATCGACATCGAGATTCAATCCCATCCCGATCGCATCGGTTGCGACGATGTAATCGACCTCGCCGTCCTGGTACATGGCGACTTGCGCGTTGCGCGTGCGCGGCGATAGCGCGCCGAGAACGACGGCGGCGCCGCCCTTCTGGCGGCGGATCCATTCCGCGATCGCGTATACTTCCTCGGCCGAGAAGGCGACGATCGCAGTGCGCGGCGGCAATCGCGTGATCTTTTTGTCGCCCGCGTAACTGAGCTTCGACAGCCGCGGCCGGGACATGATGTGAATGCCGGGCATGAGCTCCGAGATCGCGCGTTGCATCGTGCCAGCCCCGATGAGCAGCGTCTCGTCCAGGCCGCGGCGATTTAGAATGCGGTCGGTGAAGACATGCCCGCGGTCGAAATCGCTCGCGAGCTGCACCTCGTCGACGGCGACGAACGAGAGGCTCAGGTCGCGCGGCATTGCCTCGACGGTCGCGATCCAATAGCGCGGCGATTTCGGTTTGATCTTCTCTTCACCGGTGATGAGCGCGACCGCCTCGGCGCCGGCGCGCTCCACGACGCGGCCATACACCTCACGCGCCAGGAGCCGCAGCGGCAGGCCGATCATGCCAGTGGGATGGGCGAGCATTCGCTCGATCGCGTAATGCGTCTTCCCGGTATTGGTCGGACCGAGCACCGCGGTCACTCCGCGAATCTCGCCGAGGGCAGGGCGGGCGCGTTCCGCCGCGAAAGGCAGGTTCATCGGTTGCTCGCGTCCCTCTGTCGTCCCGCTTTGTGACGACGCAATCCGCGCGCGTTCACGTTTCGAACGCGGCGGGAACGAAACCGGGGCGAATCGCTGACTCGACACGAGTCTGCCTTTGTTCCAGCTAGATGTTGATAACCTGGGGGAAAGGCGCGCAATAACTTGTGTTTTGCGGGGCTCGCGCCGGCTGCTACGCAGGCGCGCGCGGAATCACCGGACGGACTCCGAATCGGGGCTGAGTCAAGCGCCCATTGATCGCGCAAAACGCGTCGGCCATTAGGCTTTGGCCGGGAGCACGAACACAGCATGGACGAATCGCTGATTGGCCAGGTTTCCCGCTTTGTCTCGGCGATCGCACCCGACGAAAAGCCTGTCACTCGATATCCCTGGCGAGGCGGGAGCCGCGCCCTCAACAGCTTGTACGTTTAGGAAGACGTGCCGCCACGACACATAAGGGTCCGCCGCGGACTTCGCGAGAGCCGCCCACGCGGGGCCAACACCTAATTCGTGCCCGCGGCTTGCGTCGGCAGAGTGGTAAATTCAGTTGCCTCGACAAGCAGCATGCCTGCCATGGTCATGATCGAGATGCGCAGCGGCACGACGGCGTGGGCCCGCTCGAGCGGCGCCAGCCACGCTTCCATCTGTCTGTTGTCGGCCATGTATTGCGTGGCTTTCGCCGCCGGGCGGTGGCCGGCGATGGGCACGTAGCGGGCAGCGCAGACCGCGACGGGGCCGGAATAACCGCTCACCTGCACGTCCTGTGAGCGGATATAGGAGAGCTTCACGTCATAACGCGCGAAACCGTCGAAAACCGGAATGGTGCGATCGCAGGAGGCAGGGCCGATCAGCGGCTGCCCGGCCGGGACGTTCATGACCAAGGCCGAGATCGGATCGACGATGTGGCGCTTGTTGGCCTCGCTCAGCGGCACCCGGCCCACGGGATCGACGAAGGGGGGTGAAATGTCGAGCCCGTGCACGGCGCCGCCGCCCATCGCCATGCGCACGGTACGGGTTTCATAGGAGTTTGCCGTCGTGTTGGCGTAGGTGGCGGGCACGACGCCGGCTCGGCCAATTGCGCCCGACGCCGTGGCGGCTCCCTTCGCGCTCGAGACGAGGGACGCGATGCCGTTCAGCCTGACGCCGATTTCGATCTTGTAGTGCTGCGGGTCGAAGGCGCCGAGCGCGGTCGCCGTACCGATCGGCAGCCCGATAATGCTCAGGCTATAGGTGGCTCGCAGGTTCTCCGCCTCTGCGGTCAAGGCCAACCCACTTGCCGCGACGCCGGCGAGGACCGTCGCAAGAAGGCTGCGGCAGAGACGGGAAGGACGCATCGAGATCGTTCGCTTGGAAAATTCTGACCGATTCGCACCTTAGCTGTCATGCGAATCGGGACCGTTTCAAGGCTTGCGCCGGGTTGACGCGGGCAAAGCGCCTCCCCTATAGAACGGGCCTTCCGCAGGACCTGATTGGCCGATTACCGCGGCTCGCCTGGCGCGCAGCGTCCCGCCTCCTTTTTCCCCGGCCGAGCCGGATCGCCCGTTGCGCGGGCGCCAAGACCAAAGGTTCTTCTCAATGTCCCGCCGTTGTGAGCTTACCGGCAAGGCCGTGCAGACCGGCAACTTGGTCAGCCATTCGAACCGCAAGACGCGCACGCGCTTCCTGCCCAATCTCTGCAATGTCACGCTCATTTCGGATGCCCTCGGGCGTTCCGTCCGTCTGCGGGTGGCGGCGGCCGCGCTTCGCTCCGTCGAGCATCGCGGCGGGCTGGATGCCTTCCTGACGAAGGCGCGCGAAGACGATCTATCGCCAAATGCCCGCGCCTTGAAGCGTGAGATCGCCAAGAAGGCTGCCGAGGCCTCAGCTTGAAGCGCGCCCATGGTGGGCCGGGCAGGACTCGAACCTGCAACCAGACCGTTATGAGCGGCCGGCTCTAACCATTGAGCTACGGGCCCTTGAGCGCAGTGGGCCGGGTTAGCATGGCGTGCGAGGGGCTTAAAGGCGCCGTTCAGGTTGGACCGGCCAAGCTGGGCCGCAGGTTTGCGCCATGAAGCGCGCCCATGGTGGGCCGGGCAG
>JAFASC010000255.1 GCA_019244955.1 Methylobacteriaceae bacterium | reverse complement strand
CGCGAACAGCGCCTCGGGCACCATCGGCATGTAGATCACGACGCGGTCGCCCTTTGTGACGCCGAATTCCTCCAACACCCCGGCGAGCGTGCGCACCTCTTCGAGCAATTGCGCGTAAGTGTAGACGCGCTTGGCTCCCGCGACCGGGCTGTCGTAGATCAGTGCCGGCTGCGCCGCCCGCCCGCCTTGCACATGGCGGTCGACGGCGTTCCAGCAGGTGTTGCACACCGCATCAGGAAACCAGCGGCCGTAGATGCCGGCCTTCGGGTCGAAAATCGTCTTCGGCTTCTCGATCCAGTCGATCTCGTTCGCCGCCTCGGCCCAGAAAGCCTGCGGGTCGCGCTGCCAGGCCGCGTAGACTTCCGGGTATCTGCTCGCCATCCCTCATTACTCCCTTTCGCGCGACTGATACGTCAGCGGACGCGATAGGCAAGATGCAAGGTGGACGGGCCACTTCCCTGCCGCTACCCAGCTCGCGATACCATGACCTGGCAATTCTATCTCGCCGCGATCCCGGCCGTGATCCTCGTCGGCCTGTCGAAGGGGGGCTTCTCCGGCTTAAGCCTCCTGTCGATCCCGTTGCTCGCGCTTGTGACCTCGCCGATCCGCGCGGCGGCAATCATGCTGCCGATCCTCATCGTGCAGGATATCGTCAGCGTATGGGCTTATCGCCGCTCGTTCAATCCGCGCATTGTCGCAATCATGATCCCCGGCGGCATTTTGGGTATCGTCATCGCCGCGATCACCGCGAGTTATGTCACGGACACGATCGTCGTGCTTGGTGTGGGGCTGATCGCATCGGGCTTTGTGCTCTACACCTGGATGCGGCCGGGTCTGCGCGAGAGGCAGCATGCCGGCTCGATTGCGGCCGGGCTTTTCTGGGGTGCAGGCGCGGGCTTTACCAGTTTCCTGGCCAATGCCGGCGGCCCGCCATTCCAGGTCTATGTGCTGCCGCAGCGGCTGCCGCCGCAAATCTATGCTGGCACGATGACCATGGTCTTCGCCGCGATCAATTGGCTGAAGGTCGCGGCGTTCTTTGCGCTCGGGCAAGTGTCGCTGGCCAATTTCAGCATCTCGGCGACGCTGTTTCCCCTCGCAATCGCGGCGACGCTCGCCGGCATTTGGCTCGTGCGTCATGTCTCCGGCCGGCTGTTTTATCGCATCGTCTATCTCTTCACCTTTCTGGTCGGATTGAAGCTGATTTTCGACGGCGCGCGCAGCCTGATCGGCAGCTGATTTCGCGGGAAGCTGATTTCTGGCGCCGGCGCGGCTAATCTCCCGACATGAATGAGGCGAGCGGACCGCACCTGCGCCGCGGCTGGACCACGGGCACGTGCGCGACGGCCGCCGCTCGTGCGGCCTTCGAGGCGCTCGTCACCGGGAGTTTTCCGGATCCGGTCAGCGTCGCATTGCCACGCGGCGGCCGACCGAGTTTTGCGCTCGCCATGCACGAGTGCGGCCACGGCTTTGCTCGCGCCGGAATCGTCAAAGATGCCGGTGACGATCCCGATGTGACCCATGGTGCGCTGATCGTCGCAACCGTGCGGCTTGCGCTCCCTGCCAGCGGCGTTTCGTTCACGGCCGGCGAAGGCGTCGGCACCGTCACCCGCGCCGGGCTGGTGATCCCGCCCGGTGAGCCGGCGATCAACCCGGTGCCGCGCGCGATGATGCGGCAGGCGATCGAAGAAGCAGCCGCCGCGCTCGGGGTTGCGACGGATGTGGAGATCGAAATTTCCATTCCCGGCGGCGAAGAGCTGGCGAAGCGCACCCTCAACGGCCGGCTCGGAATCGTCGGCGGTCTGTCGATCCTCGGCACGACCGGCATTGTCGTGCCGTTCTCCTGCGCGGCCTGGATCGCCACGATCCAGCGCGGCATCGATGTCGCGCGCGCCGAAGGGCTCGATCATATCGCCGGCGCGACCGGCGCGACCTCGGAAGAGGCGGTGCGCAAACTGTATGGTCTGTCCGAAATCGCGCTGATCGACATGGGCGATTTCGTTGGCGGCATGCTCAAATACGTGCGCTCGCACCCGGTGCGCCGCGTCACGATCGCCGGCGGGTTCGCCAAGATGACCAAGCTCGCGCAGGGTCTGCTCGATCTCCACTCGAAACGTGGCGAGATCGATCGCGTCCGCCTTGCCGAGTTCGTTGCATCGGCGGGCGGCAACGAAGCAATGATTGAATCGGTCGCCGGCGCGAATACCGCGCTCGAAGTGCTGGAGCGCAGTCGCGCAGCCGGCCTTGACGTCACAGCGCATGTGGCAGATGCCGCATGGAACACCGCCGCAGGCGTGCTGCAGCGGGACGATATCCTGCTCGATACAGCAATTTTCGATCGGCAAGGCGCACTGCTCGCCCGGACGCAGGCAAAGCCCGCCGTCATACGATCCAGTGCGCCTTGACGCTGCGGCGCCGCTTCGGCACGCACGCTCGATGGATCGTTCCTATGTCATGAAGCTTTCGTGCCGCAACCGGCCCGGGATCGTTGCCGGCGTCTCGGATTTCCTCTTCCGGCACGGCTACAACATTTTGGAATCGCGTCAGTTCGACGACACAAGCGGCGGCAGCTTCTTCATGCGGGTCGTCTTCAATGCCGTCGAGGGCGCCGATCCGGGCGATTTGCACGACGACTTTGCCGAAGTGGCGCGGAAATTCGGCATGACGTGGTCGCTGCGCCCACGTGACCAGAACCGACGCGTGATGATCCTCGTCTCGCGCTTCGATCATTGTCTTGTCGACCTGCTGTACCGCCGCCGCATCGGCGAGCTGGCGATGGACATTACCGGCGTAGTCGCCAATCATCCGCTCGACACGTATGCACATGTCGACCTGCAAGGCATTCCCTTCCACTATCTGCCCACGACCAAGGAAGCCAAACGCGAGCAGGAGGGAAAAATCCTGCAGCTCATTGGCGCGACAGACACCGAACTCGTCGTGCTGGCGCGCTACATGCAAATCCTGTCGGAAGAGATGGCGGCGGAGCTGGCGACCCGCTGCATCAACATCCACCATTCGTTTCTGCCCGGCTTCAAGGGCGCGAAACCGTATCACCAGGCGCATGAGCGCGGCGTCAAACTCATCGGCGCCACGGCGCATTACGTAACGGCCGCACTCGACGAGGGGCCCATCATCGAACAGGACGTCGAGCGGATAAGCCATGCGGATTCGCCGGAGGATCTGGTGCGAAAGGGCCGCGACATCGAGCGGCGCGTACTGGCCCGCGCCGTGCGGTACCATCTCGAGGATCGCGTGATCCTGAACGGCGCCAAGACCGTCGTGTTTGCGGATTGAGGAGATGGCGCCGCTCATCTTCGTTATCGGCGGCGCGCGGTCGGGCAAGAGCCGCCATGCCGAGCGGCTGATTGCCGAACACAACCCCCCGTGGATTTATCTGGCGACGGCAGAAGCGCTCGATGATGAAATGGGCGAGCGCATCGCGCGGCATCGGGCGCGCCGCGACGAACGCTGGCAAGTCATCGAAGCGCCGCACGCCCTCGCCGATGCCATCCGACAAGCGCCCGGCGATCGTCCGCTTCTCCTCGATTGTTTGACGCTGTGGCTCAGCAATCGGCTGCTCGCCGCTGCGGACCTGGAGCAGGAGATCGCGACGCTGTGTGACGTTCTCGAAACGAGATCGGGCGCAACGATTGTCGTGTCCAATGAAGTCGGATCAGGCATCGTGCCCGAGAACGCGCTAGCTCGTCGCTTTCGCGATCTTGCCGGTATCGCCAACCAGCTGCTCGCCGCGCGCGCCGATCGCGTCGACTTGATCGCCGCCGGCCTGCCGCTTCGGTTGAAGTGATGATCAGGGCCGCGCGGTCTAACTCGCACCATTCCACATCGGCCGAGACTTGCGACTTTTCCGGTTAAGTATAGGCTGGAGCCGTAAACGGGGCAGAGTACTATGAAATCCTTCGGCGTTTGCGTTGGCCTGGTTGTCGGCCTCACGTCACTTCCTGCATTGGCGGCTTCCGCGTTTAGTGTCGCGCAGGCGACCCCGGCGGCGCCTGCCGCGGCACCGCCAGCGCCAGCGGCACCTGCGGCGGCGGCTCCCGCTGAGACAGCCCGTCCCGCCGCTGCAGCAACGCCCGCCAGGGCGAGAGCCAAGGCAAAAGCGAAAGCGCCGGCCGGGAAAAAGGTGCCTTCCGCCGTCAGCATTGAGAACAAAAGCCATTCCACGCTGAAGAGCCTGCAAATCTCGTTGCCGGGCGAGCAAGGCAAAACCGTTGGCAAACTGGAAAAGGAAGTCGTCGCCGGCAAGGCTGCGCGCGTCGTTCTGAAAGGCGCGAAGGGCTGCGAGTTTAAGGTCACATGGGAACTCGAAGAGGGGCCGGGTGAAGGAGATGTCGATCTCTGCGGCGACCACAAGATCGTCGTGACCGAATAGTTCAGCGCCCGCCTGGCGGCCGGGCCTTCGGAAGTTCCGTATGTTCGTGCCGCTTTATGATGGCGTGCCGCTGCGATATCTGCGGTTTCCGATCGCCAACTGGTCGATCATCGCAGGCAATATCGTCGTGTTTTTATGGGTGCAGGCGGCGCCTAGCCCGGATCGCATCGAGACGGCGCTCGGAGCCATTCCCGCCGTCCTTTTTGGAAGAGCCATACTCTCGCCGGATCTGGCGCTGGTGCCTGCGTCGGTGACGCTTATCACCGGCATGTTCGTGCATGCGAATATCGGACACATCTTCGGCAATATGCTGTTCCTCTGGGTCTTCGGCGACAATGTCGAGGATGCGATGGGCTCGCTGCGCTATCTCGTCTTTTATCTTGCTTGCGGCATTATCGCGGCCCTGACATTCTCCGCCATGGTGCCGAGCGGCCAATCACCCCTGATCGGCGCATCGGGCGCGATATCAGGCGTCGCCACCGCTTATCTCCTGCTTTATCCGAAAGCGCGCATCTGGGGCTTCCTCTTCATTCCATGGCTGCCGCTGCACATCCCGGCCACTTGGTTCGTCGGCATCTGGATCTTCTTCCAGATACTCTCCGCCTTGTTGAGCGAGGGCAGCGACATCGGCTGGTGGGCGCATCTCGGCGGGATCGGCGCCGGGTGCTTGTTGGTCGGCCTCTTCAAGCGGCGGCAAGTGCCGCTGTTTGGACCGGCGGTGTGACGGCGCCAAGCATAGGCGCACGAACGACGATCAGATGTCCTTCTCCACGCGCCGCGCACCTCCGACTAGGCGCGCCCAATGCTCGCGCACGGTTTCGCTCAAGTCATGGACGCTGCGGTCGACGACATCCCAGTTGACCATCGGACGCGCATCGGCGCCGCTTGGGAGCGATGCGTCGCGCAAATAGGCGGCTGCGATCGTGATAAGAATGCCGACGATCAGTCCAAGCGCGAAACGCATTGTCTTCTCCTGGGCTTTGCCGTCGGCGGGCTTGCCGTCGGTCGACGGCGCGGCTCCCCAGGAACGAGCCGTTGCCGCCGACAGTTCCGCCTAGCGTCTACTTGAGATGGCCGGCGAGCAGCTTGTTCATCTCGAACATCGTGACTTTCTTTTTGCCGAAGACCGGCTCGAGCTTGTCGTCGGCGAGGATTTCGCGCCTGTTCTGCGGGTTCTGCAGATTATGCTTCTTGATGTGAGTCCAAATCTTGCTGACGGCTTCGGTCCGCGGCAACGGCTTATCGCCGACGACCTGCGCCAGTTCCCTTGAAGGCTGCAGTGGCTTCATCAGGCCGGAATTGCTCTTGGCGGCGGCGCTGCGTCCTGACGATTTCTTTGCGGGCGCCTTGGCGCTGCTCTTCGAGGCGGTCGCCCGCGATGAACTGGTCTTGCCTTTTGAGGCACTGCTCTTGCTCGGGCTCTTTTTTGCCGCCGTCTTTGATTTGGACTTCGCTGTACTCTTGGCTGCCATCAGTCGTCTCCCATTCGGCCCGGCGCGTGAGGAGATGCGCCCTCGGCGGAAAACGAGCCTAACCCCGCGTTGTTCCCTGAGGCCACTGTGTAGACCCGCCGATATACAGTCTTGCACAGATAAACATCGGCGCCATAGCGAGATTTCGCATAAAAAGCCGCTTTGCGGGCCGGCGCGCCCCTCGACATGCACCTTGGACCGCTCGACCCGTCCAAGAATAGTTGAAGAAGAGCCGAATCATTGGGCCGGGGGCGGCCGGATCGGAGCCGCGCGGGGTCGCACGGCGCAGAAGCGACACTATCTTGAGGACATGACAGACAGCGAAGCCAACCGGTTCTCGGCGCGTGCCGCGCGCTATGCTCGCGTCGGCGCCAATGTCGGCGGGGTCGCGGCACGCATGGCGGGCCAGCGCCTCGTCGGCACCGGGCGACGCAGCGACAATGCCGCGGCTTTGGCCCAGGCGCTCGGCGGTTTGAAGGGGCCGCTGATGAAGGTCGCGCAGCTGATGGCGACCATCCCTGACCTCTTGCCGGCGGAATATGCCGACGAGCTCGGGAAATTGCAGTCGCACGCTCCGCCGATGGGGGCAGCTTTCGTCAAGCGCCGTATGCAGGCGGAACTCGGACCGGACTGGGCGGTGCGCTTTGCCAGTTTCGATCTGAAGCCGGCCGCTGCGGCCTCGCTCGGCCAGGTGCATCGCGCAATCTCGCACGAGGGCGCGGCGCTGGCCTGCAAGCTGCAATATCCGGACATGAAGTCGGCGGTCGAAGCGGATCTGTCGCAGCTCTCGATCCTGTTTTCCATCCATCGTCGCATGAATCCGGTGATCGACACGCGCGAAATCGCCAAGGAGATTGGCGCGCGGGTGCGCGAAGAATTGGACTATCGCCGTGAAGCCAAGCATGCCGCGCTCTATGCGTTGATGCTCGCAGGCGTCGACGAGGTGCGCGTGCCGCGCGTCTGGCCCGAGCTTTCGACCGGCCGGCTTCTCACCATGGAGTGGCTTGAGGGCACGAAGCTGCTCGCCTCCAAGCAGGCCCGGCAGGACGTGCGCGATCGCCTCGCAGTAGCGATGTTCAAGGCGTGGTGGGTGCCGTTCAGCGCTTACGGCGTGATCCATGGCGACCCGCATCTCGGCAACTATTCCGCATTCGCGGATGAGAGCGGTGCACCGGTCGGCATCAATCTCTTGGATTACGGCTGCATCAGAATTTTTCCGCCGAGCTTCGTCGAAGGCGTCTACGACCTCTATGAGGGCTTGCGCACCGGCGATGAGTCGCGTGTCGTGCATGCCTATGAGACCTGGGGCTTCAAGAATTTGCGCAAGGATGTGATCGACGTCTTGAACATCTGGGCGCGCTTCATCTATGGCCCGCTGCTCGAGGATCGCGTGCGCACGATCGCCGACGGTGTTGCACCCGGGCGCTATGGACGGCGCGAGGCCTTTCAGGTCCACCAGGCCCTCAAAGCCAAGGGGCCGGTGAAAGTCCCGCGCGAGTTCGTGTTCATGGATCGCGCCGCGATCGGCCTCGGCAGCGTTTTCCTGCATCTCGATGCGCAGCTGAACTATCACCGGCTGTTCAACGAAGCGCTCGGCGATTTCCACATCGAGACGCTCGCCGGCCGGCAAGGCGCCGCATTGCAGAAAGTCGGACTCGATGCGCCGGCTTGATCGCGTTAAACGCAAAAAATGATCCCGACGCAAAAGCTCGATCTGATCCTGCGCCGTCACGAGGAACTCTCCGCCAGATTGGCAGAAGGGACCGACGGTGCCTCCTACGTCGCGGCGTCGCGCGAGCTCGCCTCGCTCGACGAGGTGGTCGCGGCGGCGCGCGCCTATCGGGCCGCGCAGGATGAGGTCGCGGGGCTGAACGCAATGCTCGCCGAACCGGCGCTCGACCTGGAAATGCGCGGCCTTGCCGAAACCGAATTGCGCGACGCTGAGCGTCGCCTCGGCGAGAGCGACAGCAAATTGCGACTGGCACTTCTGCCGAGAGACGCCGCGGACGAGCGGGGCGTCATCCTCGAAGTGCGCGCCGGCACCGGCGGTGACGAAGCCGCGCTGTTTGCCGGCGATCTCTTCCGCATGTATCAGCGCTACGCCGAGACGCATGGCTGGAAGGTCGATCTACTCTCCGCAAGCGAGGGCACGGCAGGCGGCTACAAGGAAATCGTCGCGGAGATCAGCGGGCGCGGCGTCTTTGCGCGCCTGAAATTCGAATCCGGCGTGCACCGCGTGCAGCGCGTTCCGGCGACCGAGACGCAGGGACGCATTCACACGTCGGCGGCGACAGTGGCGGTTTTGCCGGAAGCCGAGGACGTCGACGTCGATGTCGCCGAGTCCGATCTGCGCATCGATACGATGCGCTCCGGCGGCGCGGGCGGCCAGCATGTCAACAAAACCGAATCGGCGATCCGCATCACGCATGTTCCGAGCGGCATCGTCGTCGTCATGCAGGAGGAGCGTTCCCAACATCGCAACCGCGCCAAGGCGATGGATGTGCTGCGCGCGCGACTATACGATATGGAACGTCAGCGCCGCGACAATGCGCGCGCAGCGGATCGGCGTTCGCAAGTCGGGTCGGGTGACCGCTCGGAACGGATCCGCACGTACAATTTCCCGCAAGGGCGCGTGACCGATCACCGCGTCAACCTCACGCTCTATAAGCTCGACAAAGTGATGGAAGGCGAGGCGCTCGATGAGATCATCGACGCGTTGACGACCGCGCATCAGGCCGAGTTGCTTGCGGCGGAGAGCGCGAATTGAGCCGGGCGCGCACGCTGGCTCGCGTGCGCGCCCGATTTCTGCAGATTACTCGATCACTTCGATCACGCGCCGCGTGCGCGGCTCGACCAGAACCGGGTGCTCGTTGACCACGGTGTAGCGATAGCCATGGGCTCGGCCGTATTCAGCGGGGACGTCATAATACCGCACGCCCTCTTCCGGTAGAATGACACCCGGACGAAGCGGTTCGGCATAGCGGTACGACGGCACGTGCTCGCGCACGACATATTCACGGAAGCGCGGGCGCTCGTCGACGCCGAGCACGCCCGCAACGCCGCCGGTTACAGCGCCGACCGCGCCGCCGACTGCTGCGCCGACCGGACCGGCCGCTGCGCCGCCAGCCGCTGCACCGCGTTCCGCGCCGCCGATGACACCCTGTGCGTTCGCTGCAAGCGGAAGCGCCGCTGCGAGCGCCGCCGTCGCGAGGAAAACCTTCAATCGCATCTTCTCTCTCCGTGGTTGATTTGCGTCAGGCCACAAAACCCATTCGAAGCGGAAACGTTCCAGTCTGAGCGGCATTGAATTCGGGTGCTGTTTGGTCATCAGTTCTGTAGGCTTTTCAGTACTTTGCGCGAAGACGCGTGCGCGATGCGATGGCCGCGCAGCGCCGGCTCGAACAACCCCAATCTGGCAAGACTCTCGTCGCGACTCGTAGCCACGAATACAGCACGAGGAGGTTCGCCGGCCAACCGCCGCGCTCTATTGTGCACCGCGAGAGAAAGGGGCATCATCGCGCCCCTTCCAGGGATAAGGCGGGCGGGAGCAGGCACATGTCGAACATCAAACTCGTCTCCGGCGGCGCTGCCGCGCGCGCCGAAACGCCCGCCACTCAATCCGGCCTCAAAGACCTCTACGAGCTCGGCGAAATCCCGCCGCTCGGCCACGTACCTGCGAAAATGTATGCCTGGGCGATCCGCCGCGAGCGCCACGGTCCGCCGGAAGAGGCAATGCAAGTCGAGGTCCTGCCGACCTGGCCGCTCGACAGCCACGACGTGCTCGTTCTCGTGATGGCGGCGGGCGTCAATTACAACGGCGTCTGGGCCGGCCTCGGCCAGCCGATCTCGCCCTTCGACGTGCACAAGGCGCCCTATCACATCGCCGGCTCGGACGCCTCCGGGATCGTCTGGGCGGTCGGCTCCAAGGTGAAGCGCTGGAAGGTCGGCGACGAGGTCGTCGTCCATTGCAATCAGGATGACGGCGACGACGAGGAGTGTAACGGCGGCGATCCGATGTTTTCCTCCTCGCAGCGCATCTGGGGCTATGAGACGCCGGACGGCTCGTTCGCGCAATTCTGCCGCGTGCAGGATCGCCAGCTTATGCAGCGGCCGAAGCACCTTACCTGGGAGGAGGCCGCCTGCTACACGCTGACGCTGGCGACCGCCTATCGGATGCTGTTCGGCCACGAGCCGCATCGCTTAAAACCCGGTGACAACGTGCTGGTCTGGGGCGCCTCGGGCGGGCTCGGCGTCTTCGGCGTGCAGCTCTGCGCCGCCGCCGGCGCCAACGCAATCGGCATCATCTCCGACGAGACCAAGCGCGATTACGTGCTGTCGCTCGGCGCGAAGGGCGTCATCAACCGCAAAGATTTTAATTGCTGGGGCCAGCTGCCGACGGTCAACACGCCCGAATTCAACAATTGGACCAAAGAGGCGCGCAAGTTCGGCAAGGCGATCTGGGAGATTACCGGCAAGCAGGACGTCGACACCGTGTTCGAGCATCCAGGCGAGCAGACGTTTCCGGTGTCATGTCTCGTCGTCAAACGCGGCGGCATGGTCGTGTTTTGCGCCGGGACGACCGGCTACAATCTCACCTTCGATGCGCGTTATGTCTGGATGCGGCAGAAGCGCATCCAGGGCTCGCATTTCGCCCATTTGAAGCAGGCGTCGGCGGCGAACAAATTCGTGCTCGACCGCCGCGTCGATCCCTGCATGTCGGAAGTGTTTCCGTGGGAGAAGATCCCGGCCGCCCACACCAAGATGTGGAAGAACCAGCATGCGCCCGGCAACATGGCGGTGCTCGTCAACTCGCCGCGCGCGGGTTTGCGAACGGTGGAGGATGTGATCGAGGCGGGGCAGAGCCGGTAGGCCACTATTTGACAAGCGAGGATGCGTGTTCTTGTCCTCGGCGCTTACGGTCTGATCGGATCGGCAATTGTTGACGCTCTGCTTGCAGCAGGGCATCAGGTCGTGGGACTTGGCCGCGCGGTCGAAACGGTGCGCATCCGTTATTGCGATGTAGAATGGATCAACGGCGATCTCCGCCGCCTTACAAAGCCGGACGATTGGGCCTCCCTACTTACTAACGTTGACGCGGTCATCAACGCCGCCGGCGTTCTTCAAGATGGCCCCGGCGACGATGTCGTGGCGGTGCAATCGACAGCAATGCACGCCCTTTTTCGGAGCTGCGACACGCAATGTGTTCGGCGCATCGTGCAGATTTCGGCCGTGGGCGCCGAGGCCGACGCGCCGACGCGTTTCATGACCTCGAAGGCCGACGCAGACGCAGCTCTCTCCGTAACCGATTTGGAGTGGATCATCCTGCGACCCGGCCTTGTGATCGGACCCACGGCTTATGGGGCGACCGCTCTGCTCCGTGCGCTGGCGTCGGTCCCCTTCCTTCTTCCGATCGCGTTTCCGCGAGTGATGATTCAGACCGTGTATGTGGCAGATGTCGCAGACGCGGCGCTCCTCGCCGTCGAAGGCCGCGTGCAGACGCGACGTGCCTACGATCTCGTCGAGCCCGGCATCCATCGGTTTGATGATGTACTGAGCGCTTTTCGCAGCTGGTTCGGACTTCCGTCGGATCGCCGGATCATCGTTCCTGACGCGCTTACGCGCGCAGCGTTTCGTCTGGGAGACGCACTCGGTCGTCTGGGCTGGCGATCTCCGTTACGAAGCACCGCGCTGAAGCAGGCCGAGGCCTCTATCACGGGTGATCCCACGGGCTGGTGCGCAGCCTCGGGGCGCGAGATGCTGCCCCTTCCGGAGACATTACGGCGTATGCCGGCATCTGTGCAGGAACGCTGGTTCGCCCGCATGTGGCTTTTAAAGCCTATTGCGATCGGCGGGCTCGCGCTGTTTTGGATTGTGTCAGGCATCATTGCCTTGGCTCGCTTCGAGACGGCGCGAACCATCCTCCTCGCGCACGGGCTTCCCATTCCCGTTGCTACGGCAGCAGTTCTGATCGGCAGCGCGATCGACATCATGATCGGATTGGGCTTCGTTGTCCGAAGAACCATGCCGGCGGCTGCGATTGCTTCGATTGCTGCAACACTCGCTTACCTGATCGCGGGAAGCGTCTGGACGACGAACTTGAGGCTCGATCCGCTCGGCCCCTTTCTCAAAGACATCCCGCTCGTCCTCCTTGCTCTTGTGACCCTCGCGATCGCGCCGGATCGCTGATGTCAACGCTGGAAATTTTGCGATGGCTTCACGTCGTAGGGGCGACGGTTTTGCTCGGAGCAGGTGTCGGAATAGCGTTCTTTATGCTGATGGCGCATCGCACAGGCAATCCGCTTTTGATTGCGCATGTCGCAAGTACCGTCGTCATTGCGGATTTCGTGTTCACTGCAACCGCTGTGATTGCACAGCCGATCACCGGCTATTTCCTGGCTCGAATGGAAGGATGGTCATTGAACGACGGATGGCTTCTCCTGTCGATTTCCCTTTACGTCCTAACTGGCCTCTTCTGGTTACCCGTGG
The DNA here is from genome assembly GCA_019244955.1 of Methylobacteriaceae bacterium. Classification (GTDB taxonomy): domain Bacteria; phylum Pseudomonadota; class Alphaproteobacteria; order Rhizobiales; family Beijerinckiaceae; genus JAFASC01. The sequence continues at coordinate 2,200 of JAFASC010000255.1, read as the reverse complement.
TCTTCCTTCAGATCAGAATGCGTGACCTTGCGCGAGAAGCCGCACGGACGGACACAACCCTAGCGACAAAGTACTTCGAATTGTTTTGGCTCTGGTTCCTCTGCGGTATTCCGGCTTTCTCCGCGGTAATGGTTATCGTTTGGCTGATGCTGGCCAAACCGGCCATCCCGCTCTAGTGACATCAACTCACCCACACCTATACAGAGATCCCGAAACATCCCCGCCCTAACCCCAAGAGGGAGACCTTGTCATCGACTGCCAGATCCGGCCTGCGCGACGCGAGGATGCCGAGGGCATCAGCCGCGTCATCATATCCGCCCTGCGAGAGACCAATGCGAAAGACTATTCCGAGGCGGTGATCGCGCGCGTCGAGCAGAGCTTCTCGCCGGCAGCCGTGTTGGGCCTCTTGGAACGCCGGGTCGTGTTCGTCGCTGTCAACAATGATACCATCGTCGGCACGGCGAGCCTCGATGGCGAGGTCGTGCGAACTGTCTTCGTCGATCCGGGCTGCCAGGGTCGCGGCATCGGGCGAGCGCTGATGGCCGAAGTGGGGCGAGCCGCGGCCGAGCGGGGCGTTGCGCTCCTGACTGTGCCCTCGTCGGTCACGGCCGAGCCGTTCTACGCGAAGCTGGGTTTCAAATCTGTGCGTGACAGCTACCACGGCGAGGAACGGACCATCGTGATGGAACGTCCGCTTTGTCCCTAGAACAAGCCAATACGCTGCGCCCTCGTGCGGCGAAACGCGGGTTCAGCTGTAGTCCGGAAACGACATGTCGAATGAGAACGCTACAAAGACGATCTATAGGAGGACGCCGGAATCAGCGGCCATGTCGGCAAACATCAAGCGGGCAATGGCGATCACCGCCGCTCTTAACCGTTTGACGTTCAACGATGCAGACGAAATTCGCGCATTGTTCAGCGAACTCATCGGCCAAAAGGTAGACGAGAGCTTCTTACTTATCCCGCCATTCTATACCGCCGGCGGTGATGAAATCCGCGTCGGGAAAAATGTCTTCGTAAATCAGAACTGCACTTTCTACGACCTCGGTGGCCTCGACATTGCGGACGATGTGATGATCGGGCCGAACGTAAGCATCATTACGGCGGGTCACCCGCTTGAGCCGTCGCAGCGACGCGCCGTCACACTCGGAAAATCGATTGTCATTGAGAGAAACGTCTGGATCGCTGCGGGCGCAACGATTATCGGCGGCGTGAGGGTAGGGGAAAACTCGGTTGTGGCTGCGGGTTCGGTGGTCACCAAGGATGTCCCGCCGAATACGCTCGTCGGAGGAAATCCGGCGCGGGTTATTCGCTCGCTTGGCGCCGATTGAAGCAACACGCGGCAGGCGCCAGCGTGTCTCCTCTTCACGTAGCTATTGTCATTCTTTGGTCTATCGGGTGGAATGCTGGCGTATTGACCTTCGATAGGAGGGTGGAATGAGGCGTACGAACGTAACCGTCGTAGCATTCTGTGCTGCCGCATCGGCCATACTCTGCGTTGCCGATAAAGCCCAGTCTCGTCCTGTTTGTCGCGCTGATGTCACCGCGAGTTTCGGGTCGCCCCTGGAGGCGTTTGCGCAACAACCCAAGGCCCGAAGTGGTGGGGCGGGGCTGTGCCGATCACCTGCGGCGAGCCGCGGCGGACTGCCGACTTGCAGTTCGGGGCCTTATATCACGTGCAGAGGGACCTGCTCCGACGGCGCAGAGTGGTTTTCTTGGCAGTGTTGCATCGGTCAGGACGGCTGGCTCCCCGCGTGCTCTCTCGATTGTAGAAAGCAGTTTGCCGGCTGCATCGCTCAGTAATTCCGGTGTGACGCACTCCATCTTGCGCGGCAAAGGGCGCAGCCCGCCCGCGCGTGCGTATTCCTCAGCGGACGAGAACGGCTAGCCCCGATACACGCACCCCTCGCCGCAGCTGTCGCGATAAACGGCGACTACGGCGAGGCCCGGCACATCGGGCGCGATCGCCCGCCAGATATAGGCGCAGATATTTTCCAGTGTCGGCAATCCGAGCCCGTCGACCTCGTTCAAGAAACGATGGTCCAATTGCTCGCGGACCGAGCCGAGGCGCCGCTCCAACTCCCCGAGATCGACGACCCAGCCTTGCGCGTTCTGGTCGCCCTCGACGGTCACGCGCGCACGGAAGGAATGGCCGTGCAGCCGGCTGTAGCGGTTGTCGCGATCGTTGGGATCCTCGAGC
>JAFASC010000108.1 GCA_019244955.1 Methylobacteriaceae bacterium | reverse complement strand
ACCGCAGATACGGTTTGCGCGTAATTTTCCGGATCGAGCTGCTCGACGTCGGCAAGCACGATGCCGCCGCCATAGAGCTTGCGGCAATCCTGAGCGACGCGGCGCAAGCGATTTCCCTGCACAACCATGGCGCCGCCGGGACGCGCCGCGCCCGCGTCGATCAGAACAGGGTTGAGCGGATGCGGCTGCCATGCGCCGAAGAGATCATCGGCGTAGAATAATCCAAGCGCATCCCATGTGGATGCGCCCTCCCCGGCCACCGACGCAAACAGCCAATCGCGGTCGTTCCATGTGACGAGCGTCGCGTCGCTCGCCATCACATCTTCGATGAGGACGCGCTCGAAGGTCCAGCGCTCGGGGAATGGATCGGCGCGATAGAGCTCGATGCGTCCGACCGAGCTCGTCTCCGGGATCATATAGATTTCGGAGCCGCGCCGGAACACGAACGGGTACGAGAGATGATACGGCCGCTCGAGAACCGGGCGCGGTTTCGTTGGCCGGCCGTCCACGATTTCGAACAGGGAGATGATCCCCTTGCGCGTCGCATAAGGATATTCCTCGCAAAAGACGTAAGTGCGGCCGTTCTCGACGAACGGAAACGGATCCGCGAAGTAACGCTGGCGATCGTCCGGGACACGCGTCCAATTTGCATCCGGCCATTTTCCGCTTGCGATCGTGGCGTCGTTCGCAAGTTGGCGGAAGGCAACGCGCCAGTGCTCCGGATGGACGACCAATTGCTTCAGCCGCTGCGCGATCTTGGCTGCCACGCCCTTGGCTGCGAACAAGACGGCATACGGAGTGTGAGCGCGCGCCAGCGAGGCTGGCTGGCCGTGCAACTGGTCGCCGCGCGCAATCCTGGTGACGCATTGGCGCAGCAAGTTCTCCAGGCGTGCTAGGACCTGATCGAGCCCTTGCGCAAGAATGCTCCGGTTCTCCACAACGGGAAGCGCGCGCGCAATCGCCTGCGGCGCGCCATCCCAGCGCACGATCGTGATCTCTGGTGCTTCGTTGCCGAGCAATGCGGCAATCAGCGCCGCCTCCCCTGGGACCCCGTCGAATAAAGGCGCCAAGACGATCGCGTTGGCTTGAGACGACGGGCGCTCGCGCAGATCAACGACAATGTCGGCGCGAGTGCGCGCCTGTTGCGGTGCTGCGTCCTGCCGCTCGAACGCGGTCGAGCGAATTCCGTAGGCAAGCCGCTCGAACTCGAGGACCAGACCGAGACCGGCGGAATGCGCTTCTTTCGATGTTTCGAATTCGAGCGCAACTTCGTGGCCATGGCGCTTCAGCGCCGCGGCCAGGCGTCGGTGCCACAAGCGCACGGGAACTGTGCCCCGGATCACAATCGACAGGGACTGCGCGTCGTCCGCCATCCCCCTTTCTAGCATGACAGAAAGCGAGCTATTTGCCGGGCGGCGGCGGCAGCCCGTTATACACTGGAGCAGGCAGCACGGTCATGACGAACACATCCGGCTTGTCCGCCGGTCCGAACGGACCCGGCACCTTATTCTTGAGCGCCGGCAGACTTTTCAGGTAGGCCGCGATGGCCAGTGCGTCGTCTTTCGTCAGGCTGGCGAAGTCGTTGTACGGCATGACAGGCGCAAGCACGCGCCCGTCAGGCCGGTGCCCCGTCCGAATCGCTGCAACGATCTGTTCGTTCGTCCAGTTGCCCAACCCGGTTTCCTTGTCCGGCGTCAGATTGGGCCCGACGAACACACCCACGCCCGGAATGGCAAACCCCACGTCCGAACCGGCGAGCGTGCGCGATGTATCGCGCTTGCCGAGGAAGCTGCCGGGTGTGTGACAATCATTGCAGCCGCCGAGATTGACGAGATAGAGCCCGCGCTTTACCTGCGCGTTTTGCGCCAAAGCCTGTTGTGTCGCGAACCCGATGGCGAGTGCCATTCCGAGACGCGTAAGGCGTGAAATCCAACTCCTCATGTCACCTCTCTGAAGTTTCAGCCGCGCGCCGGCATTGGCTCGCCATCCTGCAGCGCCCGATGAATCGCGAAAAGCCTGCCGAACTGCGCCTCCACAGAATATGGCTCGACCAATCCGTGCAAGCGCGGGGGATCGATGCGGCCGCTCTTGATGTCGCGCCATAACGACGCGAACGCGTCGGCGAGTGCCTCGGCGCATTCTTCACGAGGCTCGCGGCGCGCAACGACGACGCCGCTGATGCCGGGCAAGATCAATGGCGCGTATTGCGGCAACTCGATCGCGCCGACCGGGCGGCCGCTCGCCAGCATTTCCAGAAGATAGCAGGGCAGGCCCTCGAAATACGAGGTGAGGATGCCGGCATGGCAGCGCGCCATGATCGCGCGAACGCCATCGGAAGCCTGCGCGCCATGACAGGTTGTGAATGACGCCGCCTTGCGAAATTCCGGATAGCGCGCGGGATCGGTCGCGCCGACATAGTGGAACTCAAGTTTGCCATTAAGCTTTGCGTGTAGCCGCGCCAGCACGTCGAACATCAGCGGCGGATCCTTGAACTCGTCGAGCCGCCCGGCAAAGCAGATGCGGAACACGCCATCTTGGAGATCGAAGGGCGCCGGTTTGAAGCGACGCGTATCGACGGAAACTGACATCACCTCGGTCTTTTTGGCGGCGCGTGGAGAAAGCCGGCCGACCTGCGCGGCGATATTCGGGTTGACTGCAACGATGCGGTCGGCGAGCGCCAGCGCAAGCCGCTCGCTCGCTCTATGCACAAACCAATAGCGCTTCAGAAGGCTGTCCATCTTGTCGTCTTTGCTGCCTTCGTTGTGCACCCATTGCACGCTCGGTAAACGCAACAGCTTCGGCAGAACGGCAAACTCATAGCGCTCGACCTCGGCCGAACACGGCGCTCCCCCGCTCGCCCGGCGGATACGGCCCAGATAGCGGGGTACGGCCCGGGCAAAGCGCAATGTCAGTGAGCCTCCAAGCGTGGCCGCGGCTGTATTGATGCTGTCTTGCTCGGCTCGCAGCACCGAAAGGAATTCGATCGCGCGCCCCTCGAACTCAAACCGCGCCACCTCGCCGACCTCGCAATCGCCGATCTCGTCGATTCCGACGAAAAGGACCGAGAAGTCCTCGGGATGGCTGGCCAGCAGAAGCCGAACATGCGTTTCGATACCGCCGAGCTTGCGCCCGCGAGGATCCATCGGATGGAAGAGAACAAGTCGGCGGCGCGTCATGGTTAACGCACGTCTCGGCCCAAAAAGCCCTCAGCCGCAACCCGAAGATTAAACATGCGTAATTTGCTCGGAGTACCAAAACGGGACATAGCAGCGGCCCAAGAGAGATGCCGCGTCAACGGGCGGGCGCGGCTTCGCTTTTGCAGCAGGATGGCTGCCAGGCATGGCGGCTGGGAGCGTGTTCCGTTTCGAGCCGCGTCTGCCTAGCGTCGAGGGGCGCTTCGTGTCTGTGTTCCACCGCCGTGAGCTTCAAGCCGACATCGTGTCGACCGCAATGCGCAAGCCGCGCACTGGCGTCCGCACGGGCTGGGCGCAGGCGTTGCCGAACAAAAACACCGCCTTCCTGCGCGGCGCCTTCGCCCTGATGGCGACCCTCGCCGACGCCTGCGCCATCACTCTGAGCGCCATCCTCGTCGGCAACGTCTATCACGCGATCGCCTACGGCGTCCAAGGCATGACGGAGAATTTCCTCGAGCTTGGGCTGTTCATCGCGCTCATCTTCACGCTGTCGAACGTGATGCGTCAGGAATATGCGATCGCGCGCTATTTGTCGTTTTCCGGTCACGGCCGCCGCTCGCTCTTCCTGTGGAACATCTGTTTTATCGGTGCGCTTGCGAGTGCCTTTGTGACCAAGACTACTGCGGACTGGTCGCGCGTCACCTTTGTCTGCTTCTACGTCTTCGGCTTTGCGGCGGTCTGTCTGACGCGCGGGACTCTCGTACATTTTGTGAAAGCCAGCGCGGCTGCAGGGGGCGTCTCAGCGCGGCGCGTGTTTCTCGTCGGGTTCGAAGAGGACATGCACAAGTTCATGGAGCGGTATGCACCCTGGCAAGCCGGCTTGCATATCGTCGCCGCGTCCGTGCTGCGCAAGGACGGCGACTTGCGGGAAGACCTGGCGCTCGCGGCGGCGTCGGCGCGGATGATGCTGCCGGACGATGTGTTCGTTCTCGTGCCTTGGTCGGACGAAGCGACTATCGATGCATGCGTCGATGCTTTCTTACGCGTACCGGCCTCGTTGCATCTCGGGCCGGAGCGCGTGCTCGACCGGTTTGTCGACGCTCGCATTCACAAGGTCGGCACCATCGCGAGTTTGAATCTTGTCGGGCGGCCATTGTCGCCGGCCGACGTTCTGATCAAGCGCAGCTTCGACATCCTCATGGCCGGCAGCGCGCTCGTGCTGCTTTCGCCGCTGTTCGTTGTTGTGGCGATCTTGATCAAGCTCGACAGCCCCGGCCCATTCCTGTTCCTGCAGCGTCGCTACGGCTTTAATCAGGAGCCATTCCGGATCGTAAAGTTCCGTACGATGACGACACTCGACGACGATCGTCACGTCAAGCATACGAGCGAGGACGATCCGCGGATTACAAGGATTGGCCGTTGGATGCGGCGCTATAACATCGATGAGCTGCCGCAGCTCTTAAACGTGCTGCTCGGGCAGATGAGCCTCGTCGGCCCGCGCCCGCATGCGCTCGCCCACGACCAGCTCTTCGAGCAGACGATCGCCCTCTATGCACGCCGTCACAACGTGAAGCCGGGCATCACCGGCTGGGCGCAGGTCAACGGCTTCCGCGGTGGCATATCCGACGACGCCAAGATACGCATGCGCATCGAGCACGACCTTTTCTATATAGATAATTGGACGTTGCTTCTCGATATGCGCATCCTCTTGCTGACGGTCTTCTCGCGCAAGGCTTACCGGAATGCGTTTTGAGGCGCGCCCGTCAAATCCGGTTATATGTATCCTCGAGACGGATGATGTCGTCCTCGCCGAGATAGGATCCGGTCTGCACTTCGATAAGCTCGAGGTCGATCTTGCCGGGATTGGCCATGCGGTGAATGCAGCCGATCGGCAGGTAGATCGGCTCGGTCTCGTGCACGAGAGGGGTTTCGTTGTTGCGCACGACTTCCGCCGTGCCTTTGACCACGATCCAGTGCTCGGCGCGATGGAAATGCTTCTGCAGCGACAATTGCGCGCCGGGTTTCACCACGATGCGCTTGACCTGATAGCGCGAGCCATTGTCGACGCTCTGGTAATAGCCCCACGGCCGGTAGGAGCGCTTGTGCTCTTCCGCCTCGCGCCGCTTCTCGCGCTTCAGCCGGTCGACGAGCTGCTTCACCTTGTCGCCATGCGCGCGGTTGAGCACGAGGACGGCATCTTGTGTCGTAACGACGATGACATCGTCGACACCGACGACGGCGGTCAGGTGCTCGTCGGAGCGCACATGCACGTTCTTGCCGCCCATGACGATGCCGTGGCCGCGGATCGAATTGTTGTCGTCGTCGCGCCGCGAGAGTTCCCAGACGGCCTGCCAGGTGCCGACATCTGACCAGCCGATGTCGGCCGGGATCAGCGCGGCGGTCTCGGTGCGCTCCATCACCGCGTAGTCGATCGACTTCTTCGTCGCTCGCTCGAAGGCCGGCGCGTCGAGCATGATGAAGCCGAGGTCGCGCCGCGCCCCCTCCAGCGCGGCTTCGGTGGCCTCGACCATCTCCGGTTCGAAGCGCTTGAGCTCGCGCTGCATGACGTCGGCGCGGAAGATGAAATTACCGGAATTCCAGAAGTAGCCGGCCGCGACATATCCGCGGGCTTTCTCGACATCGGGCTTCTCGACGAACGATTCGACCTTCAGAACCGGGCTTCCCGGCGCCACGGGCGAGCCCGGGCGGATATAGCCGTAGCCGGTCGCCGGCTCCGTCGGCTTGATGCCAAGCGTGACGATGTAGCCTTCCGCTGCCGGTTGCGCGGCCTGCTTGCAGAGCGTCACCAGCCCGGCGCGGTCCTGGACGACATGGTCGGCGGCGAGCATCACGACGATCGTGTCGGCCCCTTGCGCCGCGGCAATCCCCGCCGCGACGGCGACGGCAGGCCCGGAATCGCGGCGCATCGGCTCGAGCACGATCTCTGCCTTGGCGTCGATCTGTTCGAGCTGATCGACAATGAGGAAGCGGTAGTCGAAGTTGGAGATGACGACCGGCGTCTCGAAGACGGGATCATCGAGCATGGCGATTGCCATCTGGAAGGTGGAGCGGGCGCCGACGAGCGGGATGAACTGCTTCGGCAGCGTCTCGCGCGATTCAGGCCACACCCGCGTGCCCGCGCCCCCACACATGATCACCGGCAAAATCTTCACTACGAACCCCGTCGCTCCCGCCTCTCAGCGCGCCCCGCGAGGAGCGCGGCCGCGACCGTAGCAGCGGGAATACGCTCGATCCGAGCCGGCTGGCAAGCGCGTTGCCGGCCGCCTCCCACCCTGGCGGAGGCACGCCGATGAGCCTCTCCAACCCGAGCCTGTTCAGGTTTGGCGTTCCCGTCGCCGGGCAGCGCGCGGCCGTGCTCCAGCCGGTCGCGCTTGCGCTCACGGTCGCGGCGCTCGCAATCCTTTGCACCGTCTCGCCACTGACGCTTGCTGTCTATGGCATCGACTATGACACCGCAGGCGGAAGCGCTCTCGCCAAAATCCACCCCGGCACTTACCTCGCATTTGCGGCACTCGCGGCCCGCCTTTGCGCCGCGCCGCACCCGTGGCGGACCTTGCAACGCTTGCTGCTCGCGGAGCCCGGTCTCCTGCTTTACCTCGCGGCGCTCGGCTTGTTGGCCGTCTACGTCGTCGTTGTCGCCCGCTCCCCGGTGACGCCGCTCATCGACACGTTCCTGCTCGCGCTCCTGCTGACCCTCCTGATCGAGGGCCTCCACGAACGGGTTGCGCGCCTGCTGGCGCTCACGCTCGTAGCCATTTTCGCTGCCGATGCCCTGCTGGCGCTGGCTGAGGTTTCCACGGGATGGCGGCTCATCCACATTTCAGTGCCGGAAGGCGTGACCTCCGACCCGACCCGCACGGACCTCGTGTTCGATTGGCGCGCCGATCTCGCCATGGACTGGCGTGCGACCGCCCTCTTCGGGCACCCGCTTGAAAACGCCATGCTGATGGGCGGCTTTCTGATCTGCATGGCATCGCGCGGAACGGCATGGCTCGGCGCGCCTCTGCGGGTCGGGTTCGGCGTTCTTGCTCTCCTGGCAATGTTCGCCTTCGGCGGCCGCGCCTCGCTGGTTTTCTCAGGATTCTTGGTTGTTCTCTTCGGCTTGGCCGCCTTGGCCCGGCGGCTGATCCAGGGGCACGCCGTCAGTCTTCGGGCAGCCGCTTCGATTCTCTTGATCCTGCCGCTCGTCGCGATTGGCCTCGCGATTCTCGGCGAGACGGGTCTCTTCGAGCGCATGGCCGAACGGTTCAGGGCAGATGACGGCAGTGCGCTCGCGCGCCTGACCATGTGGAGCCTTTTCGATCCGATCCCCTGGCGCGACCTCGTCCTCGCGCCCGACCAGGCGGTGGTGAAGACCTGGCAACGCCTCCAAGGCCTCGAATTCGGGATCGAGAGTTTTTGGGTCGGCTTTGCCCTCACATACGGGCTGATCATGACCGCGGTGCTGATCGCGGGTCTCACCGCGTTCGTCGTTTCGGTCGTGCGCTTGTCCGGGCCCGGCGCCATAGCCGTATTCCTGTTCTACTTTGCGGGCGCCAGCACATCGACGAGCCTGTCCAGCAAGACCACGAGTTTTGCCATCCTCACCGTCCTAATTCTGCTCGTCCTGCGAAAAGACGATCGGCCGACGCCGCCACTTACTGAAGTTGTTTCACCCAAGAGGAGCCGGGGATGAGTATCTTCCCGCGTGAGCCCTATACCGAGCCGCCAGCGCCAATCGCCGCGGCGACGGCAACGCAACCACTCCTAGGAATGGAGGAGCCGAGTATTGTCGGCGTTCTCTGGCATCGTCGCTGGATCGTGATTCTGAGCGTGATCGCCTGCATCGCCGCAGGCGCGCTCTACTACACGTTTGCGCCGCGCAGCTATTCGGCCTCCGCCGTGCTGCTGCTCGATCCCCATCTCGGGCGCGGACTGGGTGCCGATCCGATCCAGCCCGGCTACGTCACGGATACGAGCGCCATCGACAGCCAGGTGAAGCTGCTCACGTCGCAGTCGGTCTTGAAGCGCGTCGCCGACAGCGAGCACTTGGAAAAGGATCCCGATTTCAACGGCGAGAATCGCAGCCTCCTGTCGCGTCTAACGCAACCGTCGCGACCGCCGGGTGAGGCCGTCGATCTTATCGCTCTTGGCGAACACATCACCATCAAGCGTCCCGAGCGGACCTACGTTGTGGAAGTGCAGGCCACCGCCTCAAGCGGAGAGAAGGCCGCCAGGCTCGCCAACGCGATCGTGCATGCCTACAACGAGGATCAGATCGATGCTCGCGTGCATGCGGCCGAAAGCGATAGCCGCTGGGTGCGTCAGAAACTCGCCGATCTTGAGACGCAGATTCGCGCCGCCGAGAACAAGGTCGAATCCTATAAAAGCGCCAACCGCATCGTCTCGACCGAAGGTTTGCGCTCAAACGAGCAACAGGTCGCCGACCTGACGAAAGAGCTCGGCACGGCGCGGGCGCGCGCATCGGAAGCAAAGTCACGTCTCGACCAGGTGCAAAGAATCGCCAAGCAGGGCCGCATCGAGGCCTCGGCCGAGGCGCTTCGATCCCCGGTCATTGAGCGCCTGCGCACGCAGCAGGCCGACAGCGAACGCGAAGTGGCGCGTCTTCGCGAGACGCTCGGCGCGCGTCACCCCGCGCTCGTCGAAGCGCAGGCGCAGAACGCGCGCGTCAAGGCGCTCATCCGTGACGAGCTCACACGCATCCAGACCGGGGTAGAAGCCGAATACAATGCCGCGCGCGCGAATGCAGCCAGTCTCGAACACCAGATCGATCAGCTCAAAGCGCAGTCCAACGTGACGAGCCAAAAGCTGGTGCCGCTGAAGCAGCTCGAGCGCGAAGTCGAGGTCCTGCGCGCGAGCTATGATCGCTTCGCGAAAATCCAGGACACGTTGACTCAGCAGGAATCGGAAAGCCCGCCGGCGCGTATCATCGCGACCGCGCGCCCGCCGCTGTCCCCCGCGAGCCCGCGCCGCCTCGTCGTCGGGCTGCTCTCGCTTGGAGGCGGACTGTTCCTCGGCCTTGGCCTCGCTTTGTTGACGGAGCACTCGGCGCGATCGCGCGCGGCAAATCGGGGCTTCGCGGCGGCGCGCCGAGAGCCGAATCAAGCGCCGATGCGGCGCCGCTTCTGGAACGACGCCTAGGCTCCCTTTCCCGCGCGTTGCGCCAACCCTGGCGCGAGTCTTGGACGCGTTTATCCGGATGGTCTGCCGGGCAGAAAATCGCTCCGTTGCGGAGCGGTACCGTCGCAAAACGGAACGGCAGCCGGAGAAGATGGATGGCATCCTCTTTCGGGCACGCGCGACCAGTCCCTTTGTGGCTGAATACGGCGACCGATTCTAGAACCGTCGGCGACAGATCGCGGCCGCAGCAGCGAAGCGGCGGCGCGGTTCCTGGCCCGGCCAGGTCGCCGTTCGTTATCGAGGCGTTCGGCTTCGAAACCGCCGCCGAGATTTGCGATGAATGGGCGGACCTGGTGTCGCGTTCGCTCGAACCGAACGTTTTTATGGAGCCCGGCTTTGCGCTCGCGGCCGCACAACATCTCGCACGTGCCGACCGGCCGACCTTTGTTGCGGTTTGGCAGCGGGAAAGCAGCGATGATCGCGGACGGCTTCTGGCTTTGTGGGCGCTGGTCCTGCCCCGTACTTTTTTTGGATCGCAGATCGCAACATTGTGGTGTCACAAGCAGTCTGCGCTCGGTCTACCGGTTCTCGACGCGGCGCGCGCCAACGAGTTGATCGCGGCGGTTTTCGTCTGGCTTGCTGATGCGTTTCCGCGAGTGCGCATCCTCGTGTTTCCGAAGCTGGTGCGCTCGGGACCGACTTTCGCGCGCATTCTGGCCTACGCGCTCGCTACCGGGCTCGAGTGGCGCCTGCTCGATCAACACGAACGCCCCATTTTGTTGGCCAATGGCGCCGGGGTGAACATCTCGAACGAAGGCTATCGCAGTCTTGCACGCCGGCGCCGCCAGCTCGAGAAGTACGGCAAGGTTTTGGTCCGCAGCTCGCGCGATCCGGCCGAGATTCGCAACGCCGCCGAAGCGTTCCTTGCGCTCGAAGAAAGCGGCTGGAAGGGCAGGCGCCGCACCGCGCTTCTCTGCGACAGTTCGCGCGCAGCTTTCGCCCGAACGATGACGCGTCGGCTCAGCCGCGAAGGCAAATGCCGTATCGATGCTCTGACGATCGATGGGCGGCCAATTGCCATGGGGATCATCCTGCGGACACGCGATCGCGCGTCGTTCTGGAAAATCGCCTATGACGAAGCATTCGCGGCGCAATCGCCCGGCGTTCAGCTGGCGCTTGAGACGACGCAGATTCAGATGTCGGATGAGGCGTGTTCCGCGACAGATTCATGCAGCGCTCCCGGCAATGGCATGATCGAGCGGCTTTGGCGCGACCGCCTGCCGATCGTCGATCTTGCGCTGCCGCTTTATCCAGCCGCGAACGAGATGCTTGGCGGCTTTGCCTGGCGCAACGTGCTGCGGCGGCGGTTGCGGCGGCGGTTGTCCAGGTGGGTACGCGAGCGGATCCGCCGAGAGCATCGCAAAACAGAAAGCTGAACGACAGAGCTACGCTAAGAGCTTCTTCAGCTCTGCCCGGAACGCCGGCGCGATATCCTGTCGCGCCAACGCAAAAGCTACGTTCGCAGTGAGAAACCCGAGGCTGGAGCCGCAATCGTAGGTGATCCCGTCAAACCGCACGCCGTTGAAAGATTGCTGCTTGGCAAGCGCGAGCATCGCATCCGTCAACTGGATTTCACCCCCGGCGCCCTTCTCGCCCTTTTCTAGGATGCGGAAAATTTCGGGTTCGAGCACGTAGCGGCCTGAGACATACAGGTTCGACGGCGCGGTCCCTTGCGGCGGCTTCTCCACCATGCCGGTGATCTCGAACGTATGGCCGTGATCCTTTCCGACGGACACGATCCCGTATTTGTGCGTCTCTTCCGGTGCGACCTCCTCGACGGCGATCACGTTGCCGCCGTGCTTCTCGTAAGCCTCGATGCATTGCGCGAGGCAGCGCGATTTTCGCCTGTCCGAGGCCATGGTGATCATATCGGGCAAAAGCACCGCGAACGGCTCGTCGCCGACAATGTCGCGCGCACACCAGACCGCGTGGCCAAGCCCGAGCGGCGCCTGCTGGCGCGTGAAGCTGGTCGCGCCCGCCGGCGGCAGGTCGGCCATGAGCGCCCGATACTCTTTCGTCTTGCCGCGCTTCTGCAGCGTGTCTTCGAGCTCGTAGGCCATATCGAAATGATCTTCGATCACGCCCTTGTTGCGGCCGGTCACGAATATGAAATGCTCGATTCCTGCCTCTTTGGCCTCATCGACGACATGTTGCAGGACCGGGCGGTCGACCACCGTCAGCATTTCCTTCGGCACGGACTTGGTCGCCGGTAGAAATCGGGTACCGAGACCGGCAACCGGGAAGACGGCCTTGCGGATGCGTTTTGCCATGGAATCGCTCAAGAGACGGGCGCGCGCTTGTCTCATTGCGCTCCGTCCGGAGCAAGCGCCGGATAGGCCGCGGTTGACACAAATTTAGCGCGCGGCCGTTAGGAACGGTCTAGCAAGGCTTGAGAGGCAAAGCGGCAGATGAGCATTCTCGTCACGGGCGGGGCCGGATACATCGGCAGCCATACGGTGCTCGAACTTCTCGCGGCGGGCGAGAAGGTGGTGGTGCTCGACAATCTGTCCACCGGCTTCCGCTCGGCCGTACCCGAGCACGTGCCGCTGATCCTCGGCGATTTCGGCGACGAGGACCTCGTCACCGAGCTTCTTGCCACGCACGATATCAACGCGATCATCCATTTCGCCGCGAAGATCGTCGTGCCGGATTCAGTCGCCGATCCGCTCGGGTACTATCTGAACAACACTGCGATGGCGCGCACGCTCTTGGCCTGCGCTGTCGACTGCGGGGTGAGGCACTTCATCTTTTCCTCGACGGCGGCCGTTTATGGCGAGCCGGCGCAGGTGCCAGTCAAGGAATCCGAGACGCTGAAGCCGATGTCGCCCTATGGTCGCTCGAAGCTCATGGTCGAGTGGATGCTCGAGGACACGGCGAAAGCGCACGACCTCTCTTACGTCGTGCTGCGCTATTTCAATGTCGCCGGCGCCGATCCGCAGGGACGCCTCGGACAATCGACACCGAACGCGACGCATCTCATCAAAGTCGCGGTGCAGACCGCGCTAGGGCGACGTCAGGGAATGGAGGTGTTCGGCACGGATTATCCGACGCCGGACGGCTCGTGCCTGCGCGATTACATCCAGGTCACAGACTTGGCGCGTGCGCATGTCGATGCGCTTCATTATTTGCGTGCCGGCGGGCGCAATCTCACCTGCAATGTCGGGTATGCCCGCGGCTATTCCGTGCTTGAGGTGATCGATGTCGTGAAGCAAGTGTCGGGTGTCGATTTTCCCGTGCGCAAGTCAGGGCGGCGACCCGGCGACCCCGCGGCAATCGTCGCCGCCAACGATCGCATCCGCGCCGAACTCGGATGGAAACCGCAGCACGATAATTTGAACGAGATCGTGCGCCAGGCGCTCGATTGGGAGCGGCGGCTGCATAACCGCTCGCCGTGAGAGGCGCCGCATAACTGCTTTGCACGCCGTGCGGTTGACAGAGTGTCGCAGCGCAGCAAAAGCCTACCCTACGCGACGCGCTCATCGGAGCCTTTGCTGGCTGCTCTACGCACGAATTTGCACGCACTGCGACCGGCGTTGCCGATCCTTCTTGGCGCATCGGTCATGCTCAGCCTGAGCATGGGCCTGCGTCAGAGCCTCGGCCTGTTCATGCAGCCGCTGACGCATGACGTGCACATCTCTGTTTCCGACTTCACACTGGCGATCGCGGTCCAGAACCTAGCCTGGGGGTTCCTGCAGCCTGTCGCCGGCGCGCTGACGCCGCGTTTCGGCTTTCGCCCGATCATGGTCGCCGGCGCGGTCATGTATGTCGCCGGCCTTGTCGCACTCGCCACCGCCAACGGTCTCTTCGGGTGATGATCGGCGGCGGCATTCTGATCGGTGCGTCGCTCGCCTGCACGGCCTCGGCATTGGCAATGTCGGTCTCCGCCCGCGCCGTGTCGGCACAGCTGCGCAGCCTCGTTTTCGGCATCGTCTCGGCGGCGGGATCGATCGGCGCGATGATCGCCGCGCCGATCGGCCAGTCGCTACAGGCCGCTCATGGCTGGCGGGTCGGCGTTTTCGGTTTTGTCGCGCTCGCCTGCATCATGATTCCTGCCGCCTGGATTGCCGGCCGCGCCGACAAGGTGCCAGAGCCGCCGCCGCTGCCCGGCGGGGTCGATGACCGCTCAGCTGGTCAGGCCTTCATCGCGGCTATCGGGAACGGCCCGTTCATGGTGATCGCCATCGCCTTCTTCGTCTGTGGGCTGCAGCTCGTCTTTCTGACGACGCATCTGCCGACTTATCTTTCCCTCTGCGGCATGGACCCGATGCTAAGCGCGGAAGCGCTCGGCGTGATCGGCGGGTTCAATGTGCTCGGCAGCCTGTTCTTCGGCTGGGCCGGCGGGCGCTGGAACAAGCTGGTCCTGCTCGGCGGAATCTACATTCTGCGCTCGGCGATTCTCGGTGCTTATTTCTACTGGCCGCCGACGCCCGCCACGACCCTCGTGTTTGCGGCATTGATGGGCTTCACCTGGCTCGGTGTCGTGCCGCTGGTCGCCGGTGCGGTCGCCGAAATGTTCGGCCTGCGCTGGCAGGCGATGATCCAGGGGATCGCCTTTGTCGGCCACCAAGTCGGCAGTTTTGTCGGCGCCTTTGGCGGCGGGCTTTTGTACGACGCGCTCGGCTCGTACGATCTCGCCTGGAGGCTTGCCGTGGCGACGGGGCTGCTCGCCGGGGCCGTGCAGATCGCTTCGGCGCTGATGCGCCCGACGCGTCCGCCGGCAGTTCTGGCGCCGGCCTAGTGCGCTCTCCGCTAATCTTCAGGTCAACGCGGCCAGCACGCCCTCCTGCAACCGGAACTCCGGCGCGGCGTCTATGCTGGCCAGCCGGCGTAGCGTGGCGCGAAAGATCATGCTGTGGCGGCCGACAAGCCCCATGCCGCTGACCGTCGCTTGTTTGTCGTCGAAGTCGCCGGAGAAGCCGATGCCGACATCGGCGCCATTGAATATCGGATTGGCATCCAGACTGGGCGTGTGCTGATTGACGATAACCTCGCCGCGCACGATCGAACCGGCGACGGAATACCGGCCGGTATAGAAGAGAAAGGCATCCCCGCCGAGGATCACGCCATCGTTGAAGACGAGAACGCCGCTGCCTTTGCCCTCGCGGCCGTCGCCGAGCTGGACGTGAATGGAGTAGAGGCCGTCCTTCATAGATCGCTCGCCTGCTTCTAACCAGTTCAGCTTAGCTCATAATCAGAAACAATCACGCCTAGCGTGTGTTGCAGCACGCGACGCGGCCCGAACATGTCCGCCGAGCCTCGCCGGTCGCGCTGGAACCGCAAGCGGTCGTCGCGGTTCTGCGCACATCCCAAACGCGCCCCCAGGAGTTAACCTATGCTAAAATCAAGTGTTTTCGCCGTCTGTCTCATCGCCGCGGGCGTCCTGGCCGCGCCGGCCTACGCGCAGTCCGTCGGCGAGAAAACGGGCGTGAATTCGACGCTCGGCATCACCCCCTCGACGCCGGATTTCGTCCGGGAGGCGGCGATGAGCGACATGTTCGAAATCCAATCGAGCCAGCTCGCCGAGCAGAAGGCCGACGATCCGCAGACAAAGAGCTTTGCCCAGAAGATGGTCACCGACCATACCAAGACGTCGTCGGAGATGAAGTCGATGGTGCAGGGCGGCAAGGTCAAAGGAGTCGATCTCCCGACCGACATGTCGTCTTCGCAGAAGAGCATGTTGGACAAGCTTAAAGGCCTGAACGGGAAGGACTTTTCCAAGCAGTACCATTCCGATCAGGTCAGCGCGCACAAAGACGCGGTGTCGCTGTTCGAGCGCTACGGGAAGGGCGGCGACAATCCCGAATTGAAGGACTGGGCGAACAAGACGCTGCCGACGCTGCAGGCTCATCTGAAGATGGCCCAGGATCTGGATAAGTGATGCAATTTGGCATCGGTGCGTGACAAAGCGCACCGGAACCCGACGAGTGGCTTGACCCTGCGGGCCTGTGAGCGATCCTGCCCGCAGGGGGCGTTCTTCAAGACGCGTGGAAGCCATGATCGAAGTCCGCAAAGCCGCGCCGGTATCGGCCGTTTTCGTCGCGATTGCCGTATGGAGCCTGGCGCTGGCTGGCTGCAAATCGGCCAGTCCTATCGCTGGCAATGCGCCGGAGACCGGCGTGGCTCAATTCGCGTCGCATGCCGGCAGCGGCTGCTCAGACGAGATCGCCCGCTACAAGGCGGTGATGAAGAACGATTTCGACACGGGCAACGTCAACAAATCGGTTTATTCGCAGTTCCAGAGCGAGATTGCTCGCGCCGACGCGGCTTGCTCCGCGGGCCGCGACAACGAGGCGATCGGCCTCGTGCGCTCGAGCAAAGCCCGCCACGGTTATCCCGCCTGAGGCTTCGCGATCAGGTGAGTTCGCGGTTCAGATAAGCCTGTATGAAGCGCGGCATGCGCTCAGCGATGATATCGCGGCGCGAAGCCGCGAGATGAACGCGCGCGAGTTCGGGCAGCTTTTCTCTGCCGATGTGATCGTCGATGCGCGCCAGCGCGGCCGCGCGATCGAGCTTCAAGCGCATTGGTTTTAAGCAGGCAACCATCTGCTGGTCGAAGACGATCGTCCAGCCGGGCTGCGGCGCGATGTCGTCGCGCCCGAGGCCTGTCTCCTCGGTAAGCTCGCGCATGACGCTGCGGTCGAGATCGACGCGAGTGTCGATCACGTCGCTCGGATCGGGCGTTCCCGCGGGGAAGTAGATGCGTCCGGCATTTGCCGTATGGGCCGACATTTCGCCGAGGAGAAATGCGCCGTCGAGCGCACGCAGCGCGGCCTGCGCGAAGCAGTTGAACACCGCCTTGTCCGGATGGCCGAAATCGCGCGCAGCGATGAAGGCCTTGAACTCGGTTTCGAAAGAGAAGCCTGTCAACCGCCCGTCTTTGATCTGCAAATTGCGAAACAGAAAAACCCGGCCGTTGAACAGGTTAGGCCGGGCGGCGCGAAGCTCGCGCCAATGCGCGTCGATCTCGCCCGCACGCGCGCGGGCGAACGGCCAGTCATAGGACTCGACGTGAATGTCGATGGCCTCGACCGTCTCGATGCGCAGTTCGAGACTCAAACGTCCATCGTCCCTTGCGAGACGATGACAGACGATCCGCCGATCTCCCCCGCGGTCAACCTGCCCGCGGCGACATCCATGGTGAGGTGAATGAGGCTCGGCCGACCCATCTCAAAACCCTGCTCGATGGTGATCGTGTGGACGCCGTCTTCGGGCGCTTCGAATTCCTGTGCGACGCCCGCGAAAGCTGCCGCCGCCGATCCGGTCGCCGGGTCTTCGATGATGCCGAATTGCGGCGCGAACATGCGGGCATGCACCGCGTTCTCGGCGCCTTTGGTCTCGCGTGTGTAGAGGAAGACGCCGGTTTCGTCGAAAACATCTCTAAAGCGCGCGAGATCGGGGGCGGCGCGAGCGATCGTCTCCAGCCCGGCAACGGGGACAAAGGTATACGGCGTTCCGCAGGAATAGCGGGCGATGCGGTGGCGATCGAAACCGATGTCGGAGACCAGGAGCCCAAGCGCCGCCGCAGCCTCTGCTGCCCCCGGCACACCCGGAACCGTGAAGGGAAGGGCGGGAAGCCCGAACGAGGCGAAGTACGCATTGCCCTTGCGCCTGACGCTGCAGCGAACCGGCCCGACCTGTTCTTCCAGCACGATCTGCAGATCGCCGCGCCCGAGCATTTCCGGCGCGCGCGCGACCGCGATCATGACCGCGCTGCCGATCGTCGGGTGACCGGCGAAGGGAAGCTCGCGCGCCGGCGTGAAAATGCGCAGCGCCGCCGTGTTCACGGGGTCGCGCGGATCGAGGACGAACGTCGTCTCCGACAGATTGAACTCGCGCGCAATCGACTGCATCCGGGCGCTATCGAGCCCGAAACCATCAAGCACCACGGCGAGTGGATTGCCCGCGAGCGGACGATCCGTGAACACGTCGAGAGTGAAGAAGCGTCGGTTCATAACTGGCACATGGGATCAATCGCGCAATGCCGCGCAGGACACGGCAGCGTAACGATCTACCTCGTGCCAGACATTCCTGTCATTTGCATCCATCACATAGCGGACATGCGGCAGCTTCCAGAGCGCCGCGGGCATGTCTCGCGGCGACGGATGTCCGCTTTCGAGCGGGAATACCACCGCGACGGGTGCATCTGCTCGTGCGCAGAGGCGAACAAGCGCCGGGCGTGTAACCTCT
>JAFASC010000082.1 GCA_019244955.1 Methylobacteriaceae bacterium | reverse complement strand
AATCGGCATCCTTGCGATCGCAGGGGCGCTGCTTTTGCCGGGCACGACAATTTGGCCGGCGCAGGGACTGCGCTTCACGGTGATCACGCTGATGGCGCTCATCCTCGGCGGCATGACGGATTTTGCCGGCGTCTATATCGGCGCGCTGGTCATCGGCGTCGCCGAGGCGGTGGGAACAGTCTACGTCGCCGGAACGACGGGGATGATTTTGCCGTATGTCATTTTCATCCTCGTTCTGCTGCTGCGTCCCAATGGGTTGTTCGGGCGCGCCGTATGACGCCGGCTTTTGGGGCTGCTCTGCGAACGCCATGGCTCTGGCTTGCGGCGCTGGTCGTTGCGAGCTTTCCCTGGTGGCTCTCGTCATATCATCTCGGTATCGCAATACTGGCGCTGCTCTATGTGAGTCTCGCGCTCGCATGGAACATCGTAGGTGGCATGGCAGGGCAGATTTCGCTCGCCCATAGTGTCTTCATCGGCATGGGTGCCGTTGTCGCAACCGCCCTCCACCTGCGGCTCGGGATCAATCTCTGGGTGGGCCTTGTCGTTTGCGCAGTTGGAGCGGCGATTCTGGGTGTGTTTCTGGCGCTGCTCGATTCCCGCTTCCGTCTTGCACACCTCTCGTTCGCGCTGATCACGCTTGCGTTTGCCGAAATCGGCGAGCTGGCCGTTACCGGATCCGATTTTCTCGGCGGCGCCTCGGGTCTTTACTTTCCCAAAGCAGCTGGCGGGCTGATGCAGTTCAATTTCGGCGGCAGCACAGGATATCTCTTCGCCGCGTTGATACTTGCGCTCATGTGCATTTTCGTGAACGCCGCCATTCTCGCGTCGCCGCTCGGCTATTATTTGCGAGCCTTGCGCGACAACGAAAATGCCGCGCAGGCGATCGGGATTCCCATCCTCCGCAATCGCGCCATTGCCATGGCGATCAGCGCCGCGTTGAGTTCGGTCGTCGGCACGCTGTATGCACGTTATCTCGGCTTTGTCGACCCGACGCAGCTTGCCTCGCCGACCCTAGTGATCGAGATCGTCCTCATCGCGACGATCGGCGGATTGGGAACGCCGTGGGGCCCCCTTGTTGCCGCCGCCGTGCTGGTGCCGGCAGGCGAGCTCCTGCGCGGAAAGTTCGGCGGCGTGCTGCCGGGCTTGCACTACTTCCTCTATGGCGTACTGATCATCGTGGTCGTGCTGACAAGCCCGGAAGGGTTGGTACCGCGGCTGACCAGCGTGTTTCAGACAATGAGGCGCAAGTCGGGAGGAAGGTCATGAACATCCAGATCGCTCCGACGCTGCCGCAAAAGAACATCGCCGAAGAGGCGACCGCGCCTGATGTGACCGGCCTTAATCTCTATGCAATCGACAAATCTCTCCGCGATGTGCTGCGGCTTCGCCTCAGCCCTGATTTGATGGCTCATCTCGAGCCGCATTTCCAAGATTTGGGCGCGCGCATTGCATCCGATCTCGATACCAATGCCCGCCTCGCCGATCGGCATCCTCCGCTTCTGCATCAGCGCGATCGGCACGGGCGCGACAATCAGTGGATCGAATTTCATCCAGGCTACCGCGCCCTCGAACGCGCCGGCTTCGGAGACTTTGGGCTGGCGGCGATGTCCCACCGCGCCGGCATACTCGGCTGGCGCGAGCCGCTGCCGCCGATCGTCAAATACGCCCTAACGCACCTGTTTGCGGAAGCCGAGTTCGGCTTGCTCTGCCCGATCAACATGACGGATTCGTTGACGCGCGTGCTGCGTCGATTCGCCGACGACAGGATTCTACGGCGCTATCTTCCGGGCCTGACCTCGCTCGATCCGGAGGTCGCCCTGCAGGGCGCCATGTTCATGACGGAGCGGGCGGGCGGCTCCGATGTCGGTGCGCTCGAAACCGTCGCGCGACAAGACGGCGAGCACTGGCGTCTTTATGGCGAGAAATGGTTTTGCTCGAATGCCGATGCCGATCTTGCTCTTGTGCTTGCCCGGCCTGAGGGCGCGACGCACGGCACGCGCGGGCTTGGCCTGTTCCTCTTGCCGCGCGTTCTGCCGGACGGGAGCAGGAACACGTACCGCATTGTGCGGCTGAAGGACAAACTCGGCACCCGATCCATGGCGAGTGGCGAAATCGTGCTGGAAGGTGCGCAAGCTTTTCTGGTCGGCGATATCGATCGCGGCTTCGTGCAGATGGCGGAGATGGTCAATGCCTCACGCCTCTCGAACGCCGTACGCTCCGCCGGATTGATGCGTCGCGCTTTCCTTGAAGCCCGCGAGGTCTGCAGACACCGCATCGCATTCGGACGGCGGCTGATCGATTTCCCGCTGCAACGCCGTCAGCTCATGAAGATCATGCTTCCCGCCGAGCAGGCGTTGAGCATGAATATGTACACGGCGACCCTGCTGGACTCAGCCGATCGCGGCGATGGGCAAGCGGCAAGGGCGCTGCGGCTCCTGACCCCGCTGCTGAAATTCCGCGCTTGCCGCGATGCGCGCAAGGCAACCGGGGATGCGATGGAGATTCGCGGCGGCTGCGGGTACATCGAGGATTTTGTCGAGGCACGGCTTGTGCGCGACGCGCATCTCGGGTCGATCTGGGAGGGAACGAGCAACATTGTCGCCATCGATGCAATCGAGCGCGCCGTCGGCCGCGAAGGCGCAGATGCGGTCGTGGAGCAGATGCTGCACGAGCAGGTCGGCGAAGCTGCAGCGCTGCCGCACTCATTCCGCGCAAAACTGGATCACCTCACGGCGCGCGCGTTCGACTTTGCCCGGCGAGTCGCAACCGCCAAAGACCAGGCCCGGATGCGCCGCGCCGCCTCGGCCCTCTATGACGCCACAAGCGCCGTGCTTCTCGCCAGCGAAGGCGCACGCCTCGGCGAAGGCGAAGGAGACTGGAGCCGCGCGGCTCTGGCGGGCCTTGTCGTCCGCCACAAGCTCCTCGCCTCCGATCCGCTCGTCGATGGGTTCCCGGAGCAGGAAGCGAGCGAGGCGCTGATCAATGGGGCCGATCTTCCAAAGGCCGAGCTGCTGCGCTACCTCGAGTGAAGCGAGGCCGACTCCCGTGCGATCCGGCCGCCGCTGCCTTTCGACAATATCAGCGTCAGCCGTGCGCTGCCGATCGAGGTCCGCCCCGTGCGCGAGCGCCGGTCCCATGCCATGATGCCCGATACCCGGCACATAGTGTGTCCACGGTCGCAAGCCGCCGAAACCGTGCCCGGCACGATCCGGTAATGGCGTTCCGGCCAGACGCTTATGTAGTTGAGCTTGTCGCGGAGGATCTGCTGGCGCGACATAGGCTTGCCGTAATAGATCACCCGATCGGCATAATAATGGTCGACGCTCGACGGGTTGATATCTTGATTGGACGACCACGTGTTCACGTAGGCTTGCAGCCGCCGCTGCGCCATCTCAGTGGTCAGGGGACCTGATGCTTCTTGGGCCACCGCCCCTGAAAGCGTGGCGGCAAAAGCTGCGACGGTGATGAACAAACCGCGTAACATCTGGCAATCTCCCGCAACTCGCCATTCGGGCTCTCCAATCGTTAACTAGGTTGGAAGTTGCCGGACGGAGATCCGAGGCGTTCGATTTCTCGGTCTCAGCCGCCGAGATAGGCAGCCTGCACGTGCGGATTGTCGATGAGGTCGGCGCCCTTGCCGGACGTGGCCATCACGCCGGATTCGATGAGATAGGCATAGTCGCACATCTCCAGCGCCGCGTAGGCATTCTGCTCGACCATGAGCACCGTCGCGCCGGAGGCCCGGATTTGGCCGATGATCTCGAAGACGCGCTCGACAATGTTCGGTGCAAGGCCGAGCGACGGCTCATCGAAGAGGATGAGCTTCGGCCGCGACATCAGCGCGCGGCCGATCGCCAGCATCTGTTGTTCGCCCCCCGAAAGCGTCCCGGCGATCTGCTTGCGCCGCTCGGCGAGGCGGGGGAATTGCTCCAATATCTGCGCGCGGTCGGCGGCAACCTCGACGGCGTCGTGGCGCAGATAAGCGCCCATCTCAAGGTTTTCCTCGACGCTCATGTCGGGAAAGACGTGACGGCCCTCCGGACAATGGGCAATGCCGCGCTTCAGAACTTGTGGCGGCGAGCAGCGGGCGATGTCTTCCCCCTCGAACATGATACTGCCGCGCGAAGGGGGCAGCAGGCCGGAGAGCGAGCGCAGCAGCGTGCTTTTGCCGGCGCCGTTGGCGCCGATCAGCGCGACGATCTGTCCCTTTTCCACCGACAGCGACACGCCTTTGAGGGCAGCGACACTGCCGTAGCGGCATTCGAGATCGCGGATTTCAAGCATGCGCTGCCCGCTTGGCGGCGGCTTGGCCGAGATAGGCACGGATCACGTCCGGGTTTTCGCGGATCGCCGCCGGCGGCCCCTCCGCGATGATGCGACCGTAATTCAAGACGACGATGCGATCGGAGACGCCCATCACCATCGGCATGTCGTGCTCGACGAGCAGGATTGTCATGCCGCGCTCGCGCAGTTTTTCGAGCAGTCGCATGAAGCGCGCCGTTTCCGATGCATTCATACCGGAGACCGGCTCGTCGAGCAGCAGCATGGACGGTTTCGCCGCAAGCGCCAGCGCCACCCCGAGAAGCCGCTGATCGCCATAGGGTAGCGCGCCGGCATATTCGTGCGCGTGTCCGTCGATGCCAACGAGTGCAAGGATGTCCCACGCCGCGTCGCGCAACTCGCGTTCCGATTGACCCTCGCGCGGCAAACGAAACAGCGTGTCGAGAAAAGTGGAGCGGCCGCGCAGGTGCAGGCCGGTCAGCACGTTCTCGAAGACGGTGTGTGCACGAAAGACGCTGGTGCGCTGGAACGTCCGCACGAGCCCGAGACTTGCGACCTGATGCGGCTTTAGGCCATTCAGCGAAGTGCCGCGGTAGCGCACCGCGCCCTTGCTTGGCTTCAGGAACCCGGTGATCACGTTGAAGGCGGTGGTCTTGCCGGCACCGTTC
>JAFASC010000061.1 GCA_019244955.1 Methylobacteriaceae bacterium | reverse complement strand
GGAATGTTGTTTTTCTTTCACCAGCCGTACTCGCGGTCTTGCGTTCGTCGCGATCGTAATCACACCTATATGAAGTTGCGAGACGCCCGGCACCTGCGCCGGAGGAGGCCCTTCCATGCAGTTCATGCGCACCGCCGTCTTGCTTGCGGCGATGACCGCGCTCTTCCTCATGGTCGGTGCGCTGCTCGGCGGGCGCGGCGGGATGATGATCGCACTCCTCTTCGCGATCGGCACAAACCTTTATGCCTACTGGAATTCCGACCGCGTGGCGCTTTCTGCGGTCGATGCGCGCGAGGTCGACTACGCGGACGCGCCAGACCTCGTCCGCCTCGTCGGCGACCTGTCGGCCCGCGCCGGCCTGCCCATGCCGCGCGTTTTCCTCGTCGATAGCCCGCAGCCGAACGCCTTCGCCACCGGCCGCGATCCCGCCCACGCGGCCGTCGCGGTGAACACCGGCCTCGTCCATATGCTCAGCCGCGAAGAGCTCGCCGGCGTGCTCGCCCATGAACTCGCGCATGTGCGCAATCGCGACACGCTCACCATGACCATCACCGCCACGCTCGCCGGCGCGATTTCCTCGATCGCGCATTGGGGCTTCTTCTTCGGCGGCCGCCGCAGCCTCGGCTTTTTCGGCTCGATCGCAATGGCGATCCTGGCTCCGCTCGCGGCCATGGTCGTGCAGATGGCGGTAAGCCGCGGCCGCGAATACGAGGCCGACCGCATGGGTGCGGAAATCTGCGGAAATCCGCTCTGGCTCGCCTCGGCGCTGGCCAAGATCGCCGACGCGGCCGAGCGCATTCCCGACGAGGCGGTCGAGGCCCATCCGGCGATGGCGCATCTCTTCATCGTCAACCCGCTCACTGGACGCGGCATGGACTCGCTGTTCTCCACCCATCCCGCGGTCGAGAACCGCATCGCCGCGCTCGAAGACCTCGCCCGCAGCATGGGCGCCACCTGGCACGCGGGCGCGCCGTCCGCCACCCAACCGCGCGAGCCGGCCCAGGAACGTGCCTACGCGAGCGCCGGCGGCTGGCAGCCCTTCCGCCAGCCCACAGAAACGCCACGCGAGCCCGGCACATTCCTCGGCGGCCGCGGCCTCGCCGATTCGCGTTGGAATCGCGGCCGTTCATCATCGGCTCAGGGGCCGTGGGGCTGAGTAGACCGACACCGGTCAAGGACGCGGCGTGAGCAAACCGACCCGGCGTACGGGGCAGAGAACTAAACCCGGGCAGGGTCAATCGGCCGATGAAATCCGTGCGCGCGAAATGGCGAGCGTGCCGGGCCTCGCCGCGCGCGTTGCCGCCGGCCGCGTCATCACCGACGTGCTCACCGGCGGCCACGCGCTCGACGAGCGTTTTTCACCAAGCGCCGTTCCCTCCCGCATCGCCGGACTCGACGCCCGCGACGCGGCGCTGGCGCGCTCGATCGCGACGGTGGCTTTGCGCCGGCTCGGCACGATCCGCCATGCGCTCGCGGCGCTGCTCGAAAAGGGCCTGCCGCGGCAGGCGGGTCAGCTCGAATGGCTGCTTATCGCCGCGGCGGCGCAGATCCTCTTTCTCGACGTGCCGGATCACGCCGCCGTCGATCTCGCGGTGCGCGAATCGCGCCTCGATCCGAAGACCGCGCCTTTCGCCGCCCTCATCAACGGCGTCTTGCGCAACCTCGCGCGGCAGCGCGAGGAATTTTTGAGCGCATCCGATCCGCTCGACCAGGACACCCCGGCGTGGCTCGCCGCGCGCTGGCGCAAGACTTACGGGCAGGAGGTGGCGCATGCGATCGCCGCCGCGCATCGCGAGGAGCCGCGGCTCGATCTCAGCGTGAAAAGCGATCCGCAGGATTGGGCCGAGCGCCTCGGCGGCATGGTGCTGCCGACGGGCTCGGTGCGCCTGCGCAGCCACGAGCCGATCGCCGAGCTTCCCGGCTATTCCGAGGGCGAATGGTGGGTCCAGGACGGCGCCGCCGCGCTGCCGGTGAAGCTGCTTGCCCCTCGTCCCGGGGAACGCGTGCTCGATCTTTGCGCGGCGCCGGGCGGCAAGACGGCGCAGATCGCCGCCGCAGGCGCGCAGGTGACCGCGCTCGACAAGTCGGCCGAGCGGTTGCGGAGGCTCACCGAGAATCTCGAGCGCCTGCACCTTCGCGCCGAGGTGATCGTCGCCGACGCGATGAGCTATTCTGGCGGCCCGTTTGACGCGATCCTGCTCGACGCGCCGTGCACGTCGACCGGCACGATACGCCGCCATCCCGACGTCGCGTGGACGAAGCGGCCGGGCGATGTCGAGACGCTCGCGGCATTGCAGACGAAGATGCTCGACCGCGCCGCGGGCCTGCTCGCGCCAGGTGGGCGTCTCGTCTACTGCACCTGCTCGCTCGAGCCGGAAGAGGGCGAGGCGCATGTGCCGGCGCTCTTGCGGCGCAATCCCGATTTGCGCCTGGCGCCGATCACGGATGAGGACCCGATTCCCGCAGAGTTCGTCACACCGGACGGCACCATGCGCACGCTGCCGAATGCCTGGCCGAACGACGAGCCGCGGCTCGCGGGGCTGGATGGGTTCTGTGCGGTAAGATTTGAGAGGGTTTGATAGCTGCGTCTTGCGACCGTGTCACCCGCGCGGTTTTCGCCCCTGCACCGGCCTCCTGCGCACTACAACCTCGTGCGATACGCTGTGGCCCCCATCATGCGTGCGCTATCATTGAGGCCACAGGCCTCGCGTTGCACGACGAACAGAATCTACGCGAGATGTCTTCAAATATCCTTCAAAGCTCGGCGCTCGCGCCCGAAGCCCAACCGAGAAGCGCAATTGATTATTGGGTCCGCCCCCAAGGCCCATAGTGCGGTCCAGGCCACCAAGGCCCATAGGCCAGCGCATAGGCGAAGCGCGGGCGACAGATGAGCGAGCGGAAGCAGTAGATTGGAGCGTTTTTCGCGTACCCGGTCTGGACGATGCCGCCCGCGCTAGCAGGCGTCGGGACGGCCAGCCCGATCATCAGGAATGAAGCCGACGCGAATAGCGGAAGGAGAGCTTTGAACATCGCAAACCCCCTTGGTGTATAATGCTTTAGTCTACTCCTGATAGTCAGCCGCAGCAAGTTGCGCAGGGGCGTTCTGCAGCAGATCGAATCTTTGCGATTGCACCGGCCCTATCCGCGCATAGACCTCGTTCGGCACCCCATAAAGTCCGCATCATTCGCGAGCTGTCGTTCACGCCGCACGCCTCGCGCTGCACGACGAAAAGCCAGAGCGCATAGCCCGCCTCTTCAAGGAGGCTATCCCGCATCTCCCGATCGCATCGGCCGTCCGCGGGCAGGCGGCAAGGGCCGCCAATGCGCCCTCGAGCCGCCGTCCGAGCCGTCCGAGTGCCGACGCCTTCTCATGCGCAATCTCGTAGTGAAGAGCCGCGTATCCGGACCGAAGAAGGCTCGACGTCATTGGAGCGCGCTCCACCAACTCGTTGGCGGCGCGCTTCACCGCTTCTGATAGGGATGAAAAATATAATCCTTGGCCTTCACGGCGACATGGCACCCGTGCCCGCAATCTGCGGGGCTGGCATCGGCCGTGAACGTGTCGGATGCAGGTTCGTAATTGAACAGCGCGTATCCCCATCCGCCGCTTTGCGGAAATCGCTTGGCATCCTTTTCCATGATGAAAACCTGCGTGAAGACATCAGGCACGTCGACGACGAATGGCGCCTCTGTGCTCTTCTTCGGCTTCCACTGCAGCTTTGCGATCTTGGCGCCATCCGGGAAAGGATGATCGTTGCCGGGAATGCCGGCTTTGTAGGCCGCAATCATCGTCGGATCGGCAACGATGACTTTCAGCACTTCGTCAGTGCGGGCGGATGAGACGACAGCCCAGTCCTCGTATCCCTTGAAGTCGGAGAACGCGATTCCATCCGGCGATTTCAGGCTGTACTTGTCCTGCGCGCCCTTGTCTTGGGCATAAACGGCCGCGCCGCCAAACACGGCGAGAGCGGTCGATGCTGCCGCAATGGTCAGCTTGCTTTTGCGCTGCATGGTGTTCCCGCCTTCCCATCACACCGTACATCGACGCCACGGGTGAAAGGAAGCGCTAGATTTCGCGAGGCCGGGACGGCGCGCGACGATTAAGCCGCCGTCGCCGACGAACGCTGCGCATCGTACATGCCGCGAACTAATTTCCGCCGCTGGGCGTGCAGCAGTTCCAGTGCCGCCCGCATCTGCGCAACGTCCTTTTCGGACTCGATTGTGTCGCCGCCCTTGCGAAGCGCGACGATGATCGACTGCACTCCCTCATGGATCAGCTGCTCGGCTTCCGCGATCTCGCGGTCGGTCCGCTCTATCGTGCTGGCGAGTGAGGCGGTCGGAGGCATGAGCGAAGTCTACTGCCAGTTCCGGGCACTGCTGTGCTATTTGCTATTGTGCGTCGCCGAAGCGTGGCAAAATCTCGGTCCGGTACCGCACATCGTGCCTGGCTCGCGCCCTTCCCAGCAGAGGGGCGGGCGCGCCGCAGTTTTTTAGAGCTTTCGGGCGGGGTAGATGTCGCTCTAGAAGGCGCCACGCCCTCGAGATGTGGCAGGACGAGGAGCGCGGCGCCTTCCGAACGCGAGAATGTGCAGATACGCGCACACGAGCGAGCACTTATCCGATGCGCGCAGCCTCGCCATTAAAGCATGTGAATCGCTGGGCGGTTTCGCTCCCAAGGAAGCGGAGGCCTATGTCACCTGGTCACGAACTGCTTAGCTGCTCCGTTGCGTTCACTCGGTGTCTGCTCGCAGCTCAACGCGGCGCCACTTCGCGGCATAGGGCAGGGCGAAGAGGTAGAGGCCGGTGAGCAGGAGCAACACGAGCGGAAGCAGCGCCACGAGGCCGACCCACACCGCTTGTTGCCCCCGCACCACAGCTGCGATGTTGACAAGGACAGCCAAAGTAAAGGCGATCGCCAGCCAGCGGTGCATCTGCCGAAGCCATTTGTTCAAGCTCAACGATACCTCCTCTGAAGATAAGCCCGCGCGGCAGAGCTCAGTCCGTCCGCGTCAAAATCTGCTCCAGCTTGGCGAAAAACTTCTGCCAGCCGAACTTGGCGCCCTCGTAGGCCCGCTCCTGATCCCTACGGAAGCCCGCCTGCTCCATCCGCAGATGCGTTCCCGCGCGCGTCCGTGTCAGCGTCCAAGTGACGATGCTCGCGAGACCCATCGCGTCCCACCTGTAAGACAGCGTCGTGTGCGGCTCGATTTCGACGACCTGACAATCGACGGCGCCCCAATCGCCGCGCAGATTGAAGCGGTGATCGAGGGCGGGCTGAAAATCATTCTGCATCAGCCATTCCGCGATCAGGTGCGGCTCGGTCAGCGCGCGCCAGATCTTTTCCGGCGGATGCGGGAGGTCGCGTTCGACGATGACGGAACGCGTGTCAGTCGCGGTATCGTTCATGTGCTCCATCCGTTTGGCAAGGCTGTTCAAGCGCTCTTCGATGTCTTCGGCGCCGGGCGGCCCCGAGCGGTGGCGCGCGCAGACGTGTTCAGTGCGACGGCAGCGCGAATGAGCGCTTTCAGCGCCGTCTCGTCGATCTTGTCGCCCTCGTGGATGTCGATAGCCCGCCGCACATTGCCCTCAAGGCTGGAATTGAACAGGCGTGAGGGGTCCCGGAGCGAGGCGCCCTTGGCGAAGGTCAGCTTCACGATGTTTTTATAGGTCTCGCCGGTGCAGATGATGCCGGCATGCTCCCACACCGGAACTCCGCGCCACTTCCACTCTTCGAGGATTTCCGGGTCGGCCTCTTTGATGAGGTTGCGCACGCGCGCCAGCGTCTCGCCGCGCCAATCGGCGAGTTCCTTGATGCGCGCGTCGATCAGCTTGGAGGGAGAGCCGCTCGCCTTCGTCATTGGTCCATCCTTTTGAGGAGATTTTCGAGCTGGTCGAAGCGGCCCTCCCAAAAGGTCGACATCTCGCTTGTCCAGTCGACGAGAGGGGCGAGGGCGCGCGGCTCGGCGCTATAATGGGTCTGGCGGCCTGAATGGCGGTCGCGCACCAGCCCCGCCTGCTTGAGGACGCGCAGATGCTTGGAGACGGCCGGTTGCGAGACGCCGGCACGCGCCTGTAGGGCGCCGACAGTCTGCTCGCCGTCACGGCAGAGGCGCTCAAAGATGGCGCGCCGCGTCGGGTCGGCGAGGCTTCTGAACAGCGCGTCCTGTGGGTTCGGCACTGGCAAATGCATAATCTCTCGGTTATCGATTAAACCGATAACCGAATGGATATGGATGTGTCAAGCGACAGGCCGGCCCGCCTGGCGCATGGTTAACGCCCTCTAAACGGTTGCGGTCGGATAGTCTCGCGAACCTGCCGCACTTAGTATTGCGGCGGTGTTTTCCCGAGGAGATCCTTCTCTGTCCGTCGTCGCTGAACGGCTGAAGCTCGCCGGCATGCTCGGCCGCCGCGGCCTCCGCCGCGCTCTCCGCATTGCGGCTGAACCTCTGCGGCCGCTCGCCGCGGTGCGCGCAAAGGCGCCGCAGCGCCTGTCGATCGCGCCGCAGGATATCCGCACCGTCGACCCGACGATCGCGACGGAAATCTATTCCGGCTATTTCGCTTTCGGCGGCAAGATCGTGAATGCGGGCGCGGCCTCACCGTTTCAACTCGAGGCGCCGTCGAAATCCTGGGCGCGCGCCCTCGGCGGCTTTGGCTGGCTCAAACATCTGCGCGCCGCCGACACGCCGCTCGCGCGCGCCAATGCGCGGGCGCTTGTCGAAGATTTCCTGAGATTGCGTGGCCGGCCGAATGCCGACGATCCGATGTGGGAGCCACGCGTGGTCTCGCGCCGCATCCTGGCGTTTCTCTCGCAATCGCCGATGATCCTCGAAGACGCGGAGCCGGACTTTTATCGCCGCTTCATGGTCCATTTCGCGCGCGCAAGAGCGGTTCTGCTGCGCGCCCTTGCTGAGGAAGCGCAAGGCGAATGGCGCCTCTTCGCGGCGATCGCGCTTGCGCAACTCGCGGTGTGTAGCGATGCCGATCAGCGCACGCAGCGCGCCGCGACGCAGCTGCTCGCGCGCGAATTGTCGCGGCAATTGATGGCCGATGGCGGCCATATCGGGCGCAATCCCCAGACTCTCGTCGATCTCCTGCTGGAACTTTTGCCGCTGCGCCAGGCGTACGCCGCGCGCGGCACGCAAATGCCTGCCGCTTTGCTGAACGCGATCGACCGCATGATGCCGATGTTGCGGCTCGTGCGCCATGGTGACGGCGCGCTCGCCTTGTTCAACGGCATGAGCGTCACGCAACCGGAACTGATTGCGACGCTCTTGACGTATGATGACGTGCGCGGCCGCGCGCTGTTGAATGCGCCCTATTCCGGCTATCAGCGCGTAGAGGCGCGCGGGTCCGCGTTGATCGTCGATACCGGACGCCCGCCGCCGCCGGCCTTTTCGAAGGACGCGCATGCAGGCTGTCTCGCGTTCGAGTTTTCGTTTGGCGGCGAGCGCGTCATCGTCAATTGCGGTGCGCCCGGTCCCAATCGCGCCGGGGCGCGCGAGATTGCACGGACGAGCGCGGCGCATTCAACGCTGATTATCGACGATACCTCGTCGTGCCGGTTCTCTTCCAGCGCCGGCCTCGACCGCTTCTTCGAGGGGCAAATCCTCTCCGGCCCGACGCGTGTCGAGGTGGCGCGCAGCAACAATGCCGACGGCGAGCGCTTGGCTCTCTCGCATGACGGCTACGGCGCGCGCTTTGGCTGCGTGCATGCGCGGATGCTGACGCTCGCGCCGGATGGCGCGCGGCTTTCCGGCGAGGACAGTCTGCTGCGGATGCAGCAGCCCGGAACGGCCGCCGCGCACCGCTTCGCGTTGCGCTTTCACCTCCATCCCTCGGTCAATGCGGCTTTGGTCTGGGACGGGCAGGGAGTTGTGCTCGACTTGCCGAGCGGCGAACGCTTTACGTTCGATGCCGGGGGTCGAGAGGTTCGTGTGGAAGATTCGATTTTCTTTGCCGCGCCGAACGGTCCGCGCAACAGCCGCCAGATCGTCATCGATGGCCGCATCGAAGGCGACGTCACGATCGGCTGGACCCTGGCGCGGGTGGTGGAGTGAGGCTGCGAGCATACCGGCGCGAAGACGTCCAGATTTGCGCATGAGCTGCGAGAGGACTTTGTCGCGGTGTTCTATCAAGGCGCCAACTTTCAAGGACGGCTGTAGCCCAATGCCTCCAGTTCCTCGCAAACGCATCGTCATCGTCGGCGCTGGGTTCGGCGGCATGGCCGCGGTGAAGGCACTCAAGGGTGCCAATGCCGACATCACGCTTGTCGACCGCACCAATCATCATCTATTCCAGCCGCTGCTGTACCAGGTCGCGACCGCGGCGTTATCGCCTGCCGATATAGCGACGGCGACGCGTGCTCTCTTGCGTTATGACAAGCATACGACGGTGCTTATGTCGGAGGTCGAAAGTGTCGATGCCGATCGCCGCATCGTTCGCCTCGCCGACGGTCCGGAGCTGGCTTATGACTTCCTGATCCTGGCGACTGGCGCCGCCTACAGCTTCTTCGGCCATGGCGAATGGGCAAAGTACGCGCAGGTGCTGAAGACGCTCGCCGACGCACTTTCGATTCGCGAACGCCTGCTCAGCGCGTTCGAATGGGCCGAGGAATGCGGCGATCCGGAGATGATCCGGCGGCTGCTGACCTTTGTCGTCGTAGGCGGCGGGCCGACGGGCGTTGAGATGGCCGGCACGATCGCGGAACTCGCGCGCTCGACGCTCGCTTGGGATTTCAAGAATATCGACCCGCGTTCGGCACGCATCATTCTATGCGAGGCGGGCGATCGTGTGCTCTCGGCGTTTCCGCACAGGCTCTCGCATTACGCCGCCGGTGCGCTTCGAAAACTCGGGGTCGAAGTGCAACTTAACGAAGCGGTCAACGAAATCGACGCGACGGGCCTGGCGCTCGGAGAAACATGCATCGAGACGGCAAACATCATCTGGTGCGCCGGGACGGAAGCGCGGCCCGCAGCGCGTTGGATCGGCGCGGATGCAGCGCGCAATCGCGGCGTGAAGGTTGAGCCGGATTGCTCCGTGCCGGGACGGCCCGAGATTTTCGCCATCGGCGACGTGTCGAGCTTCGATAGCGGATCGGGTGCGCCGCTGCCGGGCCTCGCGCCCGTGGCCAAGCAGCAGGGAGCTTACGTCGGGCGCTTGCTCAAGGCGCGCTTGGCGGGGCGTCGCGAGCCCGGCCCGTTCCGCTATAAAGATTTCGGGACGATGGCGATCATCGGGCGCTCGCATGCGATCGCCGATTTCGGCCGCTTCACGCTGACCGGCTTTCCCGCGTGGCTCGCCTGGTCGCTCGTCCATCTCATGCTGCTCGTCGATTTCCGCAGCCGTATACTCGTCTACGTGAACTGGTCTTGGGCTTTCTTCACCTACGGTCGCGGCGCGCGTCTTCTGACCGGCGTTCCGCGCCGCCCACAATGGCAGCGGCGCGCCGGGCTGGGCTGATCCGGCGCGTTCCGCATGACGCGTTCCGCATGGGCGGAAACCATGCTAAGCGCGCCCTCCCGCAGATGACGAGTGCCTGATGCCGCTTGATCTCCGCCGCGTTTCGCGCGCCCTTCTCTCCGTCTCCGACAAATCCGGGCTCGTCGATTTCGCCCGCGCGCTCAGCGCGCGCGGCATTGAACTCGTCTCGACCGGCGGGACGCGTCGCGTGCTCGCAGAGGCAGGCCTTGCAGTGAAGGACGTCTCCGAACTCACCGGCTTTCCCGAAATGATGGACGGGCGCGTCAAGACGCTGCATCCTAAAGTGCATGGCGGCCTGCTCGCCATTCGCGATAATCCCGAGCATCAGGCGGCGATGTACGCGCATGGGATCGAGCCGATCGACCTGCTCGTGGTGGATCTGTATCCGTTCCAGCAGACGGTGGCGCGTGGCGCCGGCTTCGACGAATGCGTGGAGAACATCGACATCGGCGGCCCGGCGATGATCCGCGCCGCAGCGAAGAACCAATCCGACGTGGTGGTTGTGACAGATACTGCCGATTTGTCACGCGTTCTCGCTGAACTCGACGCGCATTCCGGGCAGACGACCGGCGACTTCCGCCTTAAACTGGCGCAGACCGCGTATGCGCGCACCGCCGCTTATGACGCGGCAATCTCGAACTGGCTCT
Source organism: Methylobacteriaceae bacterium (assembly GCA_019244955.1). GTDB lineage: Bacteria > Pseudomonadota > Alphaproteobacteria > Rhizobiales > Beijerinckiaceae > JAFASC01. The sequence continues at coordinate 1,156 of JAFASC010000061.1, read as the reverse complement.
CGGCAACGTTGAACCAGTCGCCGCCGCTTTATCGCGCCGTCGGCGGCCGCTTGTCCGAGCCGATGCGCTATGGCGAGAATCCGCATCAGGCGGCAGGCTTTTACCTCACAGGGGAGAAGCGCTTCGGCGTCGCGACGGCGCGGCAGGTGCAGGGTAAGCAGCTCTCCTACAACAACGTCAACGATACGGACGCGGCGTTTGAATGCGTCGCCGAATTCGACCCGGCGCGCACCGCGGCAGTGGCAATCATCAAACACGCCAATCCGTGCGGCGTCGCGGAAGGCGCATCGCTCGCGGACGCTTATGAGAAGGCGTTGCGCTGCGATCCGGTCTCTGCCTATGGCGGGATCATAGCCGTCAACCGCAAGCTCGATGCCGCAGCAGCGGCGAAAATGGTCGAGATTTTCACCGAAGTGATCATCGCGCCCGACGCAGATGAAGGGGCGGTCGCGCTGATCGCCGCGCGACGAGGTCAGAACCTGCGGCTGCTGCTCACCGGCGGCGTGCCGGATCCGCGCGCCCCGGGGCTGACGTTGCGCACCGTTTCCGGCGGCTTCCTGGCGCAGGCACGCGACAACGCCATCGTCGACGACATGAAGCTGGATGTCGTGACGAAGCGGCCGCCGACAAATCGCGAGCTCGGCGATCTGCGCTTTGCGTTCCGCGTCGCCAAACACGTCAAATCGAACGCGATCGTCTATGCCAGGGACGGCGCGACCGTCGGCATCGGGGCAGGCCAGATGTCGCGCGTCGATTCCTCGCGCATCGCGGCGTGGAAGGCTGAGGAAGCGGCGAAAGCTGCGGGCTTGGGCGAGAGCCTTGCGAAGGGCTCGGTGGTCGCCGCCGCAGTGATCTAACAGTTTGCCGACGGCCTGCTTGCGGCGGCCGAGGCGGGCGCCACTGCGGTCATCCAGCCCGGCGGCTCGATGCGCGACAAGGAGGTCATCGCCGCGGCCGACGAGGCCGGGCTCGCGATGGTGTTCACCGCGCACCGGCACTTCCGGCATTAGGCTTTTCAAGCCGCGAGGCAGTGACTGTCGCCAAAAGGGCACGCGGGTGGGTGAAAAGCCCGGCATCGGCCCGCTCTGTGCCACTGCGCACCGCTGAGCCCTAGCAGGGCGCTATCGTTCATGACGAGTTCACTACGGCTGCGCTC
>JAFASC010000348.1 GCA_019244955.1 Methylobacteriaceae bacterium | reverse complement strand
CCAGCTGGTCACGGGAATGTTCGCGGCATCTCGCGCGGCCGAGCGCCGGCCGTCCGTAGCGATGACCAGCGGCGCCGCGAGCGCTTCGCCGCCGGCGAGGCGGGCGCGCACGAAATCGCTGTCGAAGGCGTAAGCCGTGATCGCGCCTTCAATGAGACTGATCGCCGACTCGGCGCGAGCCGCCTCGGTCAGCGCATCGATAAGCACGTCGTTGGCGACATTGACGCCAAGCCGCGTGAGGCCGATATCGCGCGCCTCGAAGGTCACATCCGGCGCGGCGAGCAGCGCGCCGGTGTCGTCGATGATGCGGATGCCGGCGATTGGGCAGCCAGCCGGGGCTGCGACGCCGAACCGCCCGAGCAGCCGCAGCGAGCCCTCGAAGAGAGCTACCGTGCGCCCGGGAAGCCGCGTATCGGTCCGGCCGACCAGCGCGACACGCCGTCCTTGCCGGGCGAGAGCGAGGGCGGCGCACAGCCCCGCTGCGCCGGCCCCGGCGACGAGCACATCAATGTCCAGACCCTGTTTCATCGCAAGCTTTCGTCGGCGCGAGCCCGAGCAGTTAAGGCAGACTTAAGCGAAGCGCTTCATTCTGGCACTATGGTCGTCCGCACACGCCTTCGCGCTATTACCATCCCGCTCGTGCTGTACATGGTTTCCGGCAGCGTCGCGGCGTATTTCATCTGGCATGCGCTAAACGGCGAACGTGGGCTGAAAGCCAGCCTCGAATACACCAAGCAAATCGCCGACCTGGAGAAGGAGCGTGCCGGTCTGCGCATCGAACACGCGCATTGGGAGCATCGGATCGGTCTCATCAGCGGCAACGAAATCGATCGTGACCTGCTCGATGAAGAGGCGCGCCGCCTTCTCGGGCGAGCGAACGGTCACGACCTCGTCGTCCTGTTGCCGGGGGCGAAATAAGCCGCTGCGCCCTGGAAATCTCTTGGCTGACATCGCGTTATCCTCTCGCCGAGGCTTTAGCGCCGCGCTATCGTACCTCCACAGGCAAATACGCGTTCCAACAAGTCTGGCGAGGATTCTCATGGCAGTTGCCCCGGCCTCTCGTGCCAAAAGCGAGCCGCAGGCTCCGGAAAAGCCGGAGGCAAGGCAGGAAAAGAAGACGAACGGCGCGGGGAAGGCTCCAGCCGTTCCGACCTTTTCCAAGGAACAGGAGCTCGCGGCCTATCGGGACATGCTGCTCATCCGGCGCTTCGAGGAGAAAGCTGGACAAATGTACGGCATGGGCCTCATCGGCGGCTTCTGCCATCTGTATATCGGCCAGGAGGCGGTGGTCGTCGGCGTCCGCATGGCATCGAAGGAAGACGATCAGGTCATCACCGGGTATCGCGATCACGGCCATATGCTCGCCTGCGGCATGGATCCGAAAGGCGTCATGGCCGAGCTTACTGGACGCAGGGGCGGCTATTCCAAGGGGAAGGGCGGCTCGATGCACATGTTCTCCAAAGAGAAACACTTTTATGGAGGACACGGCATTGTCGGTGCGCAGGTTTCGCTCGGCACGGGGCTCGCCTTCGCGAATTATTATCGTGGCAATCAGGCCGTCTCCCTGACCTATTTCGGCGATGGGGCGTCGAACCAGGGCCAGGTTTACGAGAGCTTCAACATGGCGGAGCTCTGGAAGCTGCCGGTCGTCTACATCATCGAGAACAATCGCTACGCGATGGGCACCTCGGTTACGCGTTCGTCGGCGCTGACGGATTTCTCCAAACGCGGCGATTCCTTCAACATTCCGGGCGAGCAAGTCGACGGCATGGATGTCCGCGCGGTCAAAGCTGCGGCCGAAAAGGCGATCCAGTGGTGCCGCGACGGCAAAGGGCCGTACATCCTGGAAATGCAGACCTATCGGTATCGCGGGCATTCGATGTCCGACCCGGCGAAATACAGGTCGAAAGAAGAAGTACAAAAAATGCGCGAGGAACACGACCCGATCGAGCAGGTGCGTGCGCGTCTGTTGAAGAGCGGCCAATCGAGCGAAGACGAGCTGAAGCAGATCGACGGCAAAATCCGCGCTGTCGTCGCCGAAGCGGCGGAGTTTGCGACGCACGATCCCGAGCCCGATCCCAGCGAATTGTGGACGGACATCTACCGCTGACCCTCTTTCACTGATCGCTTTCGCCAAACCGCTTCACGGATCATCCCATGCCAACAAACATCCTTATGCCTGCGCTTTCGCCGACCATGGAGCAGGGCAAGCTGGCCAAATGGCTCAAGAAGGAAGGCGATACGATCAAATCCGGCGACGTGCTTGCTGAGATCGAGACCGATAAAGCGACCATGGAAGTCGAAGCGGTCGACGAAGGCACGCTCGCCAAAATCCTGATCCCCGACGGGACCGACAATGTCGCGGTGAATACGCCGATCGCCGTCATCGCCGGCGAGGGCGAGGATGCGAGCGCCACCGCTTCCGCCGCGCCGGCGCCTTCGCCCACGACTGCCGCATCCACCGCGCCATCACAGGGCGATGGCGCCGCGCATCAGGATAAAGGCGGCGAAAAGCCGGAAGCCGTCGCCAAGAAAGGTTCTGACGCGCCGCTGCCGCCGGCGGAAGCCAGCGCCAGCGCCGTCGCGCCGGAAATTCCCGAAGGCACTGTCATGGCGACGATGACGGTGCGCGACGCCCTGCGCGACGCCATGGCCGAGGAAATGCGCCGCGACGACCGCGTTTTCATCATCGGCGAGGAGGTTGCGGAATATCAGGGGGCCTACAAAGTCACGCAGGGCCTGTTGCAGGAGTTCGGCCCGAAGCGTGTCGTCGACACGCCGATCACCGAGCATGGTTTTGCCGGCCTCGGTGTCGGTGCGGCGATGGCGGGGTTGCGCCCGATCGTCGAATTCATGACCTTCAATTTCGCCATGCAGGCGATCGATCACATCATCAATTCCGCGGCGAAGACTTTGTACATGTCCGGCGGACAGATGGATAATGCTGTTGTATTCCGCGGCCCGAACGGCGCCGCAGCGCGGGTCGCCGCGCAACACAGTCAGGATTATTCCTCCTGGTATTCCAACGTGCCGGGACTGAAGGTGGTTGCGCCTTACACGGCGGCGGATTTCAAGGGACTGTTGAAGAGCGCCATACGCGACCCGAACCCGATCGTGTTCCTCGAAAACGAAATCCTGTATGGCCAACAATTCGAAGTGCCGCGGCTCGACGATTTTGTCGTACCGATTGGAAAGGCGCGCATCGCCCGTGCCGGGAGGGACGTGACGCTAGTCGCCTGGTCGATCGGCATGACATACGCAATCAAAGCCGCCGACGAGCTCGCCAAGGAAGGAATCGAAGCGGAGATCATCGATCTGCGCACGATCCGACCGATGGATGTGCCGGCGATCGTACGCTCGGTGCAGAAGACGCATCGCTGCGTGACGGTTGAGGAGGGCTGGCCGCAATCCGGTGTAGGCGCCGAGATCGCGGCGAAGGTGATGAGCGAAGCCTTTGACTATCTCGACGCGCCGGTCATCCGCATCACCGGCAAGGACGTGCCGATGCCGTATGCGGCGAATCTGGAGAAGCTCGCGTTGCCGAACGTGAAGGAAGTCGTCGGGGCGGCCAAGGCCGTGATGTATCGGAATTGATTAGACGCACGCTTTAAGATCATTGAGGCAAACGCCCACATGCCCACCAACATTCTCATGCCCGCGCTCTCGCCCACGATGGAAAAGGGCAACCTTGCCAAATGGCTGAAGAAGGAGGGCGATCAGATCAAATCCGGCGACGTCATCGCCGAGATCGAGACCGACAAAGCGACGATGGAGGTCGAGGCGGTCGATGAAGGCGTGCTGGCGAAGATCGTCGTACCGGAAGGCACGGCCGACGTGCCGGTCAACGACGTCATCGCGGTGATCGCCGGCGAAGGCGAGGACGCGAAAGCGGTCGGCGCGGCAGGCGCTGCACCCTCGCCAAAAAAGGCTGACGAGAAGCCGAAAGCCGAGGCTCCAAAGCAGGAGGAGAAGGCCGCGCCTGCACCGGCTACCACGAATGGCAGCGGACAGACTGCGTCACAGCAGGCCGCGGCTCCGCAGCCGCAACAATCGACCAACGGCGCGGGCCGCGTCTTCGCCTCGCCGCTGGCGCGGCGCATGGCGAAGGAGGGCGGCCTCGATCTCGCCGCGATCCAGGGCTCGGGCCCACATGGTCGCATCATCGAGCGCGACGTGAAAGCGGCGGTCGAAGGCGGCACCGCGAAGAAAGCGCAACCCGGCGCTCCCGCGGCGCAACCCGGGGCGCCGGCGCCAAAACTCGCGCCGGCCGGCATGTCGGACGAGATCGTGAAGAAGATGTTCGAGCCGGGCTCGTTCGAGGAAGTGCCGCATGACGGCATGCGCAAGACGATCGCGCGCCGCCTTACCGAGGCGAAGCAAACGATCCCGCACTTCTACCTCACGGTCGATTGCGACATCGATGCGTTGCTGAAGCTGCGCGAGCAGGTCAACGCCTCGGCGAGCAAGGACAAGGACGGCAAGCCGGCGTTCAAGGTGTCGGTCAACGACATGGTGATCAAGGCGCTGGCGCTCGCGCTGGTGCGCACGCCCGGCGCCAATGTGACCTTCACCGAAAGCTCGATGCTGCATCATAAGCACGCCGACATTTCGGTTGCCGTCGCCATTCCCGGCGGGCTGATCACGCCAGTCATCCGCAAGGCCGACGTGCTGACCCTGTCCGGCATCGCCAATGCCATGAAGGACTTTGCTGCGCGCGCCAAGGACCGCAAGCTGAAGCCTGAGGAATATCAGGGCGGCACAAGCGCGGTGTCCAATCTCGGCATGTTCGGCATCAAGGATTTCGTCGCAGTGATCAACCCGCCGCAATCCTCCATCATCGCCGTCGGCATGGGCGAGAAGCGCGCGGTCGTGAAGAACGGCGAGATTGTCATCGGCGATGTGATGAGCGTGACGATTTCCTGCGATCATCGTGCCATGGATGGCGCCAAGGGCGCCGAACTCATCGCCGCGTTCAAGCAGCTGATCGAGAATCCGATGGGAATGTTGGTTTAGGCCGATGGCAGCGCCCTACGACATCCTCATCATCGGCGGCGGCCCGGGCGGCTATGTAGCGGCGATCCGATCCGCGCAGCTCGGTTTCAAGACAGCCGTCGTCGAGCGCGAGCATCTCGGCGGCATCTGCTTGAACTGGGGCTGCATCCCGACAAAAGCGCTGCTGCGCACCGCGGAAATCTATCACTACGCCGAACACGCCAAGGATTACGGGCTGAAGCTCGAAGGCAAGATTTCTTACGACCCCTCGGCCGTTGTCAAACGTTCGCGCGCCGTCTCCGGCCAGCTCAATGGCGGCGTCGGATTCCTGATGAAGAAGAACAAGATCGACGTGATCTGGGGCGAGGCAACGATCACCAAACCGGGCGAGGTCAGTGTCGGCAAGTCAAAGAAGCAGCCGATGCAGCCGCAGCATCCGCAGCCGAAAGGCACGCTCGGCGAGGGCACATATCAGGCGAAGCACATCATTATCGCAAGCGGCGCGCGGCCGCGCGTGCTGCCCGGCATCGAGCCCGACGGGAAGCTGATCTGGACCTATTTCGAAGCGATGGTGCCGCCGGAATTTCCGAAATCGCTTATCGTCATGGGATCGGGCGCGATCGGGATCGAGTTCGCCTCGTTCTTTCGGACGATGGGATGCGAGGTGACCGTCGTCGAATTGTTGCCGCAGATCCTGCCGGTCGAAGATGCGGAGATCGCCGCGCTCGCGCGCAAGCGCTTCGAGAAGCAGGGGATCAAAATCCACACCGGCACAAAAGTCACTAAGGTGGAGAAGGGCGCAAATGAGGTCACCTGCACGCTCGAAGACGGCAAGGGCAAGACCTCGACGCTTAAAGCCGAGCGGGTGATTTCCGCTGTCGGCGTCGTCGGCAACACCGAAAACCTCGGCCTCGAAAAACTCGGCGTGAAAATCGATCGCGGCGTAATCGTTATCGATGAAGTCGGCCGCACCAATGTGCCGGGCATCTATGCGATCGGCGATGTCGCTGGACCCCCGATGCTCGCGCATAAAGCCGAGCACGAGGGCACGATCTGCGTCGAGGCGATCAAGGGCCTGCATCCGCATGCGATGGACAAGCTCATGATCCCCGGCTGCACCTATTGCCAGCCGCAGGTGGCTTCCGTCGGTCTCACCGAAGCGAAAGCAAAAGAGCAGGGGCTGCAGCTGAAGATCGGCCGTTTCCCGTTTATCGGCAACGGCAAGGCGATCGCACTCGGCGAGCCGGACGGGCTGGTGAAGACCATCTTCGATGCGAAGACCGGCAAGCTCTTGGGCGCTCACATGGTCGGCGCGGAGGTGACGGAGCTCATCCAGGGCTTCGTCATCGCCATGAACCTGGAGACGACCGAGGAAGACCTCATGAACTCCGTTTTCCCGCACCCGACCCTCTCGGAGATGATGCACGAGAGCGTGCTCGACGCCTATGGAAAGGTGATCCATACGTGAGTTTGCGGTGCGCGGCTGCGCCGCATAGATAGGCCTGCATGACCGTCGTTCTAAACCTGCTGGAACAAAGGCCGGCGGCTCCCCGGCACCCGGAAAAGGCGCATCGGCCGGATCAGCCGGTCGAGCGCAAGCCGGCCTGGATTCGCGTCAAGGCGCCGGGGTCGCCGCAATGGGCCGAGACGAACCGCATCGTGCGCGAGAACAAGCTCGTCACCGTCTGCGAGGAGGCGGGCTGCCCGAATATCGGCGAGTGCTGGGAAAAGAAGCACGCGACGTTCATGATCATGGGCGACACCTGCACTCGCGCCTGCGCCTTCTGTAACGTGAAGACGGGCTTGCCGGGTCAGCTTGACGCCGACGAGCCGGCGCATGTGGCGGAGGCCGTGAGCAAGCTCGGCCTTGCGCATGTTGTCGTCACGTCGGTCGATCGCGACGATCTCGCGGATGGCGGCGCGGCGCACTTCGCCGCGACCATTACCGCGATCCGCGCGTCCAACCCGGATACAACAATCGAGGTTTTGACGCCGGATTTTTTCCGTAAAGACGGTGCGCTCGAAAGAGTGGTCGCGGCAAGGCCCGATGTGTTCAATCACAATCTTGAAACGGTGCCGTCAAGATATCTGACGGTGCGGCCTGGCGCGCGTTATTTTCACTCGATCCGTCTATTGCAACGCGCCAAGGAACTCGACCCGGCCTTGTTCACCAAATCCGGGATCATGGTCGGGCTCGGCGAAGAGCGCAACGAAGTGCTGCAGCTGATGGACGATCTGCGCTCGGCGGAGGTCGATTTTCTTACCATCGGCCAATATCTGCAGCCGACACGCAAGCATCACGCTGTCATGCGCTATATCACGCCGGACGAATTCAAATCCTACGAGATGATTGGGTATTCCAAGGGATTTCTGCTGGTTTCCGCCTCACCATTGACGCGCTCATCGCATCACGCTGGCGAGGATTTTGCAAGGTTAAGGGCAAAGCGGACGCAAGATTAAAAATTCGTTCATACGTCTTCAGCAGCGGCTACCGGCGTGCTCGCGTGGAATTTGCCGTAATCGATTGTCAGCTTTCCGGCCTCATCCAAAGATAGGATGTCATCGTACCGATGATCCCATCGCAAATCGTCCAAGCGGTAAGTTCGGCGAGCGCTGATATTCTGCGCGAGGCTTTCGTCATGGCCGCGTAGAGTGACGACAAACGTCGCCTCCACGGCTTCGAGATCGGCGCGTGCCTGCCCATTCAGCGGACTTGTCACATCGATGACGTGAAACAAACTCCAGCTCAAAGCAAAGAGCGGACTTTCACCGCGGTGAAGCGGCAGCTCGACGAAGCTCCGGAAGGTGCCGGATTCGCGTGTCTCGTGCGTGCGCGCCATCCACACGCGAGCCGTCGCGTCAGTAATTGCGTTCAGCCGCACATTGGCGATTCGCACGGTCCAGACCCTTTGTCCGTCATGATTTGTGATCAGCGCGTGATTGGCAAAGAGCACGCGCGCGCGGGGTCGTGAAAAGCGCGTGAACACGAGGCCGGTCATGATCGACAGGAACGACAGGCCGGTGAATATCTCTACCGTGGCAAGCAGGTGGGCATAATCGGTCTGCGGATGCATGTCGCCGTAGCCAACGGTCGCAAGCGTCTCGATCGAGAAGTAGAAGAGATCGCGAAAGCTGCCGGGCCGCGCATTGGCGATCGGGTCTTGCCCGAGGAAATAAAGCGCGGCGTAAACGGTATTGATCGTGAGAAAAGCCAATGCGGCATAGGCAAAGAATGAGATCCACGAGATCGTCAGGGAAGTGTGGTAGAGGTCACCCCAGAAGTTGCGCTGCAGTCCTCGCGCGATAAAGTCCCGAGCGCCGAAGCGAACCTTGCGCGTGGGCGTTCTCGGAGGCGGGCGTTCCGTCATCTTGCGTTCGATCTCTTCCGCTTTGCTTCCGGCGTGCTATCTGAGGTTTCTCTTCGCGAGCCCCTGCATGCCCTCGTTTCGAACCACCCGGCGGGTCCGCCATTCGGCTCAAAATATGTTCGACCTCGTCACCGACGTCGAAGCATACCCCCAATTCGTACCGCTCTGCACCGCCATGCGGTTACGCCAGCGCACCCGCGACGCCGAGGGCGTCGAGACGCTGCTCGCCGATATGGAGGTCGGTTATAAGGCCATCCGTGAGCGCTTTACGAGCCGGGTCGTTTGCGATCGAGCCAATCTCACGATCCTGGTCGATTACGTTGACGGTCCGTTCAGCCGGATGAAAAACCGGTGGGTGTTTCGCGACCAGCCGGGAGCAGCGCGGGGGGCCTCGACGGTCGAGTTTTTTATCGATTACGAATTCAAAAGCCGCGTGCTCGGGCTCGTAATGGGCTCGATGTTCGACACCGCGTTTCGAAGGTTTTCCGCGGCTTTCGAGCGGCGTGCCGACGAGGTTTACGGGCGCCCCGGCGTGGTGAGCGTCGCCTCGGCAAGCAAATCGAGCGCTACCTCGACCGATTTCTGACGAATCCCCGCGCGGCCGATCTCGCCGAAGCGCCTTTCCAGGAGCTTCGGCTTTTCATCGCGCACGGCGCAGGCAAAATGGACGAGCCCAACAGCCTTCTCCGCACTGCCGCCGCCGGGACCGGCTATCCCCGTCACCGCCACCGCAATGTCGCCACGCGAATGGGCAAGGGCGCCGTGCGCCATCGCCGCGGCGGTTTCGGCGCTAACGGCGCCAAGCGTAGCGATCAGCTCCGCCGGCACGGACAGGAGTTCGATCTTGGCTTCATTAGAATAGGTGACGAAGCCCCGCTCCAGGACTGCCGAGGAGCCGGCGACCGAGGTCAGACAGCCCGCAACAAGGCCGCCGGTACACGATTCTGCGGTTACAATCTTCAGCCCGCGTTCTGAATAGAGCCGAACGATTTCCTCGGCCTTCTTTTCGAGCTCTCGACCGAGCAAGCCCGTCAGCTTTCGAACGGCAGGCGAAGCGTCGCGGTCGCCATCGCGGCAATCCCTTCGCCGCGGCCGGTGAACCCCAGGCGCTCGGACGTGGTCGCTTTCACCGCCACGCGCGCGGGCGCAATGTTCATGATCTTCGCGAGATTGTGCCGGATAGCGTCGCGATGGGGTCCGATCTTAGGACGCTCGCAGATAAGTGTCGCGTCGACGTGGGCGAGGAGCCCGCCGCGCGCCTTCACGCGTGCGATGGCATCGGCGAGGAACAGCGACGACGCCGCGCCCTTCCATTTCGGGTCGGACGGGGGGAAGTGCGCGCCGATGTCGCCGTCGGAGAGCGCGCCGAGGATCGCGTCGGTGATCGCGTGGGCGAGCACGTCTGCATCGGAATGTCCTGCGAGGCCGCGATCATGCGGGATTTGGACGCCGCCGAGCCAGACGTGGTCGCCCGGCCCGAAAGCATGCACGTCAAAGCCCTGGCCGCACCGAATGTCGGCGAGATCGCTCAAGAGGCGCGCTTCGGCACGGAAAAAGTCGTCAGCGGTCGTGAGCTTCACGTTCTCCTTCTCCCCGTCAAAGACATAGACGGCGTGCCCGGCGCGCTCCACCACGGCGGCATCGTCCGTGAGATCATACTGACCCGCCTCCGCGGCTTGACGATGGGCGGCGAGCAGCACGTCGAACCGGAACGCCTGCGGGGTCTGCACCGTGCGCAGTGAAGCGCGATCGGGCGAGCCGTGGATCCGCCCGGACGGCGCAACTTGTTTCACAGTATCGGTGAGCGGTAGGCCGGGCACGGCGGCTCCATGCGAGCGGGCGCTTTCGATGGCGCGCCGCACGAGTTCGCCGCTGGGGAAGGGCCGCGCAGCGTCATGGACGAGCACAATCGCGTGCTGCGATAGACCATCTGCGGCCAGCGCCTCCAGGCCGTTGCGAACGCTCTGCTGGCGGGTAGGCCCGCCGGTCACCGGCGACTCCCAGCCGCTGCCGCCGTCTGGCAGGGCACGCAGCGCAGCTGCATAGGACTCATCGTCGTCCTGGTGGATGACAGCGCGTCGCTGCGCGTGAGGAGCTGCCGCGGCCAGGTTCATCAACGTTCGGGTCAGCAGCGGGAGGCCGAGAAGCGGCCGATATTGTTTCGGTTGGGCGCCGCCCACTCGCGTACCCCGGCCTGCGGCGACGACGAGGATGGAGACCTGCGCAGCTTCATTCATCCGCAGACCTCTTCACCGTTTCGCCTTCTGCGTCAATTTGGCAGCAGAAGGACTTTGCTGCGCTGCAAAATATGGCTACTATGGAGGCATGAACGCCGCTGCCTCTTCATTAGGCATTAGTTTCCCAGGGCCGCTTGCGGTGGGCACATTGCAACTCTCCGGGCGGGCTTTTCTCGCGCCGATGTCGGGAGTAACCGACGTTGGAATGCGACGCCTCGCCATGCAATTCGGAGCCGGCCTCGTCATATCTGAGATGGTCGCCTGCGAGAATTTCGTCCGAGGTGAAGAGGAAAGCCGTGTTCGCGCCGAGGGCGAGGGCGTGTCGCCCCATGTCGTGCAGATCGCCGGCCGTGATCCCCACTGGATCGGCGAAGCCGCCCGGCTCGCAGAAGCCGCCGGTGCGGCTGCCATGGACATCAATATGGGCTGCCCGGCAAAGCGCGTGACCGGCGGCCTCGCCGGGTCGGCGCTGATGCGCGATCTCGACCTTGCGACCGACATCATCCGTGCCGCCGTCGCCGCAGTTTCTATTCCCGTCACATTGAAAATGCGGCTTGGCTGGGACGACACCTCGCGGAACGCGCCAGAACTTGCATGCCGCGCTGAGGCAGAGGGCATTGCGCTCCTCACAATTCACGGACGAACGCGTGCGCAGTTCTACAAAGGCGACGCCGATTGGGCCGCGATCCGTTTGGTCAAAGAGGCGGTAACCATCCCCGTTGTCGCAAACGGCGATTGCACAACACCGACAGACGCCCTCGCCATGCTAGCGGCCTCTGGCGCTGATGCCGTGATGATCGGGCGCGGCGCGGTGGGGCGACCCTGGTTCGTCGGCCAAATTGCGCGCTTCCTTGCGAGGGGAAAGCTCGGGCCCTTGCCGAGCCCCGACGCACGCCGCGACGCGGCTCTTGCGCATTATCGCACCTTGCTCTCGCTGTTCGGCCGCGATCAGGGGCTTCGCCACGCGCGAAAGCATCTCGCGGCCTATGCCGAATGGGCCGCCCGCGATGGCTCGCCGCGTGCGGCCGGCCTTCGTCTGCCGCTCGTCACCACAGAAAATCCGGCTGAGGCGGAGCGCCTGCTCTCCGTCATGTTCGAGTACGAGCCGGTCCTGGAGGCGGCATGATGCTTTTCAGCCGCAAGCTCATGCCTCTCCCGCATGATCAGCCCGTGCTCCCCGAGCGCGACAGCAGCCTCGCTGCCAACGCCTCGCTGCTTCTCGCCGCGTTGCCGACGCCCCTCCTGACCATCGCGCATGACGGCACGATTACCGACGTCAACGCCGCGGCCGAAGCCTTCTTCGAGATGGGCCGCTCGCATCTACGGCGGGTAAAGCTCAATGACATCCTGCCGTTCGGCTCGCCGGTGCTGGCGCTGATCGATCAGGTTCGCGCCCGCGGTGCAGCGATCAACGAATACCAGGTCGATCTCGGCATGCAGAAGGTTCCGGGCGAACGGCGCGTCGACATCCACGTCGCGCCCATGCCGGACGAGCGCGATGGCGTCGTTCTAATGCTGCAAGAACGGACGATTGCTCATAAAATGGACAGGCAGCTGACGCACCAGGGAGCAGCGCGCTCGGTTTCCGCGCTGGGCGCCATGCTGGCCCATGAAATCAAGAACCCGCTCTCGGGGATTCGCGGCGCCGCCCAGCTTCTCGACAGTTCGATCACAGATGCAGACCGCGAATGGACCCGTCTAATCTGCGATGAAGCCGACCGCATCGTGAAGCTGGTCGACAGGATGGAAGCGTTTACCGACGAGCGGCCGATCGAGCGCGAGAGCGTCAACATCCATACGGTGATCGATCACGTTAAACGCGTAGCGCAAGCGGGCTTTGCCCGGCACATCCGTTTCCACGAAAACTACGACCCCTCGCTGCCGCCGGTCTTCGCCAATCGCGATCAATTGATTCAGGTCTTCCTCAATCTCGTAAAGAACGCGGCGGAGGCTATCGGCGAGGAGGCAATCGATGGCGAAGTTGAGCTTTCGACGGCTTTCCGGCCTGGCGTTAGGCTCAAGACCGCCAGTTCGCCGAGCCCGGTCAGCCTGCCCCTCGAATTCTGCATCCGCGACAACGGGCCGGGTGTTCCGCGCGAAATTGCAGAGCACCTCTTCGATCCCTTCGTCACAACCAAGGCGTCGGGAACTGGCCTCGGACTTGCACTCGTTGCCAAGATCATCGGGGACCACGGCGGCATTGTTGAATGCGAATCACTTCCGAGGCGAACAACCTTCCGGGTGCTCATGCCGGTCTACAAGTCGCGCGACGGACGCGCAGTCGAGGCATCGGACACATGAGCCGGAGTAAAACTGACGGCGGAGGCGCGCGGCGATGACGGGCGGAAACATTCTGATCGCCGACGACGACGCGGCGATCCGCACGGTCCTTAATCAAGCCCTTTCGCGCGCCGGCTATGAGGTGCGGACCACCGGCACCGCAGCAAGCTTGTGGCGCTGGGTGCAATCGGGCGACGGCGATCTTGTCATCACCGATGTGGTGATGCCGGACGAAAACGCGTTCGAACTTCTGCCCAGGATCAAGAAGCTTCGGCCCGAACTGCCAATCATAGTCATGAGCGCGCAGAACACGTTTATGACTGCGATCAAAGCGTCGGAACGCGGCGCTTACGACTATCTTCCGAAGCCGTTCGATCTGAAGGAACTGGTGGCTATCGTCGGGCGCGCCATGAACGAACCGAAAGGCAAGCGTCCCGAGCCTCACGAAGTGATCGAAGGCATGCCTCTCGTCGGCCGCTCGCCTGCGATGCAGGAAATCTATCGCGCGCTCGCGCGGTTGATGCAGACCGATCTCACGGTGATGATCACCGGTGAATCGGGCACCGGCAAGGAACTGGTCGCGCGCGCATTGCACGATTACGGGAAGCGCAAGAAAGGTCCGTTTGTCGCGATCAACATGGCGGCTATTCCACGCGACCTTATCGAGAGCGAACTGTTCGGGCACGAGAAGGGCGCGTTCACCGGCGCCAACCAGCGGTCGGCCGGACGCTTCGAACAGGCCGAGGGCGGTACGCTGTTTCTCGATGAGATCGGCGACATGCCGATGGATGCGCAAACACGTCTGTTGCGCGTGTTACAGCAGGGCGAATATACGACTGTTGGCGGTCGCACGCCGATCAAAACGAATGTGCGCATCATCGCGGCGAGCAATAAAGATCTGCGCGTGCTGATCCAGCAAGGGCTCTTCCGGGAGGATTTGTTTTTCCGATTGAATGTCGTGCCTTTGCGGCTGCCGCCCTTGCGAGAGCGGACGGAAGACATCGCCGACTTGACGCGGCATTTCTTTTCGCTCGCTGCAGCGGAAGGCCTGCCGCTGAAACATATAGAAAACGCGGCCCTCGATCGGATGAAGCGTTACCGCTGGCCGGGCAACATTCGCGAACTCGAAAACCTGGTGCGCCGGCTGGCAGCGCTTTATCCGCAGGAGCTGATTTCCGAGCAGCTCGTCGAAACCGAACTCGAGCAGAATGTAGCGCGGCCGAGCTCACCGGTTGAAAGCGCGGCGCCGGCCGGGGCGCGGGGGGCAAGCGCCGCGGACCCGGATGAGACCTTGTCCATGGCTGTTGAGCGGCACCTGAACGAACTGTTTCAGTCGCACACCGACGGCCTGCCGCCGCCCGGCCTCTACCATCGCATTCTGCGCGACGTCGAATACCCCCTGATCTCTGCAGCGCTCGGCGCGACGCGCGGCAATCAGATCAAAGCCGCCGAGCTCCTGGGCCTCAATCGCAACACCTTGCGCAAAAAGGTCCGCGATTTGGATATTCGACTGCTCCGTTCGCCTCGGTGAGAGGTTCCGACCTGCCCCTAAAAATGTCGTAATTCGGCAACAGCGTTGCAGGATTGCAACGGCTGGCCGGCCGTGCACGTCCGCAACACGCGGGTAAGGGACGTTGGCACTAGCGACAAACATTAGCACGCAGACGCCCGTGCCGGAGAGCGGCCGCGGCCGCCGACTGCTCGGGAAGCTCGGCCCGTTCATTGTGCTGTGCGCGATCCTTAGCGCGCTTGCGAGCTTCTTCGTGCTCGCCGGACTCACACCGATACCGCCGACGAACGATGTCGTGTTGTCGCTGTTCGCGGCCGATGTGGTCGTTGTCCTGGCCCTCGTCGGCTTGGTCGTGGCGGAGGCTTGGGCGCTGATCCGCGCCTGGCGGAAGCAGGCGGCGGCGTCACGCCTCCATATCCGCATCGTCGGCTTGTTCTCGATCATCGCGGCGGCGCCGGCGCTGCTCATGGCGATCGTCGGCTCGATCACGCTCGACCGGACCCTCAACCCCGCTTTCATGCAGGACGTGCGCGGCTTCGTTTACACGACAGCGGAAGCCGCCAAACTGTTCCGGGAGACGCAGTGCCATTCGCTGCTGCAGGAAGCGCAGCTTACCGCCGCCGACCTCGATCGCGGCCGCACGATGTACATCGCCGATCACGCGTTCTTTCACGAGTACTTTTCGTCGCGGGCGAAATTTTTAGGCTTCACCGCGGCGGCGATGATCCGCGACGATGGCGAGATCCTGGAAAAGGTCGATCTCGGCAACGGCATCGGCTCGAACATCGTCAAACCCGAAGCCAGCGACTATGAGGACGCGAAAAAGGGCGAGCCGCTTTGCCTCGTGCTCGACGGCGGCCGTGTCTTTGTTGCAGTCCGCGCATTGCAGGCTTTCGATCGCGCCTTTCTCTATGTGGCACGCCCGCTCGATCAATTCGCGATGGAGTTTCCGCGCGCGGCCGCCAATCTGATCCGGCTTTACGATCTCTTCGACGCGCATCGCAACAACATCAAGATCGCTTTTGCAGTGATGTTCGGTCTGCTCGCGACCATCATGCTGTTATCGGCGGTGTGGCTCGGGCTGTCTTTCGCCAACCGCCTGGTCGCGCCGATCAGGCGGTTGATTGCGGCGACCGACCAAGTCTCCTCGGGCAATCTCGACATACGCGTTCCAGTCCACAAATCCGAAGGCGATCTCGCTCACCTCGGCGACACCTTCAACCACATGACTTCGGAGCTGAAGCTGCAACAAAACCGCCTTTTGGCCGCCAATCAGCTCATAGACGAGCGGCGTCAGTTCACCGAGGCGGTTCTCTCCGGCGTGCCGGCTGCCGTGATCGGCGTCGGCCCGCAAGGGACGATCAGCTCGCTCAATCCGTCGGCCGAAAGGCTGATGAGCAATCTCGCCGCCGGCGGCGCGATTGGGATGCCGCTCACCGAGGTCATGCCGGAACTGTCCGCCGTGCTTGCAGAAGCCGCCGCAGTACATCCAAAGAACGTCCAGAGCCAATTATCGTTGATGCGCGGCGGACGCGAACGCACATTCAACGTGCGCGTCACCACCGGTCATGTCGACAAAGCCGGGCGCTCTTACGTCGTGACGCTCGACGATATCACCGACCTTGTAATGGCGCAGCGCACCTCCGCCTGGGCAGACGTAGCGCGGCGCATCGCGCACGAAATCAAGAACCCACTCACCCCGATTCAGCTTTCTGCCGAGCGGCTGAAACGCAAATACGGCAAGGTGATCACGCAGGACCGTGACGTCTTTGATCAATGCACCGACACGATCGTGCGCCAGGTCGACGACATCAAGCGCATGGTCGACGAGTTCTCGTCGTTCGCGCGCATGCCCAAGGCGACGCTTGAGAAAGATGATCTCAGTCAGTGCGCACGCCAGGTCCTGTTCCTGATGCGCGTCGGCAATCCTGAGATCGAGTTCGAGGAGGATCTGCCGGAGAAACCGGTGATTGCCCGCTTCGACCGTCGACTGCTCTCGCAGGCGCTGACGAACATCATCAAGAACGCCACCGAGGGTATTGCAGCTGGAAAGGGGGAAGGAGTCACGGACAAGGGACGTATTCTGGTTGCGCTCAGGGTCACGCCGGAGAACATCGCCGAAATCGACGTCATCGATAACGGCAAGGGTCTGCCGAAGGAAAATCGGCAGCGGCTGCTCGAGCCTTACATGACGACGCGCGCCGAAGGGACAGGCCTCGGCCTGCCGATCGTCGCGAAAATTTTGGAAGATCACGGCGGCGGTCTCGAATTGCTCGATGCACCCTCGGGACGCGGCGCCTGCATTCGCCTTTTCATCCCTACCGGCCGAGCGACCGCGGATGCGGACACGCCAGCGGTCGAAACAGAAAAAGCGTGAAGGTTACATGGCAACAGACATTCTGATCGTCGACGACGAAGCCGACATTCGCGAGCTCGTGTCCGGCATTCTGTCGGACGAAGGTCACGGTGCGCGCACCGCAAGAGATTCGGACGAGGCGCTTGCCGCGATCCAGGCGCGCCGGCCGCAGCTGGTTTTTCTCGATATTTGGCTGCAAGGATCGAAACTCGACGGATTGCAGCTTCTCGAAATCGTCAAGAGCGAGCATCCGACTCTCCCGGTCGTGATGATTTCCGGCCACGGCAACATCGAGACGGCGGTGACCGCCACAAAGCTTGGCGCCTACGACTTTATCGAGAAGCCGTTCAAAGCCGACCGTCTCGTGCTTGTCGCCGACCGCGCCATCGAAGCCTCGCGTCTGAAACGCGAAGTTTCGGAATTGCGCGCGCGAGCAGGGGCGACCAACCGTATCGTGGGCAAGTCGACTGCGATGAACCAGCTGCGCCAGGTGATTGAGCGCATCGCGCCGGCAAATTCGCGTATCATGATCACCGGAACGCCGGGCTCGGGTAAGGAGCTTGTCGCGCGCACGATTCACGAGGCGTCGAACCGCGCCGCGGGTCCGTTCTTTGTCATCAACGCGGCGACGATCGCCTCGGAAACCATGGAGGTCGAGCTCTTCGGGACCGAGCCGATGAACGGGCACGCCCGCAAAGTCGGCGCACTCGAAGAGGCGCATGGCGGCACACTCTATATTGACGAAATCGCCGACATGCCCAAGGAAACGCAGGCGAAAATTTTGCGCGTCCTCGTCGATCAGAACTTCACCCGCGTCGGCGGTTCGACGCGCGTGCATGTCGACGTGCGAGTCATCTCCTCGAGCGCCCGCGATCTACCGACCGCGATTGCCGAAGGCGCGTTTCGTGAGGATCTGTTCCATCGTTTGTCGGTCGTGCCGATCCGCGTGCCGACACTTGCGGAGCGCCGCGAGGACATCCCGGAACTGATCAGCTTCTTCATGGATCAGGTTTCGACCGCGACGGGCATGCCGAAACGCAAGATCGCCGAAGATGCGATGGCGGTACTGCAATCGCATGACTGGCCGGGCAACATCCGGCAGCTGCGCAACAACGTCGAGCGCCTGATGATTCTGAGCGCCGGCGATCCGGATGCGGAAATCACCGCCGACATGCTGCCCTCGGAAGTCGGCGCGTTGGTGCCGTCGACACCGAACGGAGCAGGGGGCGAACGGTTGATGAGCCTGCCGCTGCGCGAAGCGCGCGAAGTGTTCGAGCGCGAATATCTCGTCGCCCAGATCAGCCGCTTCGGCGGCAACATCTCGCGAACCGCAGAGTTTATCGGCATGGAGCGCTCGGCACTGCACCGCAAGCTGAAGTCGCTCTCGATCGACTGACGCGGGTGGTCAGCGAACTTCCCGCGAAGCACGAATCGCGATCCGGGCGCGCGGAGCCGCGCGTCACCCACACGGCTTTGTTCCTGGCGTTCTTGAAAATGGGTCTCCTCGGCTTCGGCGGCGTCGCGCCTTGGGTTCGGCAGGTGATCGTTGAGGAACGGCGTTGGATGGACGACCGGGAATTCGCTTCGCTACTTGGTCTGTCGCAGGTGCTCCCGGGTGCGAATACGACCAACACCGCCGTACTGCTGGGGGATCGGTTTCTTGGCATATCCGGTGCCGCCGCGGCGGTCTTCGGGCTCATGGCGATGCCGCTCGCGATCGCGGTGGCGCTCGTCGAGCTTTATGGCGCGGTCAGCGACAATCCGTATGTGGCAGCCGCCATTGCCGGCGCCGGGGCAGGGGCGGCGGGCCTCGTCATTGGCACCGGCCTGAAAATCGCGCGTAACCTCAAGCTTTCCCCGCGCATCATCCTGGCGACGCTCGTCACGTTTGTGGCGGTGGGCATCCTGCGTCTGCCCCTCCTCTGGGTTCTTCTCTGCGTCATCCCGCTGACGGTCGGCGCCGCGTGGCTCGACCGAAATTCCTGACGGACAGATGCTTTTCCACCTTGCGATTCTGATTACGCTTCTTTCGCTGCTTGCCTTTGGCGGGGCGAACGCAATCGTACCGGAACTGCATCGGCAAGTTGTCGATGTGATGGGCGCGATGAGCGATGCCGATTTCACCAATCTGTTCGCCCTGGCACAGACGGCGCCGGGGCCGAACGTGCTCATTCTTCCTTTGGTCGGCTGGCGATTGGCAGGGGCGGCAGGGCTGGCGGTCGCGACGGCCGCGACGGTCGTGCCGACCTCCACCTTGGCCCTCCTCACCGGCCGCATCCTCTCGCGCGCTGGAGAGAGCCGGTTTCTGAAGGCCCTGAGAGCCGGCTTGGTACCGCTCGCGATCGGCCTGATCCTGGCGAGCGGCTTCGTGTTGGCGCGGGCTGCGGATCGAGACGCGCTGAGCGTCGCGATCACGGTCCTCGGCGCATTCGCGCTCGTTCTCAGCCGGATCAATCCGATCTGGCTCATGGCCGCCGCCGCCGCGGCGGGAGTCGCCGGGCGCCTGATGTCCCCTTGACGTTGGTGGAATACACACAAGCTTCTCTGGGAGGCCTTAACCTTCGAAGAGTAGGTCCGGGCCGGCGAGGGCGAACCGTCGCGAGGGGGTGAAGCTTCTCTGTCACAATGGTTTGGAGTCGGAATTGCATTCCGCCCTGTGGGGCGATCAAGATAAGAACGGGAAAAAGTCATGGCGGCAGAACGCGGACAGAACCTGCAAGATACGTTTCTGAATTATGTGCGCAAGAACAAGGTTCCGCTCACAATCTTCCTCGTCAACGGCGTCAAATTGCAGGGGGTCGTCACCTGGTTCGACAACTTTTGTGTGCTTTTGCGGCGCGACGGGCATTCGCAGCTCGTTTATAAGCATGCGATATCGACAATCATGCCGGGCCACCCGATTCAGATGTTCGAGCCCACCGAAGAGACCAGCGCGGAAGGGAAGTGATTTGACAGGCCGCGTTGCTGCGAGGTTTGTTTGAAACGCGCCAAGCAGGCAAAGGCAGGCGAACCCGGGACCGGAAGAGCGGGATCTACCCGCGCGATCGTCATCGGTCCCTATGTTTCAGGCGCCGGCCGCGTCGACCTCACATCACGCAGCCCCAAAGCGCGTCTGGACGAGGCGGTAGGGCTCGCCCGCGCCATTGATCTCGATGTGCGGCAAACATTCGAGATTCATCTAAGCGCGATTCGTCCTGCGACTTACCTCGGCAAAGGCAAGGTTGAGGAGATCGCGCGCGAGATCGAGAATGGAGAGATCTCCCTTGTTGTTATGGATTGTGCGCTCTCGCCGGTGCAGCAGCGCAATCTGGAACGCGCTTTCAAAACCAAGGTGATCGATCGCACCGGCTTGATTCTCGAAATTTTCGGACAACGCGCGCGCACGCGCGAAGGGGCGCTGCAGGTAGAACTGGCGCATCTCGCGTATCAGAAATCCCGACTCGTGCGCTCGTGGACTCACCTGGAGCGCCAACGCGGCGGGTTCGGCTTTCTCGGGGGTCCCGGCGAGACGCAGATCGAAACCGACCGGCGGCTCATTCAGGAGCGCATGACGCGGATTGAACGCGAGCTCGAACAGGTTAAGCGCACACGCGGCCTGCATCGCAAGTCGCGACGCGATGTGCCGTTTCCGACAATCGCGCTCGTCGGTTACACGAACGCGGGAAAATCGACGCTGTTCAACGCGTTGACCAGAGCCCAAGTACGCGCCGAGAACCTGCTCTTCGCAACGCTCGATCCAACGCTGCGCGCGTTGCAATTGCCGCATGGCGGGCGCGCGATTCTGTCCGATACGGTCGGCTTTATCGCCGATCTTCCGACGACGCTCGTCTCTGCCTTTCGCGCCACGCTCGAAGAGGTGATCTCCGCGGATCTCATTCTTCATGTGCGCGACATTTCGCATGCGGAATCGGACGTGCAGGGCGAGGATGTCGCCAAAGTGCTGAGTGAACTCGGTATCGACCCGAACGATTCCGCGCGACTGATGGAAGTTTGGAACAAGGCCGATCTGCTCGATCACGATGCGCGCATAGCCGTGGCGAATGCGGCGCGGCGCGTCCCCGCGGACAGGCGACCCGTGGTGATTTCTGCGGCCACGGGGGAGGGGATCACCGACCTTCTCGAGCGCATCGAGGCCCGACTCGCGTCCGAGCGCACGCAACTCGCGCTCACGCTTGATCCGAGCGACGGGAAAGGACTCGCCTGGCTCTACAAGAATTCAGAGGTCCTGGAACGGCGCAATCAGAGCGACGGCAGCGTGTTCTTGGAAGTGCGCATTGCGCCGGAACGGGCCGAGCTGGTGCATCGGCGTTTCCCGAATGCGCGCGCACCCCAACTTCACGCCGCTCGCCTGCGCAAGGTCTAATCGGCGCGCTCGGCCGCCTTGGCTTCGTCCCAGAGCCGATCCATTTCGTCGAGCGACGTCTCCGCCGGCTTGCGACCGGTCGCCGCGAGCTTTTCTTCGATGAAGCGAAAGCGGCGTTCGAATTTTGCGTTGGTCTGACGCAAGATAGCTTCGGGATCGGCCCCGGTGTGGCGCGCGAGGTTGACAACGGCAAACATGAGATCGCCGATCTCGGCCACGGTCTCCTCTTTCTTTCGGCCATCGAGCGCGCGGTCAATCTCGTCGGTCTCCTCGCGAATTTTCGCGAGCACCGCGCGCGGATCGTTCCAGTCGAAACCGACTGTCGCCGCCTGCTCCTGTAGCTTCCAGGCGCGTGTTAGGGCGGGGAGCGCCACCGGGACGTTGGCGAGCACTCCGGCCGAGTGCGGAGCACCGCGCCCACGTTTCTCCTCGGCCTTGATGCGCGCCCAGAGCCCCTCGACGTCTGCGGCCGAATGCCGTCCAATATCGCCGAACACATGCGGGTGCCGCCGCAACAGCTTTGAGGTGATCGCCTCGACCACGGCGCCGAAATCGAAAACGCCGCGCTCCTCCGCCATGCGAGCGTGGAAGACGACCTGCAGGAGAAGATCGCCAAGCTCGTCCTTTAGGTCCTCGAGGTTGCTGCGCTGGATCGCGTCGGCGACTTCGTACGCCTCCTCGATCGTGTAGGGCGCGATCGACGCAAAATCCTGCTGCAGATCCCAAGGACATCCGCTTTCAGGTGTGCGCAGCGCCGCCATGATTTCGAGCAGGCGGGCAATCTCGCGCGAGGGCGCCAGCGCTCGGCCGCGCTTTGGTTCAGTCATGGAGTCTTAGCAGAGCAGGTGAGAGGAGCACCACAAGCCCCTCTCCAATCGGTAAAATCTGAATTATTCGGCCGAGATTGAAAGCGCCTCGCGCCCCTTCGGGGTGTCGACGACTCGCATTGTCACCGGCTGGCCTTCCATCAGGCGCGTCACGCCCGAGGAACTCAAAACGGATATGTGCACGAATACGTCCTTGCCGCCGTCATTCGACTGAACGAAGCCGAAGCCCTTATTCTCGTCGAACCACTTCACCTTGCCGGTGACCGAGACGGCGGTCGATGGATCGGGTGCGACCCGGCGCGGCGGCCGCGGACTGTCGAACGAGCGCTGCGGGGCGCGCTCGGCGGCGCCGGATGTGTCGACTTCGAGCACCCGGTTGACCTGCTGGCCCTTGAGGCTGTTCGAGACCTGGACTTTCAGCTTGGCGCCTGGCGGCACCGTCTCATAGCCCGCCGACTGCAGCGCGCCGATATGCAGGAATGCGTCGCCGGTGCCGTTCGCCAGCTCGACGAAGCCGAAGCCCTTGTCGGGCTTGAACCACTTAACAATGGCATCGACGGGTGGGGTGGTCGGCGCGGGCGCCATGTCCGGGAAGCCGCCGGGACCGCCCCCGGGGGGCCCGTAGGGCGAACGCGGTGGGCGATGGGTGCGCGGCGCGTCGTATGACGGGCTGTCGTCGTCGAAGCCGCGCTTGCGAGGTCCGCGAAAATCTCGGCCTTTGCTCATGAGGTATGCTCGTCTCTCCGCTGATCCGGCCACCCGCCGGTCGGCACGCAAAAAAGCGCTAGCCGGCCGACCCCGCCGGAGCGCTCAGGTTCCCAATGAAGGCAATTCATAACGAACTGCCTGTCGCTGCTCATGGTGAAGGTCGTAATGCCAATTGCCCGCGTGCGACATTTGTAGCAGGCGCGGGGCAACCCGGCTACTGGATTCCGGTGACGCTCGGATGTTTTTCGCCGCCAGTGTGGCAGGAAATGCAGTATCTGCCACGGCTTCAGCCTGTCAATGCGTCCGGCATTTCACTCAAATTGCGAGGGAAACCGGCTTCCGACCAGCAGCGGAGATTCGCATAATCGATATTATGGAACCAAAATCACTGTTTGTCCGTAATCGCGGGCTCGGGGCTTTCCACCACATGGCCTCGCACGATCCGCATCCCATCATAGGCCGGGACGATTCCGGCGGGAATTTCTTTGGCCAGCCGTGCGTAATCGAGATCGCTGTGCATGTTGGTGATGATTGCCCGGTTCGGCCGCAAGCGCGCAATCCAGTCAAGCGTCTCGGCAAGCGAAAAATGCGAGGGATGGGGCGTGTATCGCAACGCATCAACGATCCACAAATCCAGGCCGCGCAAGAATGGCAGGCTTTGGTCCGGGATGGCGTTGAGGTCGGGTGTATAGGCAATCGCGCCGAACCGCAGGCCAAGCGCATCGATCTCGCCGTGGTTCAGCCGGAACGGCAGCGCCTCAACAACACCACCTGGCCCGTCGACGCGGACCGGTTCCCCGTGGACGATCCGCGCTTCCTTGAGTAGCGGCGGATAGGAACTGCCGGGCGGCGTCTCGAAGATGTAGCCGAACTTGCCGCCGACATCCCTGGAGGTGGCTTCGTCCATCCACATCGTGATGCGCCGGCGCATGCTGATCACCAGCGGCCGGACGTCGTCGATTCCATGGGTGTGGTCGGCATGGGGATGCGTCATCAGGATGCCGTCGAGGCGCTGAACGCCGGTCCGCAGCATCTGCTCGCGCAGGTCCGGGGAGGTGTCGACCAGAACCTGCGTCCTTGCCTCGCCGGAGCCGCGCTCGACCAGGATCGAGCAGCGCAGGCGCCGGTTGCGCGGGTTGTTCGGGTCGCACGCGCCCCACCCGGCCGGC
>JAFASC010000219.1 GCA_019244955.1 Methylobacteriaceae bacterium | reverse complement strand
TGGCCTTGCGGCGGATGATCGAGGCGACATTCCCGAACCACGGGATCATCGGCGAGGAATTCGGCGCGACGCGCGCCGACGCCGAATATGTGTGGGTGCTCGATCCCATCGACGGCACGAAGAGCTTCATCTCCGGCCTGCCGATGTGGGGCACGCTCATTGGCCTCAACCGTCACGGCCGGCCCTGCTACGGCATGATGCACCAGCCGTTTACGCGCGAACGCTTCTTTGGCGACGGCGCCGCGGCGTTCTGGCGCGGCCCATCGCATCGGCCGGGCGAAGACGTCGAGGAGCGCAAGCTGAAGACGCGCCCCTGCGCGTTGCTCGCGCAGGCTACCCTCATGACGACGTCGCCGCGGCTGATCCAGGAAAAGCAGCGCGAGGCCTATTTCAAGGTCGAGGAAAAGGTCCGGCTCGTGCGCTATGGCGGCGATTGCTACGGCTATTGCGCACTCGCCGCGGGACACGTCGATCTCGTCATCGAGAGCAGTCTGAAACCCCACGACATCGTCGCGCTGATCCCCATCATTGAAGGCGCGGGCGGGATCGTCACCACGTGGGACGGCGGCGATGCCGCGCAGGGCGGCGCGATAATTGCCGCCGGCGACAAGCGCGCACATGAAGCGGCGGTGGAGATTTTGCGATCGGGCGTACGGTAAATAAATCGGAAACGGGTTTGCCTCATCATCCGTTCTGCGGAATAGGCAGGCAGATGTACATTCTTCGACATGGGCGTTGGTCCGCGGACCTCCTGGTCCGCACAGGCCTTTGCTTGCGCACCGGGAGGTGCGCGGTCCGGCTTTTTGCCGCCGCGCTTTGTCTGTTAAGCGCCACCGCCACCGCATCCGCCGATTTCGCCCACTTCGTCACCTCGCTGTGGCCGCAGGCGCATGCGCGCGGCGTCTCGCGCGCGACCTTCGATGCGGCTTTCAGCGGCGTCACGCCCGACCCGGACGTCATCGAGCGCACGCACAAGCAGGCCGAGTTCGTCAAACCGATCGGCGATTATCTTGCCACCGCCGTCTCCGCCAAGCGCATCGAGAAGGGGCAGGCAAAGGCGCGCGAGTGGAAAGACATCCTGGAGAAGGTCGATCGTATATACGGCGTCGACCCTTATGTCGTGCTCGGCGTCTGGGGCATGGAGACGAATTTCGGCGGCTATGTCGGCGACAAATACGTCATCCGCGCCCTCGCCACTCTCGCCTATGCCCGCTATCGTGGCGACTATTTCAAAAAGGAGCTGTTGAGCGCGCTGCAAATCCTCGAAGCTGGCCATGTCCATACGAAAGACATGCAGGGCTCGTGGGCCGGCGCGATGGGCCAGACGCAGTTCATGCCTTCGAGCTTCAATCGTTATGCCGTCGACTTCGATCGCGACGGGCACAAGGACATCTGGACGAACGTTCCCGACGCGCTCGCCTCGACCGCCAATTACCTGAAGAAGCACGGCTGGATCGTCGGCGAAACGTGGGGCTATGAGGTGCTGCTGCCGGCCGGCCTCGAGGCGGGCGGCGGCGCGACGCATTACCGCCCGTTCGTGCATTGGGCCGGCCAGGGTGTCACCCGCGCGGACGGCGAAGCGATGCCGAGGGAAGGCCAGGCGGCGTTGATCCGGCCGGCGGGGGCCAGCGGGCCGGCTTTCCTCGTCACCCGCAACTTCAAGGTCATCAAGAGCTACAACAACTCGACCTCGTACGCGCTTGGCGTGGCGCTGCTCGGCGACCGCATTGCGGGGTGGCCCGCATTGAAGGCCAGCTGGCCGACCGCGGCGCGCTAACAAGCTGCCACCGGCCCGTTTTGGCCTTAGGCCGCCGATCAGCTATAGTCGGTCGATGCAGAGGCCGGATTTTCTTTCACGCAATCGGCGGCGCGGCACCCTGGCGGGCGGAGGCGCCATAAAACTCTGCGCAATCGCCCTCTTGGCCTTCCTCGCCTGCGGCTCGTCGTCGGTCATGGCGCAATGGCCGTGGGGCGGCGGCGGTGGCTGGGGCGGCGGAGGCGGCTGGGGTAGTGGCGGGGGCGGTGGCGGCTGGGGAGGCGGCGGCGGTTGGGGTGGCGGCGGCTATCGACCCGACGACAATGCCGGATTCTGGCTGCGCGAACGCGAGATGATGCAGCACCAGCGCATCCAACGGCGCCCGACTTACGTGCACACAAAGCCCCAGATACGGCGCGTGCTACCGGGGACCGCCCCGGGAGTTGTCGATAAAGCCGCGCCTGCGATCCCCGATAAACCACCCGCGGAAGCCGCCTTCGTCATCGACGTCCTCGGCGACAGCTTGGGGCAATTGCTGGCGCAAGGGCTGCAGGAAGCCTACACCGATCGGCCCGAGATCACGATCGTGCGTAAGGCTAAAGGGGATACCGGTCTCGTCACCAACGAGGTCTACGATTGGCCGAAAGCCGTGCACGACCTGCTTGCTTCAAACGAGAAAGTCAGCATGGCGGTCATGATGATCGGCAGCAATGACCGTCAAGCGATCCGGGAGGGCAATAACCGCTATGAGCCGCTTTCGGACAAATGGAAGGAAATCTACGGCAATCGCGTCGAAGAGATTGCCAAGGCTTTTAGAGAGAAAAGAATCCCTTTGCTCTGGGTCGGCCTGCCGATCGCCAAGAGCGAGCGGCTGTCCTCCGATTTTAGCGAGATCAACGAGATCGTCCGCGAACGCCTGGCCAAACAGGATGCCGGCTTTGTCGATATCTGGGAGGCGTTCGGCGATTCGCGCGGCCTCTACAATGCCTTCGGCCCCGATGTGAACGGCGTCATCGTGAAACTGCGGGCTATGGACGGCGTGCACTTCACCAAGCCCGGCGCGCGCAAGCTCGCCCATTTTGCCGAAAGCGAAGTGAAGCGGCTGTTCGATCTGCTGAAGCCGAAGACGGAGCCCGGCGTGGCGACCCTCGGAGGCCTTCCAACGCCCCTTGCGCCGGCAGAGCCCGGAGACTCCAAGGCGGCGCCCGCGCCGAACGGGCAACAGGCCGCGCTTCCGGCGCAGCCGCTCGTTCCCGCGCCTCCCCCGAAACCGGCTTCGGGTCCAATCCTGCCACTGACCACGCCGCCGATCGCGCCAGGCGGCGATCTTGCCCGCCGCGGCCGTACACGCGACACCTCGAACGATGCGCAGGCGCTGGTCGATCGCGCGATAGCTCGTGGGCAGCCTGTCGAGCCCAAACCCAATCGCGCCGACGACTTTAGCTGGCCGCGGCCCGCGCAATAAGCCGCCCTGCGATTCCATCGGGATCGCTAACTCTCCCACAGACCGACGAGAGGTCGCGCCGTGCCCATGCGCGGGGCGGTTTTCACCATGTGCGGAACGGCACATAAGAATCGACCTTGGCTGTGGAACGAAACGCCGAGCTTGGCCGTTCAAGGGAAGCTACACCGTATGCGAAACCGCAACCCGCTCAACGTCTCGTGGAGATTGCACATGTCCAAGCGTGTTACATTATTGGCTACCGCTGTTGTCCTTGCGGGGCTGTCCTCGGGCGCGCATGCCGAGAACTTCTTCCAGGCGGTTTTCGGCGGTGGCTGGGGAGGCGTGCAGGAAGGCCGCTCGGTCGCCGTCGCGACCGCCTCGCCCTACGACCAGAACGTCGTGCGCCGTGAAATCGGACCGACCCGCACGGTCGTTGCCGATCCGACCGGCGAGCGTCCTGGCACGATCACCGTCGATACCAAGAACCGCTATCTCTATCTCACGATGAGCAACGGCTCGGCCATCCGCTACGACGTCGGCGTCGGCCGCGAGGGCTTCCAGTGGCAGGGCGACGCCCATATCGGCCGCAAGGCCGTGTGGCCGGGCTGGACACCCCCGGCAGCAATGCTGAAGCGCCGTCCGGATCTGCCGCGGCACATGAACGGCGGCATCGACAATCCGCTCGGCGCGCGTGCGATGTATCTCTACGGCTCGAAGGGCGATCTCATGTATCGCATCCATGGCTCGAACGAGCCGGACACGATCGGACAGGCGGTGTCTTCCGGCTGCATTCGCATGCTGAACGATGACGTGGTCGATCTCTACAACCGCGTCGGCGTCGGCACCCGGGTGAAAGTGGTTCTTTAATCAGTCACGCGCATCTTGGGAGGCGGGTTACGGCCGCCTCTTTCAAGAGCAGCCTGCCTGACCTCCAGTAAACTTGACGCGGGCATGAGTAAGGCCCGCGTTTTTATTTGAAACGGCTGCGAAGACGTGCAGCTCTTTTTTCGTCGATAAATGAAACGATCGCATTCGCGGTTGAGAACGCAATAAAATGCGTGCAAGCTGCTTGAAACACCGGGAAAGCAGCCATGC
This sequence comes from Methylobacteriaceae bacterium, assembly GCA_019244955.1. Taxonomy (GTDB): domain Bacteria; phylum Pseudomonadota; class Alphaproteobacteria; order Rhizobiales; family Beijerinckiaceae; genus JAFASC01. The sequence continues at coordinate 2,564 of JAFASC010000219.1, read as the reverse complement.
GTCTCAAAGTTCCGGTTCTTCTCGGCTCGATGCGCCGCGACCGCATGGGCATCCGCGCCGCGCGCCTCCTCCTGCGCACGCTCGAAGCGCGCGGTCACGAGGCGACGCTCGTCGATGCGATGGAGCTGAAGCTGCCGCTCCTCGACCGCATGTACAAGGAATATCCGACGGGCGAGGCGCCGGACAATCTGGAGAAGCTTGCCTCGCTCTACCGCGCCGCCGACGGATTCATCATCGTTTCCGGCGAATACAATCATGGCATTCAGCCCGGGATGAAGAACCTGCTCGATTATTTCCTGGAAGAATATTTTTGGCGCCCCTCCGGCATCGTCTCATATTCGCAAGGGGCCTTCGGCGGCGTCCGCGCGGCGATGCAGCTGAGGATGACGCTCGCCGAGCTCGGCATGTCGAGCGTGCCGTCGCTGATGCCGATCCCTTCGATTCAGAATGCGCTTTCGGAAGACGGCGTGCCGGCGCACGAATGGCTGACAAAATCGCTGGCGCGTTTTCTCGACGAGTTCGAATGGTACGCACGGGCGCTGAAGGCCGAGCGCGCGAACGGCTTACCGAGGTGATACTTAAAGCTTCTTCGATGGGCGTTCTTTCTACGAAACGCCCGTCGCGCCGTCAGCTCTTGATCCGCAGCCTGCCAATGCCCGCGCCGATTTGGTTGAAGGCGTTTGCCAACGAGCTGGCATCGGTCGCGATATATGCATGGTTGGCATCGGTTGCACAACTTTGCAATAGCGCCTTTCCCTGCGAGTCGATCGGGTCTGAACTGATCGTAAACCCGACGGTGTAGATGACGATGCCCTTTGCCTTGGCGTTCGTACAGGCTTCGAGTGTCAGTTCATCCAGCGCCGCGCGCGACTGCGCCAGGCTCGTGATGTTCTGATTTCCGGGTGGCATGCGTCCATTCGCCAGCGTGAAGTAGCCCGGCGCCTCATAGAGCGACCCACCCCAGGTGTTTGGAACCGCTGACCAGTTGTTGAACCCGTCGGTCATCAATACGATCACCTTCTGATTTGTCGCCCCCGGCGAGGTATCGTAGGCCTTACCGTCGGAGAACGGCGCGTTTGGCGAGATACTGCGCCAACCCCACATGAAGCCTTCATGCAGATTGGTGTCGCCGTTGGCCACGAGGCCATTGATCTTGGCTGTCAATGTCGACTGTGTTGACGACATCCGGAGCAGCGGCTGCGAAAGGCACATTCCGTTCGGACCGTATGCGTTGGTGTTAGTGATGGACGACGCCGATAGGTTCTTGTACTTGCACGCGCGCGTGATCAACCCTTGGTCGGTCGTTGGCGTTGCACCCGAGCACCCCTTCGACGGCGTGTCGTTGATGTAGTCATTCTGGTAGGCCTGCTTCCCATCGACCTCATCCGGAGCCAAATAAGGAACGTAGAGACTGTCCGGGGTCGAGGTGCTCGGCGGCGTATCGTTTACGTTCTGCGGGTACGGTTGCGTTTCAAAACAGCCCGCCCAAGCCCATTTGCTGTTGACGCCCTTCAGCTTGTTGAAGATGTCGAGGCGGTTGATGAAACCAGCCGCTGTCGCACCCGAGAACGTCTTCCAGTGCCACGACGACATACCTTGCGTGTCGATCCAGCTCGCTGTTCCATTCGCGGTGTCCGTCGACGAGACGGCGACTGCACCCGAAAACGGCACTATTGACACTTTCACCTTGCCGGCAAGGCCGCCGGTGAACATCGTGCTGACAAAATTGTTGGCGGCAGTCTGCAGCGCCGCGATTTTCGTGCTTCCGCTGACACCCTCGCTCATTGACCCGGAATTGTCGAGCACGAGGGCGACCTCATAGCTACTGTAACCGGCAATAGCAGTGCAGGTCGATGCGGTCACCACCTTAGAAGTCGTGCCGAACATGCCCATCACGCCGAGCTGGATGGTGTCCTGAGCACTCACGCAGACCGAGGAATGGTCGCTCGAAATTGTCGCCGACGTTATGCTTGCATTCTGGTTGCTGTACCCAGTGGTGATGTAGTTCTTTGCAGACGCCAGTACCTGCGCGGTCAACCCACCGCAATAATTCCCCGGGTACAAAGTTTGCACCCCGGTGATCACCATCGGGAGAAGGCTGGCACAATTGCCGACCGTCGGGCGCGGTCGCGCGGCGAGCGGATCGCCCATCGAGGGGCAATCGGTCGTCGGGATCGGATTGACGTTTGCTCCACTTATCTTTGCTCCCCCGACCGAGCAGATAAATGAGGCGGTAATCGCCGTTCCGGCATCGGCCTGGAGACCGCCTTTGTCATTCGAGTTGGAGAAGATCACGCAATCTTTGGCGGTCACCTGCGCCTGCTTCTGCAGATGGAGGGTGCCCCCTTGCTTCATATCCAGTGACAACATGCACAGCTTACCGGCGGGTCCGTAAAGTGGCGCAGTCGAAGAGGCTTCTATGGTCTTATTGGACATCCCTATAATTTTGCCCCAAGAGAGCGGCACCGTATCGGACACGGTGACCGTCACTCCAGTGCGCTTCTGAAGGACCTGCGTCTGAACGGAGATGGGGTCTAAAATCGTGACGATATTCGCCTGAACAG
>JAFASC010000210.1 GCA_019244955.1 Methylobacteriaceae bacterium | reverse complement strand
CGCGGCGAGGTCGGCAAGGTCGGCGTACCGATCTCGCATTTGGGCGACATGCGCACGCTGTTCGACGGCATCCCGCTTGCGGAGATGAACACGTCGATGACGATCAACGCGACCGCCGCCTGGCTCATGTCGCTCTACATCGCCGTTGCCGAGGAGCAGGGCGCATCGCGCAAAATCCTGCAGGGCACGACGCAGAACGATATCATCAAGGAATATCTGTCGCGCGGTACCTACGTGTTTCCTCCGGCGCCCTCGCTCAGGCTCACCAAAGACGTGATCGTCTTCACGACGCGCGAAGTGCCGAAATGGAATCCGATGAACGTCTGCTCCTACCATTTGCAGGAAGCAGGCGCGACGCCGGTGCAGGAATTGTCGTACGCGCTGGCAACCGCGATCGCCATACTCGACACGGTCAAAGCGTCGGGCGAAGTGTCGGAGGAAGGCTTCGCCGAAGTCGTCGGCCGCATCTCGTTCTTTGTCAATGCGGGGATGCGCTTCGTCACCGAGCTCTGCAAGATGCGCGCGTTTTGCGAGCTCTGGGACGAGATCACGCGTGAGCGCTACGGCGTGAAAGAAGAAAAATACCGCCGTTTTCGCTACGGTGTGCAGGTAAACTCGCTGGGCCTCACCGAGCAGCAGCCGGAGAACAACGTCTATCGCATCCTGATCGAAATGCTCGCGGTCGTGCTATCGAAGAATGCGCGCGCCCGCGCCGTGCAATTGCCGGCCTGGAACGAGGCGCTCGGACTGCCGCGGCCGTTCGATCAACAATGGTCGCTGCGCATGCAGCAGATCGTCGCTTACGAGACCGATCTCTTGGAATACGGCGATCTCTTCGACGGCAGCAAGGAGATCACGCGCAAGGTCGAAGAACTGAAAGAGCAGGCGCGCGCCGAGCTCGTCGCGATCGAGGCGATGGGCGGCGCGATTGCCGCGGTCGAGAGCGGCTACATGAAGGCAAAGCTCGTCGAATCGAACACGCGCCGGCTAGAGGCGATCGAAGCCGGCGAGCAGATCGTCGTCGGCGTCAACAAATATGTCGAGGCCGAGCCCTCGCCGCTGACGGCGGGCGACGGCGCGATCATGGTCGTGCCGCATCATGTCGAGGCAGAGCAGGTCGCACGGCTCAATGAATGGCGCGCGTCGCGTGACGACAAGGCGGTGAAGGGCGCGCTCGCTGCGCTTCGCTCGGCGGCGAAGGAAAACCGCAACATCATGGAGCCGTCGATCGCCGCGGCGAAAGCCGGTGTGACGACAGGCGAGTGGGGCATGCTCTTGCGCGACGTGTGCGGCGAATATCGCGCGCCGACCGGTGTCGGCCGCGCCGCGCGGCAGGTGCCGGGCAATCTCGACGACGTGCGTAACGAGGTCGAGCGCGTCTCCGCCAAACTCGGACGCCGCATCAAGTTTCTCGTCGGCAAACCCGGTCTCGACGGCCATTCCAACGGCGCCGAGCAGATTGCGGTACGCGCGCGCGATGCCGGCATGGAAGTGGTCTACGAAGGCATCCGCCTGACGCCGGCGGAGATCGTCAATGCCGCGCTCGAAGAGGGCGTGCATTGCGTCGGCCTGTCGATCCTCTCCGGCTCGCACGTACCGCTGGTGCGCGACGTCATGGCGCGCATGCGTGAGGAAGGCTTGGACGACGTGCCTGTCATCGTCGGCGGCATCATCCCGCCGGAAGACGAAAGCGTGCTGCGCAAAGAGGGCGTTGCCGCGGTCTACACGCCGAAGAATTTCGAACTGAACACGATCATGTCGGACATCGTCCGCATCGTCGAGGACGGTGCTGCGAAAGTGGCGGCGTAGCCAGGGCGATGAAAGTAGACGGCAAACCTTTCCGTACGATCTGGCGCGATCACGCGAGCGGCAACGTCGCGATCATCGACCAGACGAAGCTGCCGCACGCTTTCGTCACCGCCGAATTGCGTGATGTCAACGATGCGTGGCGCGCGATTGCCGACATGCAGGTGCGCGGCGCGCCGCTGATCGGAGTCGCCGCGGCTTACGGTTTGGCGCTGGCGATGCGCGCCGATGCTTCCGACGCGAATCTTGCCGCGACAGCCGATTATCTCGCGACCGCACGGCCGACTGCCGTCAATCTCGCCTGGGCGCTCGACGACATGCGCCGCGTGCTGGCGCCGCTGCCGCCGTCACAGCGCGCCGAGCGTGCGTTCGCGCGCGCCGCGGAACTCGCCGATGCCGACGTCGCGGTGAACGAAGCGATGGGCGCGCACGGTCTCGCGATCTTTCGCGAACTTGCGTCGTGCAAGAACGGCCGGCTCAACATTCTCACGCACTGCAATGCCGGCTGGCTCGCCACCGTCGACTGGGGCACCGCGACAGCGCCGATCTACAAGGGGCATGAAAGCGGTCTCGATCTGCATGTGTTCGTCGACGAGACGCGGCCGCGCAATCAGGGCGCCGCGCTGACCGCCTGGGAACTTGCGCATCACGGTGTGCCGCACACGCTGATCGCCGACAATGCCGGCGGGCATCTCATGCAGCGCGGCGAGATCGATCTCGTCATCGTCGGCACGGACCGCACGACGGCATCTGGCGACGTCTGCAACAAGATCGGCACGTATCTGAAGGCGCTCGCGGCGCACGACAATGGCGTGCCGTTCTATGTCGCGGCGCCGTCGTCTTCGATCGATTTCGCGCTGTATGACGGCACCGACGTGCCGATCGAGATGCGCGGGGAAAAGGAAGTGACGCACATGACCGGCGCGACGGAAGACGGCCGCATCGAAACCGTGCGCATCGCACCGGAAGGCTCGCCGGCGCTCAATCCGGCGTTCGACGTGACGCCGGCGCGGCTTGTCACGGGGCTCATCACCGAGCGCGGCGTCATCGCAGCAAGTGCCAGCGCGCTGGCGCGCGCGTTTCCGGAGCGGGTGAGAGCGGCGGCCTAGGTGTCATTCCCGACGCGCGAAGCGCGATCGGAAATCCAGGAGCAAACTCACGATTCTCTGGATTCCCGATCGGTCCTGCGGGCCGTCGGGAATGACAGACTAAAACACCTCCTTATACGGCCTCAAATCCAGCTCCTGCGTCCAGGCCGAGCGCTGCTGCTTGTGAATGAACCAGTATGCCTCGGCAATGGCGTCGATGCCAAGGAGGCCATCCTCGCCGCGCTGTTTCAGCAAGTCCGGCGCGCGCCGAAGCAGCCGCTCGCCG